>CALMVY010000345.1 GCA_937873245.1 uncultured Arthrobacter sp. | reverse complement strand
ACCTTGGCCGCCGAGGAGCAGATCGCGCGGTTCGTTGTCGGCCTGCCGGTACACCTCGATGGCCGCGAAAGCGCAAAATCGCGCGAGGCCCGCACGTTTGGCGCCTGGCTGGCCGAAGCAACGGGTGTCGAAGTGGTCTACTTCGACGAGCGCTTCACGACGCAGGAGGCGCAGGCGCTGCTCTCGGGCATGAAGTTGACCAAGAAGCGGCGCCAGGCACGGCTCGACAAGCTGGCCGCGCAAATCATGCTCACGGCGTACCTGGAACAGTTGCGTAGTGGACACGATCCCGCGATCGCGCCGCCTCGCGGGCTGGACGATTGAGCGACAAACCACAATGACCAAGTTGATTTTCGGCTGCGGATACCTGGGAGAGCGCGTGGCCCGGCGGTGGCTCGCCGAGGGTGAGCAAGTGTTTGCCGTCACGCGCAGCGGCGATCGCGCCGAGCGATGGGCGGCCGAAGGGCTGACTCCCATCATCGCCGACGTGATGCGGCGCGAGTACCAGGCGATCGTCGAGGCCGGCTTCATCCTGCAACTCGACTGCCCCGACCTCGCGATGCTGCGCCACATGGTCTATCTCGACCTGCCCCTCAAGGAATTCCGCAAGATCATCGCCGTCAACGTCGCCGCGCTCAACCACGCGGTGCGCGACCTGCCGCCCGATCGCATGCGCATGCATGTGTGCTGGGGCTCGACCATGGCCCCGCGCCACACCGACGTGCCGCTCAGGGATATCGTCGACATCGTGCTGACCGCTCTGCCGCAGGCGGTGTCGTTCCCCGCCGCCAACGGTGCGCATGAGCACGAGTGGAAGATCTGGCGCGAGGTGAAGCTGCCGCCCGGCAAGATCGTCATTCCCGGCGTGATCGATTCGACCTCCAACACCGTCGAGCACCCGGACCTCACCCTTGAGGGCGAACAGGTTCCCCGAACCTGAGCACCAACACCCGCCGCAGCCCCCGGGCATGCTCAAGTTCACGCCAAAAGCGTCAAAATTCACGCGAACTTCTCACTGTTGGCGTGCCAGCGCTTGTTGGTGTCGTTCAGGGAGGCCTCGATGGAAGTTAGACCGATCTGGACGGGGATGCCGGGGCGGCCGCCGACCTTGATCAGGAACTTCCCACGTCCGGGAGGTTCGACGTCGAGCCCGCGTGAGTCCCAGGCGGGCGGGTCCTGCCAGGAGATGAGCTTCTGCTGCTCCTCACCCGACAACGGGATGGCCGAGGTCAGCAACGGCATTTCCGAGGCCGGGAGGCCACCGCAGATCACCATGCCGGAGCGTTCCACGAAGCCGCGGGCTTTCATCCGGTCCTCTTCCGCCGGCAGCGCCAGCAGGTCGGACATCGTGTGGGAAATCATTATCTGACCGACACCCACGGAGCGGTTCAAACGGGTCAGGGCGTCCACCCGGTCCACCATGCCTTTACCGGCGCGCAGCGCCCGCCACAGCTCGTCCAGGACGACGAAGTAGTTCCGGCGCGGTTCCAGACCGGCGTCGGCGAGGGCGTTGGCGACGTTGACGGTGCCGAATCCGTAGGACCAGCACGCGAGCAGAATTGCAGCTTGGAGGTCGGTTTCGGTCTCGTCAATGCTGGAGACATCGAAGACCACGGCGCGGTCGCGCATCATGGGGTTGGTGGTGTGCCGGGAGAAGATTTCTCCGAGCTTCCCGCCTCCGGTCAGGCCCAACAGGGTTGCTTCCAGTGCCCGGGTTTCCTGCAGGTAGACGTTCATGTCGCCGCGGTCCAGTGCAACCTGGCGCAGCTCGTCCGGGGCGGCGATGATGACGTCGAGCAGGTCTTTCAGGACCGGAACGCCCTCGAAGGAGTCATCGAGGACGCGCAGGGCGCGGTCCAAAATGGTCTGTTCCTGATCCGTGGGCGGGTTGTTCCGGCTGATCGTGATGAGGGAAACGACCATGTTCAGGCGCCGGCCGTGGGCATCGGCCCGGACCCGGACGGCCGCTTCGTGGTGTCCGCGCTCCTCGAGGAGCTGGGCGACCTCAATGGCCTGTCCCGGATCGAGGATGTTCAGGTAGCCCCGTCCCCGGCCGAGTTCGATGACCTGCCCGCCAATGGCGCTAATGGCATCCACGTGTTCGCCCTTCAGGTCCCCAAGAACGAGGGGATGGACGCCCTGGCCGGAGAGGCCCAGCATCATGCGGCGCACGAGCGTGGACTTGCCCAGACCGGGTTTGCCGAGGATGAACGCGGAGGGGTTGGAAATCAGGTGGGCACGCTGGAACCAGCTGATCGGATCACAGCAGACCGTGGCCTGTGTTTCCTCGTGCCGGCCCAACGGAACACCGACCATGGGCGAGGACGTACCCGAGGAAAATGGCCACAGCCCGCAGACCTGCACTGTGGTCCCACGGTATTCACGTACCGCCGGGACCAGGGCCGCAGCCCCTCCCCCGCCAACGTTGAAGAAGTTCCCCCGCGTCCCGCGATTCCCGGCGATCGACCCTGGCAGCGGCAGGGCCCGGCATTGATCGGCTTCCTGGCGGCGTCCTGGCTGGTGTCGCTGCTGGGCTCGCTGCCGATCCGGATGAACGGCACGTGGTACGCCTTGGCCGACAAGGCGCCGTGGACACCGCCCGGGTGGATTTTCGGCTCTGTGTGGCTGGTGCTCTACGCGGCCGCGGCTGTGGCGGTGTGGCTGGTGTGGCGGCAGCGGCACTTCCCGCGCAGGGCTGCGCTCAAGGTCTACGGCGTTCTCCTGCTGCTGAACCTGGCGTGGCCGCTGATGTTCTTCGGCCTGTACCCGATGCTGGGGACCGCGGCGCTGTGGCTGGCCCTCGTTGTGCTCGGGGCCCATGCCGTGGCGGCAACCTTGGCTGTCCTCCACTTCGGGCCGATCAGCAGGACAGCCGGGCTGCTGATGCTGCCCTACGTTTCGTGGCTGGTGTTCTCCGCGAGCCTGAACCTGTTTGCGGCCGTTCATAACTGAGGTACCGGCCGCCGTTGCCGCTGAAGTGCGGAAACGCCTCCCTAGGTGACATCCTGAAAGCACTATGACCGCACACGACGAGACACCCGACACGTCACGCACCGGCCGCGAGGCACTTGGCGGCCCCGCCCAGTCCCCGGCCGGGACCGGCACCGGGACAGGCACCGGCACCGGCACCGGCACCGGCACCGGCACCGGCACCGGGGCGAACGCCGCCGCGAAGGAGCCGGACAGGGGCCGGCACAGGTTCTCGGCCTGGGCCCTGGGCGGCGGGACCGAACCGGATCCCCGGTTCACCCTTGCCAACGAGCGCACGTTCCTGGCCTGGATCCGGACCTCGCTGGCGATGGTGGCCGGCGGCATCGCCGTCGAGGCCTTCACGTCGGAGCTGTTCTCTCCGGAAATCCGCAAGACCGTGGCAGTGCTGTTGCTCCTGCTGGGGCTGGTGACCGGTGGTGGCGCATTCTTTCGCTGGCTCAATGTGGAACGTGCCATGCGGCGCCAGGCTCCGCTCCCGGCGCCCCTGATCGCCCCCATCCTGGCAGCCGGCGGCGCCCTCGTCGCGGCCGTGCTGATCGTCTTCGTGATCTGGCGGCCGGCCTAGCCATGGCACGCACCAGGCCGGCGGCGGTCCACAACGACCCTGGACTCCAGCCCGAACGGACGGACCTCGCCTGGCGGCGGACCGCCCTGACGCTGGTCACGGCGGCCTGCATTTTCCTGCGCTGGATGCCCCACTACGGCTGGTTTGCGGGCACCCTTGTGGCGGCATCGCTGCTGGTCGCCCTGGGCATCGTCCTCACGCAGCGACGCCGCTACCACCGCGCCGCCAGCGGCATCAGTGGGGCGGCGATGACCGCGAACGTCAGGGCGACGGCGGCCATTGCCGGCAGCGTCGTGGTCCTCGCCGCCCTCGGCATCTACACCGTGGCGTTCCTGCCGCTGCAGTAGTAATGCATCGACTGCTCCGCAACCGCCGTTTTGGGGGCTCAAAAGGGCCGTTACGGAGCAGTCGACGTCAGGAAGGACGCGCGGCTGGAACAGCCCTGGCCAGTTCCCGCAGCCGGGCGGCCACGGACTCCGGTGTGGTGTCGCTGATGAAGGCCCCCATCGCGGCTTCGGAGCCGGCCAGGTACTTGAGCTTGTCCGCGGCGCGGCGCGGAGACGTGAGCTGCAGGTGCAGGTGGCCGTCCCGGCGGAGGCCCGGCTCCAGCGGCGCCTGGTGCCAGGCCGCGATGTAGGGGGTGGGCGTCGGGTAGAGGGCGTCGAAGCGCTTCAGCAGCTCCGGATAAAGCTCCGCCAGCTCGTCTCGTTCGGCACCGTCCAGCGCTGCGAGGTCGGGGACCCGGCGGTGCGGGACGAGGTGGACTTCCAGGGGCCAGCGGGCCGCAAAGGGGACGTAGGCGCTGAAGTGTTCGCCTTCGAGCACCATACGGCTGCCGTCATGGCGTTCAGCCCGCAGCAGCGAGGACGTGAGTGTCGCCCCGCCGTCGGACGCGGCAGAGTAGGCGCCGGCGGCCGCCGCCAAGACCGCGGCGCGGGGCGTGACGTACGGGTAGGCGTAGATCTGCCCGTGCGGATGGTGCAGGGTGACGCCGATCTCGGCGCCGCGGTTTTCGAACGGGAAGACCTGCTGGATACCGGGCAGCGCGCTGAGCGCCTCCGTCCGGTGGGCCCAGGCATCAATCACCGTGCGGGTGCGTTGCCAGCCCAGTTCCGCGAAGGACCCGGTGTGCTGCGGGGTGAAGGCCACCACTTCGCAGCGGCCAACGGCGGGGGCCGTGGTCCCCCAGCCGGGCGCTGGAGGGACGTCGTGGGTGGCCGGACCCAGGGAGGGGAAGCGGTTCTCAAAGACGGCGACGTCGTAGTCCGGCGCCGGGATCTCGGTCCGGTTGGCCGGCGTCGTCGGGCAGATGGGGCACTGGTCCGCCGGCGGCAGGTGCGTGCGCGACTGCCGGTGCGCGGCGACGGCGACCCATTCGCCGCTGAGCGCATCGAAGCGCAGCTGGCCCGGTTCGGGGCGGGCGGGCAGCTCGCGGTGGTCCACGAGGGAGGCGGCGGGCCGCTCGGCGGACCCGGCGTCATCAAAATAGAGAATCTCGCGGCCGTCGGCCAGCCGTGTTGTCGTGGTTCGCGTCATAGTTTCAGTTGTACACGAGCTGATCAGCCACGACGGCCCGCTAGGCGAGGCCCGCCAGACGCCGGGCTCGCCCCCGGCGGTGAACCGGCCAATATCGTGCAACGCTAGTTCCATGGATCTGGAGGTGTCACCCGCGCTCACGATTCCCGCGTCGGAACTCGGCTGGCGGTTCTCGCGCTCGTCCGGGCCCGGCGGCCAGCACGTCAACACGTCGGACAGCCGCGTCGAACTCTCCTGGAATGTCGCCGCCTCAGCGGCGCTTTCGGAAGAGCAACGGCTGCTGCTGGCCACACGGCTCGGACGGCGCCTCGTCGCGGGGGTGATCACCGTGACCGCTTCCGAACGGCGCTCCCAGCTGCGCAACCGCGAGATGGCCCTGGCCAAGCTTGCCAACCTTGTGGCGGACGGCCTCGCCCCCGAAGCTGCCCGCCGCCGGGCGACCAAACCCACCCGGGGATCGCAGCAGCGCCGCCTCGCGGCCAAGGGACAGCGGGCGGCGACGAAACTGCAGCGTAAGCGGCCGTCCGCGGACTAGCCCCCTCCGGTAGGCCGGCCCGGCAGTCCTAACCCGTCAGCTCGGCGGCGGCAAAGGAGACCGCGAATCGAGCGCACCAGATACTGACGGAGCTGTAGTTGGCCAGGTTCGTTCCGGGCGGGATCTCATAGTTCTGATCGCCCTTGTTGGCCTTGAGCGCACCCAGATCGAGGTGCGCCCCGTCATCGAAGAGGTACCAGCCGGCCGGTCCTTCGATCACCGGGGCGTCGCTGAGCCACACCCGGAGGTCCGGACCGTCGGAGGTATCGAGCCCTTCGAACCTCAGGATGCGGCTCCCGTCGGGAAGCTCGATGATTTTCACGGCTCCGGAGCTGGAATGTTCATGGCTGATCAATTGGCCCGTGGCGAGTTCACGCGGGGCGGGTGGTGTGGGCTCGTCGGAGGGCCCCGCGGGCTGGCTGGTCTGCGGGAGAACGGTCGGCACGTCCTCGCTCACGGTTGAGCTCGTGAAGATCCGCCACGGCTGGAACAGATACAGCACGACGGCGATTGCCATGGCGGCCAGGAGGACGGCAGCCGGAATACCGAAACGCCTGATCATGACCTTGGAACGACCGGGCGGATAACGAAGTTCCGGGCGGCCGCCCGGGCACGTGCCACTTGACGCCTCCGGCGGGTCATCCGGGCAGTACTCTTGCAATGTCGCCGGGCTATTCAGCCGGCACGTCGGTGGGCAGATCCGGCGACCACCCCGGATCGTAGTCCGGGTGCTCCCGATAGGACCCGGCCAATATGGTCAGCATGGCCCGGCGGGCGACGGCAACCGTCCCCTCAGCGTCCGCGGGATCCTCGATTCCTTCGGCGGCGGCAGCTTGTTTCCAGCTGGCGATGATGGCCCTTTTCTGCGCGCACTCCTCCTCCATCCGCTCGCCCAGGGAACCCTTGCCGTCGCTTCTGTCTTCCGGGAGATCCGACGTACCGAGAACGAACATGCCATCGCGGATCGCTGCTTCTTCCTCCGCGATGCGCGCTTCCAGAAACTCCACGATATTCATGCCGACCATCATTGCATCCGACCCTGATCTCCTCGCTAGGTTTTTTCAACCCACTGGGCACGCCAGGCCGGCGCCTCGAAGGCCTCACTCCAGTACGCCGTTTCCGTGGCAATCTTGCCGTCCCGGAATTCGAAGATAAAGACCGTTTCGTACGTCGGACCCTCGTAGTCCAGTGATGCCTCGAGGACCACCAGGTCCCCGCCGCTGACCAGCCTGCGGGGCGTGATGGTCGGCAGCTGCGGGAAGGCGTTGTAGATGGCCCTCCGGTTCTCGGCGCCGCGGACGAGTTCTCCGGATTGCGGCCAGTGCATCACGGCGTCCTCGTGGAACAGTTCATCCATGAGCTCAACCCGACGGTCATTGAGGCACCCGACCAGCCGTTTGACCACGTTCTCGTTTGCAGATTCCACAGTCCCCACGTCCTCTCCGTTGATGTCTCGCATTGTGCTCCCGGACTCGTGGTTTGCGCCATAGGAGGAAGCCCCGCCCGCAGCACGGCCGGTGCGGCGATTGTGTTGCGGGCGGGCTTCCTGATCGTCCCGAGACGGCCCGTGCCCGGACGGGCCGGGAATCGCTTCCGGCGCCGGCGTGCCGTCCGCTGCCGGGGAGGATAGTTTGGGGACATGACGGCAAGCTACACATACGACGTCGAGATTTTGCACCTCCTCGTGTCGCCCGCGCATGCGTACTTCGGCCGCGCCCGCGAGGGTGCAGCCGACGTCCCCACGACGGACGCGGACCGGGTGGAGCTGGTGGCCGGCAAGGGGATCGTGGGCGACCGGTTTTTCGGCAAGGCGGCGCACATGGACGCGGCCGTCACCCTGCTCGCGGCCGAAGCCCTGGAGGCGATGTCCGCGGAGCTCGGCGTCGGGCCGTTTGACCCGCTGCTGACCCGGCGCAATGTGGTCCTCCGGGGCGCCCACCTGGCTCCCCTGCTGGGCCACGACTTCGCCCTGGAGTCAGGCGGGGATCTGGTGCGGCTCCGGGCGGGTCGGCCGGCCCACCCGTGTGCCTGGATGGACCAGATGCTCGCCCCCGGAGCGCACGCCGCAATGCGCGGGCGGGGAGGCGTGCGCTGCCAGCCGCTGTCGGACGGCCTCCTGCACCGCGGCCCGGCCGTGCTGGTCAGCCCGGTGCCGCTGGACCCTGCTCTCGCCGGCACGCCCAGCCTGCTGCGCCCGTCGCGGCTGCCGTAGCGCTTCACGGCCCCAGCGCCGGACCTTGGCCTACGGATAACGGTCCTGCGACCATGGACTCGTGAACAGGCCCATCGGATACTGGATCAAGCAGCTGGATGCATCGCTGGAGGCACAACTCGATGCCACCCTGGCCCGTCTTCACCTCACCCGACGACAGTGGCACGTACTCACTGCTTTGAATGCCGGCCCCGCCACGCCTGCTGAAGTGGGAGATATCCTGTTTCCCTTCAACTCAGCAGGCGGCGCCGCCGCGCAGGAGCGGGATATGGCCGCACTGGTTCGGGAAAAGCTGGTTGTCCTGCTCGAGGGCCGGCTCGCCCTGACCGACGCCGGCTCCGCGCTGCATGCGCAGGCCGCAGCCCTGGTGGAGGCCACCCGGCGGGAGCTCACGGCAGGCATCGGCGCCGATGAGTATGCCATGGCTGTCAGCGTCCTCGAACGCATGAGCCGCAACGCGGACCGGCTCACACGGTAGGAGCGCATCCGTTCCGCCGCGGCTCCCCCGACACCGGCGACGGCGTCCCGAGGGGCAGGGCTTCACCGGCACAGGGCTTTACCGGGGCGAACGGTCTTCGGACTCCAGCACAGTGAATTCGGTCGCACCCTGGTCCGTCGGGACCCGGCGCGGCGCGGACCCCGGGAAGAAGATCCAGACGGCATTGCCGCCGTCGACCGTCACTTCATCGACGACACCGACGCCCAGATCCTGGTCGCCGACCCGGACGCGGACCTCCTGCCCTCGTTTCAGTTCGCTCCCGTGGACATTCCTCCCGGACTTTCCTTCGAAGCTCATGGCGGCACCTTCCCGTGAACGGAGATGGGTCCTGCCCAGCGTAGGGTTGCCCGGTTAACGGCCAGTGAACGGCGCTCCATTGATTGACGCCGGAATCGGCGTGAATGACAATGAACAAGTGAGCGATGCCGAGAGGGAACCGACCATCCGCAAGGTTGCAGAGCGCCTCGCCTCCCGCTTCCCCGCGGCGCCCCGGCACCGGATTGAGGGGATAGTCGCCGAGGAATACGACTCCTTGGACACCGGGCGGATCAGACTCTACATCCCGACGCTCGTCGAAAACAGTGCCCGGACCCGGCTCCAGCGTGAGCTCAACAGCTAGACGCTCCGAGTCGGCGGCTCGGCCCCTCCGAGGGGAATAACCGGGGCTTCCCACCGGGAGGCCTGCGCCGCCCCCAAGGGTCTTTGGACACGGGCCCAGGCAGGTCCACCCCGCCTAAAATTGAGCATGGCCCCTTCCGGCACGCCCGGCGTGGGATGACAACACGACCCGCAGGAGTAAATACTCGTGTCCAGTGCGGAGATCGAAGAACTGCGCGCATTGCTTGAAGAAGTCATCAGGCTCCGGCGCAGCGTCAAGCACGCCGAAACAAGCAGCGGCGGAAAGATCGACGCCGTCCGGCCCCGCCACCGCGAGAGCGCCCTCAACCTCGTTCACTACGCCGAGCTGCGGCGCCACGACATCCGGGACCTGCAATCCCGCCTCTCGAAGTACGGCCTGTCCTCGCTGGGACGCACGGAAGCCCATGTGCTGCCCAGCATCGAATCGCTGATCTGGACCCTCACCCGGCTGGTCAGCCCTGACGGCGGGCACACCGCGCCGCCCGCCGGTTTCCCCGACGGCGGCGAGCTGCTCGCCCGGAATGCAGTCAACCTCCTGGGGCCCAAGCCGGAAGACCGCTCCACCCGCATTATGGTTACGCTGCCGGGCGAGGCGGCAACGGACCCGTCCCTTGTTCGCGGCATGGTGGAGCGTGGGATGGATCTGGCCCGCATCAACTGCGCCCACGACGGCCCAGAATCGTGGCGGCTCATGGTGGACCACGTCCGCGCCGCAGAGGAGGCCACCGGGAAGCGCTGCCTCATCGCTATGGATCTGGCCGGTCCGAAGCTGCGAACGGGCCCGGTCCGGCCGGGTCCCAAGGTCCTTCGCGTCAAACCGACCCGCAGCAAGACGGGCAAAATCCTGGCACCGGGACGCGCGTGGCTCGGCGAACCACCTGAAGCAGAAACCGCAAAAGCGCCCGGCCCGGCATTGCCCGTCATTCCGCTGGATGACGACGCATGGGCCGGCTCCCGGCGCCGGGGTCAGAAGATCAGGCTGGACGATGCCCGCGGAGCCCGCCGCGCCCTCGTCGTCGAGCAGACGGCCCCCAACGGCTGCCTGGTGACGCTGGAGAAGACGACTTACTTCACGCCCGGGGCCAAGCTCACTGCGGCCCCGGACCATGCGGCCGGCCGCAAGGGCCACAATCATGGGCGCCCCTCCGTCAGAGTCGGGGACCTCCCGGCGGCGGAGGAGGGCCTGCTCATCCACCGAGGGGACAGCCTTGTCCTCACCAGCAGCCTGGACCCCGCGGACAACACGACGGCGGGCAGCCACCGCATCGGGTGCACGCTCGCCAGCGTCCTGGCAGATACCCGCCCCGGGGAGCGGATCTGGTTCGACGACGGCAAGGTCGGCGGGGTGATCACCGCCGTCGGACCGGGAGAGCTGACGGCCCGGATCACCTCCGCGGCGCCGCAAGGTACGCGGCTTCGCGCAGAAAAGGGCATCAACCTCCCTGACTCCCGGCTCACCATCTCCGCCCTGACCGAGCAGGACATCGCCGATCTGGAGCACGTCCGGGAGCTCGCCGACATCGTGAGCATGTCCTTTGTCCGCGGCGCAGCAGACGTGCGTGACCTCCTCGCCCGCCTCGATCCGGGCCAGGACAGGAACCTGGACATTTTGCTCAAGATTGAGACCGAGGCGGCGTTCAATGCGCTGCCCGATATCCTGCTGGAACTCATGAAGTGGGCCGACGTCGGCGTCATGATCGCACGCGGCGACCTCGCCGTGGAAGCCGGATACGAACGGCTCGCAGAGGTCCAGGAGGAAATCCTCTGGCTCTGCGAGGCAGCCCACGTCCCCGTGATCTGGGCCACCCAGGTGCTTGACACCCTCGCCCGGACCGGCAGGCCGTCCCGGGCCGAAGTGACGGACGCCGCCATGGCCCAGCGCGCCGAGTGCGTCATGCTCAACAAGGGACCCTTCATCAACGAGGCCATCAGCATGCTCGCGGATATTCTCGGCCGGATGCAGGACCACACCCGGAAGAAAAGCAGCCTGCTCAGACGCCTCCGCGCATGGGACCAGACGGGCGCGGAAGCGGGCGCCGAACCGGCCGGCCCGGAAGATGAGACTGGAGGCATAGATCCGACATGGAGCTGACGGCCTTAGTCCTCATCGCCGCCACGCTGTTCGGGTGGGCACTGGTTTCCGCGCGGCTTCAGCAGGCGGACCTGACCGCTCCCGTGGTCTTCACCGCTGTGGGCGCGGCCATGGCCTGGTCCGGGATGCTCGATGTCTCCTCGCCCCCGGAGGCCGTCACCCCGGTGGTCGAGATCACCCTGGTGTGGGTGCTGTTCTCCGACGCCGCCCGCCTGCCCCTCCAGCAGCTGCGCCGCGACGTGGGCCGTTATGTCCGGCTGCTGGGAATCGGCCTGCCGCTGACCATCGTCTTCGGGTGGCTCCTGGCCCTGTGGTTCTTCCCCCATTTCGGGCTGTGGCTGGCGCTCCTCGTCGGCGCCGCGCTGGCGCCAACCGACGCCGCCCTCGGGATCCCTGTGGTGACAAACCCGGCGGTGCCGTCACGGATCCGCCAGCTGATCACTGTCGAGAGCGGCCTCAACGACGGCATCGCCACCCCGGTGGTTATGGTCGCCATCGCGGGCGCGGCAGCCGCGGCAGGCATGGAGGGCGCCGCCGGTCCTGGCGGCGCGGCCGTCGAACTGCTCATCGGCGCCGGCGTCGGCGCAGCAGCCGGAGCCCTGGGCGGGTGGCTGCTGCGGCTGGCCCGGCGGCGCGGAACCGCCGCCGAGGACTTCGCCGGCATCGGTGTCCTTGCGCTGAGCCTGCTCGCCTACACCGGCGCACTCGCCGTGGGCGGCAACGGCTTCGTCGCCGCGTTCTGCGCCGGGCTGGCGTTCGGCACGTGCGCCGGCCGAAGGGGTCCGGCCGAACTGGTGTTCGTCGAGCAGATGGGCGGACTGGTCTCCCTGCTGGTGTGGCTCGCCTTCGGAGCCATCTCCGTTCCGACCATGCTGGCGAACTTTGTCCCCCTGACTCTGGTCTATGCCGTGCTCAGCCTCACGGTGGTGCGCATGCTGCCGGTGGCCCTCGCCTCAATGGGTACCGGCCTCGACCGCAAGACCATCCTTTTTGTGGGGTGGTTCGGTCCGCGCGGTCTGGCTTCGCTCGTGTTCGCGCTGCTGGCGCTGGAAGCCCTCGGAGCAGTGTCGGATGAGGCGGTGGGCGTCATTACGGCCACCGTCCTGCTCAGCGTGGTGGCCCATGGCATCAGCGCCGCGCCGCTGGCCGCCCGCTACGGACGGGCCGCTGCCGCCGCGGGCCCGGAGCCCGGCGGTCCGGTGCCGGTCACCCCCGCGCCCGCCCGGGGCTTGAGCCGCAAGCACACCGTCGTCCCCCGGTTGTGGCCGAAATGGCGCCGTCGCTGAGCCCGGATTCGCCCGGCCCGCCCGGCGGGCCCGGCGGGCCCGGCGACGACGCGCGCGTCCAGCGGTCCGGAACGCCTGCCGCTCCGAATCAACTTCTGAGACCACGACAGAAGGTGACCATGAGTGTCCAGGAGAACGCCGCTCCAAAGGAAGCGGCAACGCTGTGCCGGTATGTCTTTCCCACCGAATTGGGCCCCTGCACGGTGCGTGTCCAGCAGGGCCCCGAGGGCCCGCCTTCAACGTCCGTCACAGCGGATGTCTACCTCCACGGCGCCGCGGGTTCCTGGACCAGCTTTCTGCCGTTGCTTTCCGGTGCGCCGGCCCGTCCCCGGGTGCTTATTGATCTGCCCGGCTGGGGCGACTCCACGAAAGGTGCCCGGCAGGGACATTTCGGCATCGAGGCGATGGCACGGACGGTCACGGGGGTACTGCATTCGCTCGGCTACCTGCGATGGAACCTGGTGGGCCACTCCATGGGAGGATTCCTGGCATTGCACATCGCCGCTGCCTGGCCGGATCGGACCGCCAGCGTCGCCGCTATTTCGGCCACCACTTTCGGTGTATCCGAGGCGGCCCAACGGCCATTCCGCAGCCTGTCAAGGTTCCCGGCGTTTGCCGGCATGCTGCTTCTTATGCGCTCCGTGACAGCGCTAGGCCCGCCGGGGACCGTGCTGGTCCGTGCGGTCGGCACCACCCCGGTCATGGGACTGCTGTTATCCCCGTTTTTCGCAAGCCCGGCAGCCATACCCAAGCGCGTGATCCGCGGCCTCGGCGACGACGCCCGGCCCGCAGGCTTTTGCGCTGCCGCCCGGGTCGCGGCGAACTACGACTTTGGCCACTGGCGCGGCATCCGCTGCCCGGTGCTGGCGACCCGCGGAGACCGTGATGTGTTCACGCCTGCGTCTGATCTGGCCCGGCTGGCCGGTGTCGTCCCCCGGGCCCAACTGGTCACCATCCCCCGCTGCGGCCACTTCGCCAACATCGAGCGGCCGGAACAAATACAGCGGCTGCTCGACCACTTACACTCCCCGTGAGACGCTACGGCCGGGCCGGGACGGGTGCTGCCGCCGGGACGCCGCGGACCCCCAAGGCCTGTGACGATTCTCACGGGCAATAATGTGAAATCAGCTTGAGACCATTCCGCCCTGCTGTGCACTATGGAAAGGCAGTGGCAGGGCGTCCCAGTCCCGCCACAGCAGCCATGGCCCCGGGCCGACGGCAACAGTTTTACCCATCCTGGTGGACGCAATGAGGCCAAACCGGTGAGCTCGCAGAGCTGCCAACGGTCCCGGAGCGTTCCCGGTTTGGCACTACGGCGGCTCCGCATCGGTGCGGCAGCCGGATACCCGGATTCACGAATGGAAGCACTGAACAATGACGTTTGAAACTGCCACCTCTGTCACCCACAAGCTCTGGGACCGCTCCACGATGCACCACGAGCTCGACGCCCTGATCAACGACCTCTCGGTCCGGCACAACACCCCGAAGAGCAACATCGCGGTCCACGCCAGCGGCCCCAGCACGTTCACACTCAGCCTGACCCACGGCGAAGCCAACCTCGAGACGGTCAACCTCTAGCACCACAGCACGACTTAACACCACGACGAGGGCGGGAGCCTCCCGCCGTCGTCGTGGTGTTTTGCTCGACGGATGCTGCCCCGCTGCCCGGAGAGCGGTCAAACCCGGACACGCGCGTCGGAAGAATCCCCGTCGTCCACGCCGCCGCGGGACGCGTCACGCGGCAGGCACGGAACCTCGGGCTCCTCCGTCCCGCCGGCCGGGAAGCGACGCGATGTGTTGGGGCGCCGGCGGTGACACCAGGCGCTGACGTCCGGCAGGTGCCTCCAGCACGGCGAGGGGAAGTTCGCGGTGGACGAGGTAATCGCGCGCTGCCGGGCCAGCCATCATCAGGCCCGGGCACCGGCTTCCGCGGTGTGCAGGGCATATGTTGGCCGCGCGCAAACCGGCCCGGAATGCCCTGCCGCGAATCGGATTAAGACCTTTGAGCCCGCACCAGCTCAGGTACAGGCCGTACAGTTCTTCGAAACTGAGACCCTGCCCGTCCGGCTCGGGAGCAAGGCAATCGCTGAGGAAATCGTCCAGTAGTTTCTTTTCCATCGTGGCCTCCTACATCCGGGCGGTTCAACCGCTCAACTGAAACAGCAACAGGATGAATGTGACGCATGACCAGCGCAGAAACGTTCCGAAAACACTAAGAATTTAAGGGCGCCCGCTGCCACTGTCAACAAGATTTTCGCGGAGCCGGCGGACACAGATTTATCGGTTTAAGCGGATCGGCCGGCCGCCCTGGCGCGTGTGCGCTGGGCGGCCGGCCGGTTCCAAACGGGGACTAGCGCTGCTGGACGTTGT
>CALMVY010000344.1 GCA_937873245.1 uncultured Arthrobacter sp. | reverse complement strand
GCGGCCGAGCCGAGTCTTCTCGGCACCGCCGGGCATTTGCTGTATATCGGAATCAATCCGGCGTGACACTCTCCGCTGGGCCTGTGCCGGGAAGCGACGGCGCTATGCTGGGCCAAACGCGGCGGCCGGCGCCGCCCTAGCGCGGGCGCCGACGCCGCCCGACCGCCGCCTCAGCGCGGGCGGCGGGCGGCGTGTTCCCGGGCGAGAACGGCGTAAGAGTCGTCCGGAGTGCCGGGGGAGAAGGTGCCGTATTTGCGTTCGACGGCGGTACTGATGAGGAAGTCCGCCAGCGCCGGGTTCTTCGGCAGCAGGGATCCGTGCAGGTAGCTCGCCACGATGTTCCGGTAGCGGGCGCCCTCCTGGCCGTCGCTGCTGTTGTTGCCGGTGCCCTTGGCGGTGGTCCCCAAGGGTGTGACGCCCGGTCCCAGGGTGGTCTGGCCGCTGTGGTTCTCGTACCCCAGGACCGTCCCGAACTCGGTGGTGGACACGGACACGTTGCCGATCAGCCGCTCGTCCGTGCCGTGGGTTTCCACGTCCAGGATTCCAATCCCGGGGATCACGGAACCCGTCCGGGTCTTGAAGAACTTCCCGAACAGCTGGTACAGGCCGCAGATCACCAGCATGGGGGTGCCGTCCTCGGCCAGGCCCTTCAGGACTGATTCCCGGGACAGCAGGTCATCCTGGATCACGAGCTGGCCGCTGTCCTGCCCGCCGCCGCCGACGATCAGGTCGACGCCGTCGGGAAACTCGTCGCCGACGTTGTATTCGAGCAGCTCTGGGGTGTAGCCGTGCCAGCGCAGCCGCTGGGCCAGGACCAGGGCGTTGCCCCAGTCGCCGTAGATGTTCATGTCCCGCGGGTACAGCTGCAGGACCCGGATGGTTCCCTTGCCGGGCTCAGGGGATTCCTCCGGCGGGAGCACGTGCCCGAAGGAGAGTTTGGACTGGTCGGACTCGGGCTGGGGGGTCATGAGACCACCTCCACTGTGGTGATTTTGGACAGCTCGCGGCGGATGGCCAGCATCGCTGTGTAGGTGCAAAAGATGCGCTTTGGTTTGTCCTTGGCGCCGCTGATGAAGGCAGCCAGGGCGGGGGCAATCTCGGTGTTCACGGCGCCGATCGCAACGTCGTCGTACTGCAGGCGCAACGCCATGTCGTAGGCTCGGGAGCCGCTCAACTGGTCCACGCCGCCGTCCCGGAGCGTGTCGAACTCGACGTCCCAGAGCCAGGACATGTCCCGGCCGTCGGCGTAGTTGTCATTGATCGCGATCATGGTGGCGTAGCCCGCAGCCGGGAAGGACTTCAGCCCCAGGCGGAAGCCGCTGGGGTTTTTCACCAGGACCAGGTCCAGCGGCAGGCCGTCGACGACGAGGCTCTCACCGCGGCCGAATGCCGGCGCCACCTGGGACAGGGCCTGCAGCAGCCCTTCGTTGTCCGCGACTGCGCCGTCCCTGACAGCAATCGCCCGGGCCAGGGTCAGTGCGGCGGCGGCGTTGAAGATGTTGTACACGCCGCGGAGCTTCATCCCGGTGGTGGCCGTGACGCCGTCGTACTCAAAGTCCGCGTCCGCCGCACCCACCCGGCGGAGCACGACGTCGGCGTGCGGCTTCGCGGGGGGCGGCGGCACCGGGCTGCCGGGGGCGGCCCGCATCTCGTCGTCGTTCGGGAAGGTGCTCAGCAGCGAGTCGTCGAGGCCGAAGTAGCGGACGTCGGGACCGTTCAGCGTGTCCGGGCTCAGCGTGTCCGCGATTCGGGCGACGCGCGGGTCCTCCCGGTTCAGCACCACGGTTCCCGTCGTCTTGGAGGCGATGTGCTGCAGGAGCTGCGCCGTCTTGTCGATCTCGCCGAAGCGGTCCAGCTGGTCCCGCAGGACGTTGAGCAGGAGGCAGTAGCGCGGCGGCACCTGGTTGACGAAATGCACCGCGTGGGCCTCGTCGAGTTCCAGCACGGCGACGTCGGCGTCCAGCCGTCCCCGCCAGTCCACCTCGCCGAGCAGCGCAGCTGCCACGCCTCGGGTGAAGTTGCTGCCGGTGCGGTTGGTGAAGACCTTCAGGCCCTGGCTCTCGAGCAATTCGACCACCATCTTCGTGGTGGTCGTCTTGCCGTTCGTGCCGCTGACGACGGCGACGCCGTGCGGCAGCGTGGACAGCGTCCTGCGCATGAAGCCGGGGTCGATTTTTTCGACGACGAGCCCCGGAAGGGCAGAGCCTCCGCCCCTGAGCCGGGAGACCCGGCGAACGAACTTGCCGAGCGGAACGCTGAAGTAAAACATGCTTTGTAATATATCCCAGCGGCGGCATGGAAGCCCGCCGGGAGGCGGTACCGCTTGCCCGGGCGAGGGGCAGCGAGCATTATGCTGTTCGGATGACCAACCCCTCTTCTGTGCCTCCTTCCCGCGTGGGAACAGGGCTGCGGATCGGCGTCCTGGCACTCCAGGGCGACTTCCGCGAACACCTGCACGCGGTGGAAGCCGCCGGCGCCACGGGCATCGGCGTCCGCCGGCCGGCCGAACTCGACGGCCTCGACGGCCTCATCATTCCCGGCGGCGAATCGACCACCATCGACAAGCTGTCCCGGGCTTTCGGACTCCGCGACCCGCTCCGCCGGCGCATCCACGACGGACTGCCGGTCTACGGATCCTGCGCCGGGATGATCCTCCTCGCGGATGAGATCACCGACCCCGCGAAAGACCTTGCCGGCAACCCGCAGCAGACATCC
>CALMVY010000343.1 GCA_937873245.1 uncultured Arthrobacter sp. | reverse complement strand
AGCCTAGCTACCCCGGATTTTCCGTGCGGCCACTGGGAAGCAGGCACAATCCATACACACGTTTTGTCCTATAACCCACCATTACCGGCCCAGGAATGCAAAAAGCCCCGGACCTGAGTCCGGGGCTTTCGCTGTTGAGTGGAGGACATACGGGTCGAACGTATCGAGGCCACCCCAGTGGTGGATCCCCCTCGCATCCTGGCTGACGGTTCGGGAACCGAGGTTCCGCACCGAACAACCGGACGAGATAACGACTATACGTAACTGGTCCGGAAACTTCAAAACCGGCCCCGGCGCGGCGGCAGCGTATAGCCTTGCACCATGAGTCCTGCGCATCCTGAGAACTGGCCCGTGCTCGCCGCCAAAGGAGCTGCGGATCCACAGCTCCTGAAGGACGTCAAAGCGCTCGCCGCCGCTGCGGAGGAATCCGACGGCAATCCGCCCCTCTCCGAACAGACGCTCGTGACGCTGCGCGCCGCGGACACCGGCGCAGGTGTACACAGGGTGCTGACGCTCGCCCTGTACTGCCCCGACGAGGAATCCGATCCGGCGACGGCGCTGGACCTGGCCGGGGTCGCCGTCGTCATCGAGGAAGCGGACGGCACCGGGGTGCTGGAAATCGCTGTCCACCCCAGCTACCGCAACCAGGGCGTGGCGGACCGGCTGGTCGGCGAGCTCAAGGACACCCGAGGTTTTGCCGGCCTCAAGGCCTGGTCCCACGGCAACCACGAGGCCGCCGCCGACCTCGCCGCGCGCTACGGCTACGGCCCCGTCCGCGAGCTGTGGAAGATGCGGCTCACCAGCGCGGCTGCGGAACTGCCTGATGTCCCGCTGCCCGACGGGGTGGCACTGCGCGCTTTCACCCCGGGCCGGGACGAGGACGCCTGGCTTGCCGCGAACAAGGCCGCCTTCGCCCACCACACCGAGCAGGGAAACATGACCCGCGCCGACCTGGACGCCAGGATGGCCGAGCCGTGGTTTGATCCCGCCGGTTTCCTGCTGGCCGTCGATGCCGAGGACCGGATCCTCGGCTTCCACTGGACCAAGGTGCACCCCCGGCATGGCGACCACCCGGCGATCGGCGAGGTATACGTGGTGGGCGTAACTCCCGAGGCCCAGGGCACAGGCTTGGGGAAAGCACTGACCGTGGCCGGCATCCGGCACCTGCAGCGCCAAGGCCTGCACGCCGTCATGCTCTACGTCGACGCGGACAACATTCCGGCCGTGTCGCTGTACCGGCGGCTGGGCTTCACCCGCTGGGATGTCGACGTCATGTATGCCCCATTGGAAGGGCGTTAATCCAATCGGCAGACATCTGTCATCCACCGCGGGAAATCTGCACTCCCCGAAAGCTGTTAGCAGCCTGATTGCTTGTAAGGTTGAAGCTAAATCGCGCCAGCATTAGGAGAGACCATGCAACGGGAATCTGCCCGGACCGCCACGTCTGAGGCCGCCACGTCAGACAAAAAAGTCCGACCCGCGCGTGCCCAGTTCGGCTCCTCCGAAGTGCCTGCCTCCCGCGCGACGCAGGACCGGATCGACATTCCGGAATTCGCGCCGAACCTGGAGCCGGAGGGCGACTTCAGCCCGGACCGCTTCCTGGACCGCGAACTGAGCTGGCTCGCGTTCAACGCCCGAGTCCTGGAACTGGCCGAGGACCCGAACCTGCACCTGCTGGAACGCGTCAGCTTCCTGTCCATCTTCGCGTCCAACCTGGACGAGTTCTTTATGGTCCGCGTCGCCGGGCTCAAGCGCCGGATCGCCACCGGGCTGGCCGTCCCCTCCCCTGCAGGGCTCAGCCCGGTGCAGGTCCTGGAGCAGATTGGCGAGGAGGCCCACCGCCTGCAGCAGCGCCACGCCCGCGTCTACGCCGAGCAGATCCGCCCGGCGCTGGCCTATGAGCACATCCACCTCATGCGCTGGGAGGAACTCGACTCCCAGGCCAAGGACCAGCTCAGCGCCATGTTCGCGGAGAAGGTCTTCCCGATCCTGACGCCGCTGGCCGTGGATCCGGCCCACCCCTTCCCCTACATTTCGGGGCTCTCACTGAACCTCGCCGTCGTCGTCCGCAACCCGGTCAGCGACAAGGAACTCTTCGCCCGCCTCAAGGTCCCGGACCAGCTCCCCCGGCTGATCTCGATTGACGGACCCCGCGCCGGCTCGGTGCCGGGCCGGGTGGCGCGCTTCATCGCCCTCGAGGAAGTCATCGCCGTCCACCTGGACCAGCTGTTCGCCGGGATGGAGGTGCTGGAGCACCACACCTTCCGTGTCACCCGGAACGAGGACGTCGAGGTCGAAGAGGACGACGCCGAGAACCTGCTGCAGGCGCTCGAGAAGGAACTGCTGCGCCGCCGTTTCGGCCCGCCGGTCCGGCTCGAAGTCACGACCGACATCAACCCGAACATCCGGGCGCTGCTGATCCGGGAACTCGGCGTCGAGGAGTCGGAGGTGTATTCGGTCCCGGCCCCGCTGGATCTCCGCGGCCTCTCGGTCATCGCCGGAATCGACCGTGCGGACCTGCATTACCCCAAGCATGTCCCGCACACGTCCCGGCACCTCAACGAGTCGGAAACGTCCAAGGCGGCGAATGTTTTTGCCGCGATGCGGCGGCGGGACATCCTGCTGCACCACCCCTATGACTCCTTCTCCACCTCGGTGCAGGCCTTCCTGGAACAGGCGGCGTCGGACCCGAAGGTGCAGGCCATCAAGCAGACCCTGTACCGCACCTCGGGGGACTCGCCGATCGTCGACGCCCTGATCGACGCCGCCGAGGCCGGCAAGCAGGTCCTGGCCCTCGTTGAGATCAAGGCCCGCTTCGATGAGCAGGCCAACATCTCCTGGGCCCGGAAGCTGGAGCAGGCCGGCGTCCATGTGGTCTACGGCATCGTGGGCCTCAAGACCCACTGCAAGCTCTCCCTCGTGGTGCGCCAGGAAGTGGACGGCCTCCGCCGCTACTGCCATATCGGCACCGGCAACTACCATCCGCGCACGGCCCGCTACTACGAGGACCTCGGTCTTCTCACGGCCAATGAGCAGGTGGGCGAGGACCTCTCCCGGCTCTTCAACCAGCTCTCCGGCTACGCCCCCAAGTCGACCTTCAAGCGGCTCCTGGTGGCCCCCCGGTCGGTGCGTTCAGGACTCATCGACCGGATTGAAACCGAAATCCGGAACGCCAGGGCAGGCCTCGCCGCCCGGGTCCAGATCAAGGTCAACTCGATGGTGGACGAAGCCATCATCGATTCCCTGTACCGCGCGTCGCAGGCCGGCGTGCCCGTGGATGTCATCGTCCGCGGCATCTGCTCGCTGCGCCCGGGGGTGCCCGGACTCAGCGAGAACATCACGGTCCGCTCCGTACTGGGCCGTTTCCTGGAGCACTCCCGCGTCTTCGCCTTCGCCAATGGCGGGGACCCCGTGGTCTACATCGGTTCGGCGGACATGATGCACCGTAACCTTGACCGCCGCGTGGAAGCCCTCGTCCAGCTCACCAGCGGGGACGATACGAGCTACGTCATGGACCTGCTGCGCCGCTACATGGATCCCGAGACCGCCAGCTGGCACCTCGACAACCAGGGGGAATGGACCCGCCACCACCTCGCCGACGACGGTCAGCATCTCGCAGACGTCCAGTCCTGGCTGCTTAAT
>CALMVY010000342.1 GCA_937873245.1 uncultured Arthrobacter sp. | reverse complement strand
GTTGTTTTTTGGCTGCTGGCGGAGCATCGCGTAGCTGTGTCCGACGGAGCCGGGGCAACCCGAAGGGCAAGCAGCGGATGGGTTGTGGGAGGAAATAAGCGAAGCGCCGACACAAGGCATCCGGTGCGCTGCCGTCCGCAGGACGGTTGAGCCGGTGGAGCGGGCACGTACGATCCGCAGGACAGCAGCAAAAAACAGAAAAAACGCTTCTATAGCCCGAGCGCAGCGAGGTCCGATGACCTAACTCGGGCGCTACCTGGGCGTGGCTGGAAAACGGGGGCGTCCGTCACCCACCCTTCAGGAGCACTTAGGTTGTGGTGTTCTCGCGTGCAGCGAGGGCTTGCTGGTGGCGGTAGAGCGTTGCGCGGCTCCAGCCGACGAGGCGGGCGGCGTCTTCCGCGATGCGTCCGCACGGGCGTCCTGGGCGATCGCCTGTGTGTCGGCGATGACGCTCGGGTCGCGCACCAGCCAGCTACGTCGGCGTCGAGCCGTCGCTGTCGTCGATGCCGTCGATGCCGTCGGCGATGGACCGGACATTGACGCCGCGGTCGCCAAGGGAGGTTACGGTGTTGAGCACGTCGATCAGCCGTCCCGACCGGTGGATCCGCCGCACAACGATGGTGTCGCCCTCCTCGGCTTACTCGGGGAGCCTCTTCATTCCGGGCCTCTCAATGGCCGTTTGCCTCTTCGCCGCATCCCCAAATCCCACAAGCCCGGAAGGGGTTGCACTCGGGATGAAGGCCTGGTCATCGCGGGCCCGGCATCGCTCACGTCAGGCCGGCGAGTCCGCTGTCTCACCCAGCAGTTCCGATGCCGCAGCGAGTGCTGCCTGAAGGATCAGCTTCTCGGGAATCGCTTCGAACGTTGTGCCGCGGATCTGGACGGTGCGGCAGTCGTTATCGCCGCACACGGAACAGCAGCGACTGCTTCCCACCGTCGCGCCGAGCCAGTCCTCCATCGGCCGGCCTGCGATCCAGATGCGGTTGGACTCCGGTGGGTTTGCCTGAAACGTTGCCTTGGCGACTTCCGCGATCTCAAGCACCGGTGTCATGTCCAGCGGAGCGAGCACTTCCCTGAGCTTCGCGACCGGCATGCTCGACCTCGTCCTGGGTGGCCGCGCAGCGCACGCATGTCCGCCCCTCTGAGTCCACGAGTCTCTGCCAGCGGATGGGTAGCGATCTCATGCCCCAATTGTCAGTGCTGACCGATTCCTCGGCAATCCCCCAGGCATCTCATGGCGGAGAGGGTTCCCGGTGAGGCCGGGCCCCGTCGAAGTCGATTGCCGGCACTTTCGGGTGGCTGATTCCTTTGCCAACGGTGCCCGGCTGGTGTGCAGGCGGGCAGGGAGGAGAAGGCGTGGTGGCGTCGAATCTATGGTGTCACTGCGACCCTGCGGAGGCAGGAGGCTGTTTCAGGGCCGGCCCCGGCCCTCCGGGTGCCGGAGATTCAGCTGCTTGGCGTGGAAGTCGAAGTGCAGGGTGGGGTAGGCGTAGACGTCGTGAAGCGTCATGACCGGCTTGAAGAACGGATCCCATCTGTCAGGGAAGGGCATGGAACGGGCGAGGGATGCGGAGCTCTCATGTGCCAGCCGCCGCGCCAGGGCATTGATCGTTCGTTCAAGTTTCCGGCCCATTCTTCGCCGGTTGTAGACGAGGGCCGCGGCGCGGGAGCCCCAGTAATTCACGACATCGAACGGGCGGGTGCCGGCATTCAGCATCGTAGCGAACGCCACGCCCGCCGGTTTGGGGAGACGGCTGACGACCCGGACCAGCGGCAGGAGAGCGCGGACGACCATGTAGCCGAAGACCATGTGGAACAGCAGCTCTTCGTTGGTCCACCGTGTTCCGGTGCTTTTGCGGTGAAGATCGGCGGGCGTTGTGCTTCCGATCCAGGCGTCGAGGTCATGGATGGCGCGGCGGTAGCCTGCAGTGATCTCATTCTTTGTTGGCTCCACGGGGTGCGCTCCCCCGTCTCGGGTCCGAGGCCGGCCCCGCGGCCTATGGCCGCGGATCGCTGTGCGGAGGGATTCCAGGTCGGGTTGCCCTCTGAATCCTTGCTGGCTTGGATACACCCGGCATGTGAGCGCCGGCGCCGCGGTTGAGGGGAAGAGGTCCGCCCCGTCAATGGTGAAGGATGGTGAGCCGTGGAACGACACCGTTACTGCGTCCGCGTCTGTGGTGATTTCCTTGACCGTGAGCAGCGCCGGATCGATGCCTTCCAACTCCAACGCGATGGTGAACAGTTCCCGGGCCGAGTGGCTGTGGGGGCAACCCGGAATGGTCAGCAGTTCAATGTTCATGGCCTCATTATGGCCCCCGACATCAATGCAGGGCGCTGACTTCCCTCACCTGATTGCCGGCGGTAGATGCTCCCGCCGGCTGATGGCAGCGGCGAAGATGATGTCGGGTGTATTAGTCGCTGGGGGCATGGCGCATATTACGGATGGGTTCAACGTTGGCTGCCTACCAGTAGCCGGCACAGGGCGCCCGGCGGGTCACGAACCGGGGCCGGAGATGACAGGGATACCGGGCCATCCCAGCCATCGGGTATGCGCTGACGCCGGCCACTATTCCATGTCCGGAACAACGAGGACCGGCCGTGCCCGACGACTAATGAGGGCCTCGGCAACCGGTCCTTCCAGCTGCCTGTCGATCCACGCGAGGGCTCCGGGGCGGCCCGCACCTAAGATGACCAGTGGCGCCCCAATGCTGTCGGCCAGCCGGACAAGGGCCCTGGCAACGTCACCGTTCAGCACGCGGAAGGACCAGCTTTCTCCCGGCTGGCCAAGAAGGGCCTCCAGACGCTTCAGCAGGTGTTCGGCGGGAAACTCGGCCTCGTCATTGACCGCAGGGTCCAGTGAACGGGCTGTCCGTGCGTCCTCCGTGTCCCATTCCGTGAGGTAGCTGGCGGGATCCACAAAGGCGCAAACGAGGTGCTGTCCCAAGGTGGTCGCGAGGACAGCGGCCGTGCGGACGACATGTTCTGAGAATTCCCACCCGACTCCGAGCAGGATCGGCCCGTCAGGCCAATCCTTATCGGACATCAGCGTGAATTTCCCGGGAGCGTCGCGACGTGACGCCAGCGATGACTGCGGCGGTCCCGGTGGTCTGGGTGATGCACAGCGCGGCGAGGCCGCCGCGCGGGGCACCCTCCGCGGCGAGGATCCGGGTGGGAGCGGGCGCGGGCATAGCCTAGTTCCCGGTGAGCTCCGCATACAGCGTCCGGACCCGGGCCTTGATGTCATCCCGGACCAGGCGCATGCGTTCCATGCCTTCGATGCCGCGTTCGGAGGGCTCGTCGGTGTCCCAGACCTCGAGCCGCTTGCCCTCGGGGGCTTCGACTTTTGCCTCGTTGCCCAGGACGATCACGACGTCGGCCGCGTCCAGGACCTCGTCGGTGACGGGTTTGGGGTGTTCACCACTGATGTCGATGCCGAGTTCTGCCAGCGAGTCCACGGACTGGGGGTTCAGCGACGTGCCGGGTTTGGTTCCGGCGGAGTGCACCGTGACGGTCCCGTTGGCGAGCTGGTTCATCAGTCCGGCGGCGAGCTGAGATTTTCCGCCGTTCTTGCTGCAAACAAAGAGGACGCTGGGCTTTTTCGTGGTCTGGGTCATGGGGTTGATTCTTCCTTGTGTGCGTCGTGGGTGTTGAGCAGTGATGCTGCCAATGCCTTGACCCGGTCGTGGATCTCGTCGCGAATGATCCGCACGGCCGCAACGGGCAGGCCGGCGGGGTCTGCCAGCTCCCAGTCCTCGTAGCGTTTGCCGGGGTATATCGGGCAGGAGTCGCCGCAGCCCATCGTGATCACCACATCGGAGGCGCGCACGACGTCGTCGGTGAGCGGCTTGGGGTAGTCCTTGGTGAGGTCCAGGCCCATTTCGGACATCGCCGCGACGACGGAGGGGTCCAGTTCGGCGACCGGGAGGGAGCCGGCGGAGCGGACGCGGATCCTGCCCTTGGCCTCGACATTGAGCAGGGCTGCGGCCATCTGGGACCGGCCGGCGTTCTGCACGCAGACGAACAGCACCTCCGGAACCTCGGAGGTGACGGTGCCCTTGGATTTGGCCAGGGCGGACAGCCGGTCGTTGGCGAAGTGTTCGGTGGTGGAGGGCAGGTACGTTTTGATCTTCGCGGTCCGGGCCAGGGCGGTGTAGGACTCGAAGACGTAGCGTTCGACCGTCTCCGCGGCGAACACGCCGGCGAACCGGTCGGTAAGGCGCGCGCTGATCCGGTGCAGGAGTTCGGTGTTGTCCTGCAGACCCAGGCCGTGTTCGTGGTGGTCGGTCATGTCAGCTCTCCAGTGTGTTCAAGGGACGAAAGCAGGGACAGCGGTCAGTTTTCGCCGGAGCGGCCGTGGGCCAGGCCGGTGGGGAATCCGACGAGGACCGGTTCGGGCGCTCCGCAGCAGCCGCCGGAGGTTTCGGCGACAAATCCCGCGGGTACGGCCGCGGGGACGTCGCAGCTGGTGCCGATGTCCGAGGAGCAGACGCCGGTTTCGGGAAGCTCGAGCGTGACGGCGTCGGCGGCTTCACGGTCTCCGGCCAGGGCCGCGGCGACGGAGCGGACCTGCTCGTAGCCGGTGGCGAGCAGGAAGGTGGGGGCCCGGCCGTAGGACTTCATGCCGACGATGTAGAAGTCCTGCTCCGGGTGGGCCAGCATCCTGGCCCCGTGCGGCTCGACGGTCCCGCAAGAGTGGAATTCGGGGTCGATCAGCGGACCAAGCTCCCGCGGGGCTTCCACGCCGGGGTCGAGGTCCAGCCGGAGTTCCCGGAGGATGTCCAGGTCCGGGCGGAATCCGGTGGCGGGAACCACGACATCGGCCTCGAGGGTGCGGCCGTCCGTGGAGGTCAGGGTGACGGCCCCCTCGGCCGTGGCGAGGGCGGCGATCCCGAAGCCGGTGTGCAGTTCGACGGCGCCGGATTCGACGAGGCTGCGGAGCCTGCTGCCCAGCTGGCCGCGGGCGGCGAGCCCATCGGCGTCGCCTCCCCCGTAGACCTTGGCGGCAGATGCCCCGCGGATCGCCCAGATGATCTTCGTCCCGGGCGCCTGGGCTGCGAGCTCGGAGAGGTTGATCAGGGTGTTGGCGGCGGAGTGGCCTGCGCCGACCACGACGGCGGTGTGCCCGGCAAAGGCTTCACGGTCGCGGCCCAGGACGTCCGGCAGCGGCGAGGAGACGTGGTTGGCCGTGGCGGCTTCGCCGAGGGCGGGCAGGCCGGAGGTGCCGAGCGGGTTGCGGGTGGACCAGGTGCCGGAGGCATCGATCACAGCTGCGGCCTGGTAGTCGCGGACTTCGCCGTCGGCGTGTTCGACCCGGACCATAAAGGGTGTGGTGTTGCGGTTCCGGCTGTGGGTCTTGTCCATGCCCTGCCGGGTCACGGCGACGACGCGGGCGCCGGTGTACAGGCGGGGAGCTATCGCGGGGAGCGTGGCGAGTGGGGTGAGGTAACCGTCGATGAGTTCGCCGCCGGTGGGCAGCGCCGTCGGCTCCGGGGATTCCCAGCCGGTGGCGTCGAGCAGCCGGACGGCGGCTGCGTCGGTGTTGTACTGCCACGGGGAGAACAGCCGGATGTGGCGCCACTGCTCGATGGTCGCGCCCGCCGTCGGGCCGGCCTCGAGGACCAGCGGCTCTATGCCGCGTTCGAGCAGGTGGGCCGCGGCGGCCAGGCCGACGGGGCCGGCCCCGATGATGGCAACGGGGAGGTTCGTCGCTGAATCCATAGTGTCCTCTGTTTCATCCGTAGGTGTGGCGGTTCTGTTGGGAGGCACCTGCCGGTCCTTGGTAGGGCCGGCAGGCGGGAGGGCATTAGCAGCAGTCCGGGTCGTCGTCGCAGCAGTCCTGGCTGGTGCCGATGCAGGTCGAATCAGTGCAGCAGTCGTTATCCATTCAGCTCACCCCCTCTCCGTTCTCAGGTCAGGCGTGGGTGGGTTCTTCCACCAGTGCGGTGGCGATGCTGTCCGCATCCTCTAATGCGGCGAGGTAGCGTTCGGCGTCAAGGGCTGCGGCGCAGCCGGTGCCGGCGGCGGTGATGGCCTGGCGGTAGCGGTGGTCCACGGCGTCCCCGCACGCGAAGACGCCGGTGAGGTTGGTGACCGTGGTGGGCGAGTCGACCTTGATGTAGCCCTCGGCGTCGAGCTCCACCTGTCCCGTTACGAGCTCGGTGCGGGGCACATGGCCGATCGCGACGAAGATCCCGGTGGCGGCCTGTTCGCGGGTCTCGCCGGTGACGGTGTCGGTCAGGATCACGCCGGTGACTTTGGACTCGCCGTGGATCCTGGTGATGGCGGAGTTCCAGGCGAAGCGGATCTTGGGGTTGTCCTTGGCGCGCTGGGCCATGATCCGGGATGCGCGGAGTTCGCCCTTGCGGACCACCACCGTGACGGACTTCCCGAACCGGGTCAGGAACGTCGCCTCTTCCATCGCCGAGTCGCCGCCGCCGACGACGATGATGTCCTGGTCGCGGAAGAAGAATCCGTCGCAGGTGGCGCACCAGGACACGCCGTGGCCGCTGAACTTCTTCTCCTCGGGCAGGCCGAGTTCCTTGTAGGCGGAGCCGGTGGCAAGGATGACGGCAGGTGCTTCGTGGGTCTCCCCGGCTGCGGTGACGACGCGCTTGAGGTGGCCGGTGAGCGTCACCTCGGTGACGTCGTCGAACACTACCCGGGCGCCGAATTTTTCGGCCTGCTGCTGGAGCCCGTCCATCAGTTCCGGGCCCTGGACGCCGGCGGGGAAGCCGGGGAAGTTTTCCACCTCGGTGGTGTTCATCAGGGCGCCTCCCGCGGTGACCGCCCCGGCGATGACGAGCGGTGCCAGCCCGGCGCGGGCGGCGTAGATCGCGGCGGTGTAGCCGGCGGGGCCGGATCCGATGATGATCAGCTGTTCAGTCATGGCTGTGCTCCTACTTGGCGGCCGGGGTGAGGGAGGCGATGAGGTCCTCGATGCGGGCCTTGATGTCGTCGCGGATCGGGCGGACGGAGTCCACGCCCTGGCCGGCCGGGTCCTCGAGCTCCCAGTCCTCGTAGCGCTTGCCCGGGAAGATCGGGCAGGTGTCGCCGCAGCCCATGGTGATGACGACGTCGGATTCCTTGACGGCCTCGGTGGTGAGGACCTTGGGGATTTCGGCGGACATGTCGATGCCGAGTTCGGCCATCGCCTCGACGGCGGCCGGGTTGACCTTGTCGGCGGGCTGGGAGCCGGCGGAGCGGACCTCGATGGCGCCCTTGGACAGGGTGGTGAGGAAGGCTGCGGCCATCTGGGAGCGTCCGGCGTTGTGGACGCAGACGAACAGGACGGAGGGCTTCTTGGCGGTTTCGGTGCTCACGGGGTTTCTCCTGGGAATCAGTTAGGTGTGGATCGGTGGTGATGAGGTCGTCGTCCCCGCACCCTGCTGACAAGACATTGATGTTTGTCGATGCACTCAGTATCAGACAGTAAATCGATACTTGTCAATATTTGCGGGTGTCGGGTTTCAGGCCGCGTGCAGGCGGGGTGCGAGGTCGCTGATGCGGCGGGCGATGTCAGTGAAGGCGCCTTCGAAGGCGTCCCTGGTGTTCAGCCGGAGCGGATCCGGAACGGACCAGTGGATTCCTCCCAGGTTGGGGATTTCCTCGTGGGCGTTATCGCACACGGTCACGACGAAGTCTTGATCGTGCGCCACCTCATCCAGCCGGCGCGGCGGGAGGTCCGCGAGGGCGACGCCGTGGCGGCGGGCGACGTCAATGGCGCCCGGGGCGATGCGGTCCGCGGGGTGTGTGCCCGCGGAGACCGAGGGGATGTCGCTGGCCTGGTTCCAGAGAGCTACGGCCAGCTGTGATCGGGCGCTGTTTCGGGTGCAGACGAAGAGGACGCGGCGGGCTCCGTGTTCGGCCCCGGGCACCAGGCCCTCCAGGGCGCCGGGGGCAAGGCGGATGTAGCTGCGGCGCTTATCCGCCTCCGAACGGCGGCGGGTCACCAGACCCGCGTCCTCCAGTGTGCGCAGGTGGTGGGACAGCAGGTTCGACGGCATCCCGAATTCGGCCTGCAGCTCCGTGGGGGAAAGATCCCCCAGGGTCAGCAGGTCCACGACGTGCAGCCGGGCGGGGTCCGCCAGGGCCGCGTGCCTGGCGACCCGCGCTCGGAAGACTTCAGCTGGGTCAGTTTTCATTGATTCAATTTTGACTGAGTAAATATTCGGAGTCAAGCTGTCTGCTTTGGGGTCAGGCGGCAAGGGAGCGGGTGGTGAAGTAGCGCTTGCGTGCCCAGAGGGCCACATAGACGAGTGCGACGAGGACGGGGACTTCGATTAAGGGCCCAACGACGCCGGCGAGGGCCTGGCCGGAGGTGACGCCGAAAGTTCCTATGGCCACGGCGATGGCGAGCTCAAAGTTGTTGCCGGCGGCGGTGAAGGCCAGGGTGGTGGTCTTCGCGTAGCCGAGGTCCAGCCACTTCCCGATCAGCATGCCGGCGGCGAAGACCACGAGGAAGTAGACCAGCAGCGGTAGGGCGATCCGGACGACGTCCATCGGGCGGGAGGTGATGGTGCCGCCCTGCAGGGCGAAGAGCAGGGTGATGGTGAAGAGTAGGCCGTAGAGCGCCCACGGGCCGAGTTTGGGCAGGAATGTTCCTTCGTACCAGTCGCGGCCCTTGGTCTTTTCGCCAATCGTGCGGGTGAGGAAGCCGGCCAGCAGTGGGATCCCGAGGAACACGAGCACTGAGGCGGTGATGGCCCAGAAGGAGAAGTCAGCGCTGGTGGTGGGCAGGCCCAGCCAGTCCGGAAGCAGCTGCAGGTAGAACCAGCCGAGCGCGCCGAATGCGAAGACCTGGAAAACGGAATTGATGGCCACGAGGACGGCGGCCGCTTCACGGTCCCCGCAGGCGAGGTCGTTCCAGATCATCACCATGGCGATGCAGCGGGCCAGGCCCACGATGATCAGGCCGGTCCGGTACTCGGGGAGGTCCGGGATGAAGATCCAGGCGAGGGCGAACATAAACGCCGGGGCCAGCACCCAGTTCAGGACCAGCGAGGTGATCATGAGTTTGCGGTCCCCGATCACGCGGTGGGCCTGGTCGTAGCGGACCTTTGCGAGGACGGGGTACATCATCACCAGCAGCCCGATGGCGATCGGCAGCGAGACTTCGCCGACCTTGACCGCTTCGAGCACGGTGTTCAGGCCCGGGATGAAGCTGCCCAGCAGCAGACCCAGGAGCATCGCGGCGATGATCCACACCGGCAGAAAGCGGTCCAGGGTGGAGAGCTTGCCAACAACGGCAGCCTCCCCTCCGAGGGTGGGCGACGGATCAGTCTGGATGCTCACGGGACTCCTGTAATGCTCAACGGTAGATTGACGACTGTCGATATGCAGTATTTCCAACTATATCGATGAATGTCAATTCATGTGCATAATGGTTTCATGACCAAGGAACCTCAATCCCGGCAGCTCGAGCCGGACTGCCGCGCCGCTTCCGGTGCCGCATCCGACTGTGCAGTGCTGCCCTTCAGCGGCTGGTGACCCTGTGCCAACCGATGAAGATCGCGTCGGCCAAGCCTCCAGGCAGTCCGGTCAGGTGGCGCCTTGAGAACTCCCGATTGGCAGGCTGACGAGGGCGACGGCAGGTCCGGCGGGCCGGTGGTTCTGGGCGTGGCCTGGTCCGCGCCCGAGGGCCTGGTACGGGCCGCGGCCGAGCTGGCGGCGGCGCTGGAACTTCACCTGATATGCGCCTACGTCGATCCGGCCAGCTACCTGACGGAGTGGGAACCGCCGGGCACCTTGCTGGCAGCTTCCCTGGATCCGGTCGTGAACGACGAAGCGCTTCAGCCCGCGGGTGAGCTGAGGTACCGGGTTGAAGGCATTCTGGGACCGGGAGGGCCAGACTGGTCCTTCCGCGTGCTCAACGGAGCCGTCAGCCGCGCCCTGGCCCGTTTGGCCGACAGCACCGGAGCATCAATGTTGGTGATTGGTGGGGGCCGGGATGGCCTGTTTCCGCGCCTCACCCGCATGTTGGAGGGATCGGTAGCAACCACCCTGACACGGATTCAGCGTCGCCCGGTCCTGGTGATTCCCGCACATTCGTTGAACGCGAACCGCCGCCGGACCTCCGCCTGAACGGCAGGTCAGGTGCACAGGGAGGGGCCGAGCCGGTAGCCGACACCGCGGATGGTGCGGATCATGTTGCCGTGCTGCGGGTCGTCCCCGAGCTTGACCCGGACGCGCTTGACGTGGACGGCCACGGTGTTGGTGGCGGCCGGTTTACCCCAGACTGCGGCGCAGATCTGCTCGGGGCTGGCCACACGTCCGCGCTGCTGGATGAGGAACGCAAGGAGTTGCAGCTCGCGGTGGCTGAAGAGTATTTCCCGGCCGTCGAGGGTTGCCTCGTGCCTGGCAAGGTCAATGCTTATTGGCCCTGCCACCAGCACCGCATCGTTGTCGGCGGCGGGTTCATTGTTGTTCTGCTGTGCCACAGTAGTCATGGTCCGTTCACCGCGTGCTTCGGTCTATCCGAAGCGGCCGGAGATGTAATCCTCGGTCGCCTTTTCGGCAGGGTTACTGAAGATTCTTTCGGTGGAGTCGATTTCCACCATCTGCCCCGGCTGGCCGACGCCGGCCAGGTTGAAGAAGGCGGTCTGGTCACTGACGCGGGCCGCCTGCTGCATATTGTGCGTGACGATCACGATGGTGTACTTCTCTTTCAGCTCCGTGATCAGGTCCTCGATCGCGAGAGTGGAGATCGGGTCCAGGGCCGAGCACGGCTCGTCCATGAGGAGTACGTCAGGTTCCACGGCGATGGACCGTGCAATGCAGAGCCGCTGTTGCTGCCCTCCGGAGAGGCCTCCGCCCGGCTTGTCCAAGCGGTCCTTGACCTCGTTCCAGAGGTTTGCCCCGCGGAGGGACTGTTCGGCAACTTCGTGAAGCTTGGCTTTGTCCTTCATACCCTGCAGGCGCAGGCCAGCGACGACGTTGTCCCGGATGGACATGGTCGGGAACGGGTTCGGGCGCTGGAAGACCATGCCGATGGTCCGTCGGACTGAGACCGGGCTGACTGAAGGGGCGTAAATGTCGGCTCCGTCGAGGAGTACGTGTCCTTCGACGCGGGCGCCGGGAATGACTTCGTGCATGCGGTTCAGCGTGCGCAGTACCGTGGACTTGCCGCAGCCGGAGGGCCCGATCAATGCGGTGACACTTCGGGGCTCCACCGACATGCTGACGGATTCCACGGCATGGAACTTTCCGTAGTAGACGTTGAGGTCTTTGATATCAAGGCGCTTAGCCATTCAGGGGTTCCTTGCAGATTAAGATTTTTTGGGAGCCACCAGGCGGGCGGCCACGGTGGCAATAATGTTCAGAATGCCGATCAGGATGATCAGCGTCAGGGCGGCGCCCCAGACGCGGAGCTGGCCGGCAGGTTCGGGGTTGATCAGCTCCGTGTAGAGCAGCAGCGGCAGCGAGGCCATGTTGCCCTCCATCACATTGAAGTTGATGGACCGGCTGTAGCCGACCAGGACCAGCACGGGGGCTGTTTCTCCCATCACGCGGGCTACCGCCAGGATGATGCCGCTGATGATCCCGGACATCGCCGAAGGAAGTACGATGCGCAGGATCGTGATCCACTTCGGCACGCCCAGGGCGTAAGACGCTTCGCGGAGTTCGTCGGGTACCAGGCGCAGCATTTCCTCGGTGTTGCGGACGACGACCGGCAGCATCAGCAGCACCAGCGCCAGAGACACAGCGAAGGCACTCTGGGGCTGGCCCAACGTTCCGATCCACAGGCTGAAGACGAACAGGGCCGCCACAATGGAAGGGATGCCGGACATGATGTCGACCATCTGGGTGACAAGGCCGGCCAGCCACCCGCGTCCGTATTCGACCAGATAGATCGCAATCAGCAGGCCCAGGGGCACGGCAATCAGTGCAGCCATCAGGGCCTGAACGATGGTCCCGTAGAGGGCATGATAAATGCCGCCGGCGAACTGCTCCGGCAGGACGCCCTGCAGGGACTTCGTCCACCAGTCTGCGTTGATGACCGCGGGCAGGCCCTGCGAGACAACGGTCCACAGCAGCCACAGCAGGGGCGCCAACGCGACGACGAAGGCCAGGGTGACAAGCCCTGCGACAAATTTGTCGGTTACCTGACGTCCCTTACTGATGGGCAGGAATGCACGCTTGGCTTTGAGGTCAGCCTCGGTCGGCATGGGACGCGGACCGGGCTGTCCACGACCGTTCAATGTGCGGAGGGGGCTCATCCGTTGACCTTCTTTCCAACTACGGAACGTGCCAGTGCGTTGACGATGAAGGTCAGGGCGAAGAGTACGAAGCCGGCGGCAATGTAGGCCCCGGTGGGCAGCGGGGCGCTGAACTCTGCGGCGGCCGAGGCAATCTTGGAGGCGAACGTGTAGCCGCCGTCAAACAAGGTGAAGCTGGCTGCCTGGGCTGAAGCGCGCAGAATGATCAGGACGGCGACCGTTTCGCCCAGCGCCCGGCCAAGGCCGAGCATGGATGCAGCGATCGTGCCGCTGCGGCCGAACGGCAGGACCGTCATTTTCACGACTTCCCACTTCGTGGCTCCCAGCGCCTGGGCCGCTTCGATGTGTCCTGCGGGTGTCTGCTTGTACACCTCGCGGGTGATGGCGGTGATGATCGGCAGAATCATGATCGCCAGGACGATACCGGCCGTGAAGATGGTGCCGCCACCGTTGAGGGAGACGTTGCCCGTGGCGAACAGCGGGAACCAGCCAAGCGAGGAGTTCAGGGATTTCGCCATCGGTTCCAGCCAGGGAGCCAGGACGAAGATGCCCCAAAGGCCGAAGATGATCGAGGGGACGGCGGCGAGGAGGTCCACAATGCTTCCGAACCAGTGCGCCAGGCGCTTCGGGGCGTACTGCGTCAGGAAGATCGCAATACCCACGGAGACGGGAACGGCGAGCAACAGGGCAAATGCCGAGGAGAGCACCGTGACGATGAACAGGTCGCGGATGCCGAAGGCGAGGTTGTTCTCGTCCGTGGTGTTGAATTCGCTGCTGAAGAAGAAGTTGACGGTGTTGGCCTGCAGCGACGGGATAGCCCGGACGAGCAGGAACACGGCGATCAGGGCAATCAGTACGATGACCACGATGCCGGAGGCTGTGCTGATGGCGCTGAAGACCCTGTCGCCAACAACGCTGCCGTGCTTAAATACGGACGTCCCGGAAGCGCTGCGGCCCGGCTGAGGGGCCGGGGCGTTGCCGCCGGGCGTTTGGTCAGGTGCGGCCTTCGGCCCCGAGCTTGTGCTCGGGGCCGAAGGTTCGGTCACCTCGGGTCGTGGAGACGACATGAGTTGAGTCCTAAGAGATTGCGGCGATGGCCGTCTTCAGCTTGGCCTTGAAGGCGTCCGGGACGGGGATGTAACCGTTGTCCGTCAGGCCGTTCTGGCCCGCGCCGATGGTGGATGTAAGGAATGCCTTGACGGCGGTGGCGGTCTCGGCCTCCTTGTACTTGGAGCAAACAATTTCGTACGTGGCCAGAACGATCGGGTAGGCACCCTTTTCGGTCGGGGTGTAGAAGGAGCTGGTGTCCAGGACCAGGTCGTTGCCCTCGCCCTTGATCTTCGCCCCGGCGATGGTCTTGCCGACCGTCTCGGTGGAGATCTCAACAGGGGTCGGATCAGCGGAAGTGATGATACTCGCTACCGAAAGATCCTGGCTCTTGGCGAAGGACCACTCGTTGTAGGTGATGGATCCCTCGGTGCCCTTGATGGCGGCAGAAGTGCCTTCGTTGCCCTTGGCGCCTTCACCGACGCCGCCGGCAAAGGTCTTACCGGCACCCTTGCCCCAGGCGCCCTCAGATGCCGCGTCGAGGTACTGCTGGAAGTTATCCGTGGTGCCGGATTCGTCGCTGCGGTAGATCACGTTGATCTTCTCGTCCGGCAGGCTGACACCGGAGTTCAGAGCGGCGATGGCCGGGTCGTTCCAGGTGGAAACCGTGCCGTTGAAGATCTTGGCGGTCGTGGCGCCATCCAGGTTCAGCTTGTCGACGCCCTGGACGTTGTAGGTCACGGCGAGCGGGCCGAAGACGACCGGGAGGTTCCATGCGGGGCTGCCGCACTGTTCGGCGGCCTTGGCCGGCTCGCCCTTCTTCTCGCTCAGGGGGGAATCGGAGCCGCCGAAGTCGGTCTGTCCGCCGAGGAATTCGGAGACGCCGGCGCCGGAGCCGTTGGAGGTGTAGTTCAGGGTCTGGCCGTTGCAGGCCGCCTCGTAAGCTGCGACGAAGCGGGTCATGGCGTTCGCCTGAGCGGTGGAGCCGCTCGCCTTGAGTGCTTCCTTGCCGCCACACACGACGTCGGACGTAGCCGCGCCGGACGTGGCGGGCTGGGTGCCGGCGTTGTTGTCGCTGCCGCAGGCCGAGAGCAGCAGGGTGCCTGCCGCCAGTGCTGCGAAGGCAGCGCTTGATCGCTTGAAGTTCACTTAGATCCTCCGGTGTACCCGGCAGTTGATGCGGACCGCCGGAATGCTGAACGTGCGGAATCGACCGCCGGGCAGCGAAGAGCTGCCTTCATCAACGTAGCGAGCCATAATGAACGCCCCAATCCGTAAAGATGAACAGAATATGAACGACCCCGCCATATTGAATGACAGTCGGATCGGCGATCATTGATCCATGCCTGACCACGCTTCCAGCCACCGCGGCCCCGATTCCCAGCGCCAAGTGCGGCCAGCCCCGTTTTGGGAGGAGGCCCAGCCAATTGTCCTCATCGCCGAACCAGATCTGCAGGCGCCCGCCGCTCTGATCAACTTCTGCATAGGCAAGGGCATCAGAACCCGATCGGTAAGGTCTGGTGCTGCGGCTCTCATCGCCTACGGCCGAGCGGCCCCGGATCTGGTCGTCGTGAGTGATCTGATCGGCGACATACCCTGGACCACCGTCGTCACGGCGATCTCAGACGAAGGACTAACGCCTGTAGTTTTACTTGCGGGTGCGCTCGGTGATTCTCTTGGGGCGGGTGCCGTAACGGAAATCGCCGTGGGCTACGACCGGGTCATTGAGACAACGGCCATGCGTGCCTTGGTGAACCGGGCGCAAAGCCATTCACTCCCGGAGCCGGAGCTGTCGTACGGGGCGCTGATCATGCGTCCTGCAAAATTCGAAGTTGTGGCGGACGGACATCCCGTGCGACTCACCCTTCGGGAGTTCGAACTGCTGCGGATACTGATTGCCCACGAGGGCAACGTTGTGCCGCTCGAAATTCTCAAGTCCAATGTCTGGGGCGTCATTGGTGAAACCGTCACAACGGGAACCCTTGCCGTCCACATGGGCAGGCTTCGCAGCAAGCTCTCGGGCACTGTCCGGGTTGTGGCTGTGCGCGGGGTCGGGTACCGGCTGAAGTAGATTCGTCTCCCGCTGCCAGAGTCGATTCCGTCGAGATCGGTGGACGATCCAGGCCGGACCGTATATCGATGAATGTCAATCTGTGTGCATAATAGACACATGAATTCTCTGCAACCTGTTGAGACGGCCCTCGACACGGCCTGCTGTGCACCGTCCGGTCAGCCTGTGCTCAGTGCGGAGGATGCCCGGCGCAAGGCCCTCGTGTTCAAGGCCCTGTCCGACCCCAGCAGATTGCGCCTGTTATCCATCGTCAAGGGCGAGGCCTCCGGTGAATCCTGCGTGTGCGATCTGACCGAGCCGCTGGACCTGGGCCAGCCCACCGTCTCCCACCACCTCAAGATTCTGGTCGACGCCGGCCTGCTGCACCGTGAAAAGCGCGGCACCTGGGCCTACTACTCCCTCGTCCCCGGCGCCATGGAGCGAACGGCAGACCTTCTGGCGTCCCTGTGAGCCACGGTCCGAATCCCAACGTCACGGTCCGGCCGATGCAGGACTCGGATTGGCCCGAGGTCCAAAGGATCTACGTTGAGGGAATCGCGACGGGTCAGGCAACGTTCGAGGTCGAGGCACCGGATTGGCGTCATTTCGACCAGTCGAGGCTTGTCGCCCACCGCCTGGTGGCGGAGGCGCCGACCGGGGGGATTCTCGGCTGGGCGACCGTGTCGGCCGTTTCCGCCCGTCCGGTCTACTCCGGCGTCGTGGAGCACTCCATCTACGTTTCCGCGGCTGCCCGCGGCCGGCGGATAGGAACACTCCTGCTTCAGGCGTTGGTCGCCTCGACGGAAGAGGACGGCATCTGGACCATCCAGGCGAGCATTTTTCCTGAGAACGAGCCGAGCCTAAAGCTGCACCTCGCCCACGGGTTCAGGGTCGTGGGACGACGGGAGAAAATTGCCCGTATGGCCCACGGCCCCGCTGCCGGCCAATGGCGGGACACCGTCGTGATCGAACGGCGCACACCGGTCCTTTAGTTCCTGCGACGCACCGTCGACAGAGTCGCCCCACGGACCTGACAGCAGGCCGCAAGCAAGGAGGACACCATGCACACCGAGGCTTCCACGACAGAAGACCGGCTGCGCGCGATGCTGGGGAACGTCAGGACGGCAACTGCCAACACGCGCCAGGCGATGGACTCACCGGGCGACGATAACTGGGTGCAGGACGGCGAGTCCGATGCCGAATACCTGCGGGCCCTCCAACGGGACACGATCGCCAAGTTGGACGCCACTGCTCGGGACATCGAAGCACTGCTGGCCCAGCGCCTGGACGGCTAACCGGACACGCCAGAGTCCCCGCCGCGCAAGCGTCGGCGGGGACTCTGTTCACGTCAGGCAGGCAGGGAGCTGAGGGCGGTCAGGGCCGACAACTTCTCTTCACCGACGGGTTCTTCGGGCAGCAGCGGAATCAGAGCGACCCGGTCCGTCAGCGTGTGCACCTTCGTGATCTGTTCGATTTCGCTCGCGGCGCGGGCCTGCAGGAACGGGGACTGCGGGTGTGCGGCGGCGATCGAGTTGTTGATCACCCACGCCCAGGGGTGGATTCCGGCCCTCTCCAGGTCACCGTGGAGTTCTTCGGCTTCGAGCACGGGCGTCGTTTCGGCCAGGGTGACGAGGACGACCTTGGTCTGCGCCGGGTCCTGCAGCCGCATGAGGGGCGTGACGAACCCCATGGTGTCGCCGACCTGGCGGGAGATCTCCCGGTGGTAGGAGCCCGTGGCGTCCAGGAGCAGCAGGGTGTGGCCGGTCGGTGCGGTGTCGATCACGACGAAGTGCCGACGGGATTCCTGGACCACCTTGGAGAACTGCCGGAACACGGCAACCTCGTCCGTGCAGGGCGACAGCAGGTCCTCAGCGAGGGCCGCTCGCCCGTCATCGTCCAGGTTCCGGCCCTTGGTCTCCATCACGTGATCGCGGTATTCCTGGATGGCTGCTTCCGGGTCGATGCGCGAAACCGTGAGGCCCGGGATGGAACCATGGAGTGTTTCGGTCAGGTGGGCTGCGGGATCGGTTGTGGTCAGGTGCACCGCATGTCCGCGTTTGGCCAGGGCGACCGCAATGGCGGCAGCGACGGTGGTCTTCCCGACCCCTCCCTTGCCCATGCACATCACGAGGCCGTGGCCGTCGAGCTCCATTTCGTTCACCAGGGCAGCCAGCGGGGCGTCCTCAATCTCTGCGACCAGCGAGGCGTCATCAGGGACATCGGCGACGGACGTGGCCGCGAACAGGGATTCAAGCGCGGCAATGCCGACCATGTTGCCCGGTTTCAGATCCAGGACATCGCGGGGCAGGGCGGCGACGGCTTCGGGAATGGCGGCGATGGCAGCCGCTTCCCGCGCGCGCAATGCCTGCGCCAGATCCTCGTCCCCTGCGGCTTCGGGCAGGACGCCGTTGACGACGACGTATCCGCCCCCGATCCCGATCTGGTTGAGTTCGAGGTAAGTCCGCTCAATTTCGCTCAGTGACGAGGTCTGCGCGCGGGCGACCAGGACAAGCCGGGTCCTCGCCGGGTCCGTGAGGGCCTGGACTGCCTTCGCGTACACCTGCTTGTGCTTTTCCAGTCCTGACAGGGGGCCAAGGCAGGAGGGGTCTCCCTTGCCGGCGGCCAGGAAATCGGTCCACGAACCGGGCAGCTGCAGCAGCCGGATGGTGTGGCCCGTCGGGGCGGTGTCGAAGACGATGTGGTCATAGTCCCCGTAGGAGCCCTCGTCGGCGAGCAGGTTGGTGAACTCATCAAAGGATGCGATCTCCGTGGTGCAGGAACCTGAGAGACTCTCGGCGATGCCGACGAGCTCCGTCTCCGGCAGGAGGCCCCGGACGGGTCCGATGATCCGCTCCCGGTAGGCCTCGGCGGCCTGCTCCGGGTCAATTTCCAAGGCCGATAAGCCCGGCACATCCTGCAGGGGTGTGACGGTGTTCCCGATGGTCACGCCGAAGACCTGCCCGACGTTGGATGCGGGGTCGGTGCTGACCAGCAGGACTTTCTTGCCGGACCTGGCAAGGGTGAGCGCGGTTGCGCACGCTACGGAGGTCTTGCCCACGCCGCCCTTACCGGTGAAGAACAGGAACCGGGGCGTGTTCTCGAGAAACTTCACGCCGGAACCTAGCTGCAGCTCGTCGAGCCGCCGCAGCAGCCGCCGGACTTTTCACTCAGAACAAGGTCCGGGCGGGACTGCGGCTCAACCGCTGCTTCGTCCAGCCCGGCGAACGTCAGCAACTGCCCCCTGCTGGGGTAGGTGCCGGTGGCGACCGTAACGCCGTCGACGATAGTGAGGGGAAGGCCCTTGGATCCGACGAGGTGCATAAACCCGCGGACCGTTTCGTCCTCCGCGAAGGCGGTCGGTTCGCTGGCGAGATTGTGCCGGGCGATGTCGGCGCCGAGGCCCTGGAGATGACGCACGTCCGCGGTCACATCCACCAGAGACTGGTCCACGTCAGGGCCGCAGACCCCGGTGTCACAGCAGAGGGCGGATTCGTAGATGCGGATGGCAGGCATGTTGTTCTCCTTGGCTTTCGTGGTGATTCGATACCGAAACACGGAGTGCCACTCATTCAGGCGGCCGTCCCGGGGAGGGGACGTCGCCAGGGTGATTGTGGCTCTCCCCTCAGTATATCGATAATCGTCGATACACAAAAGAGTGGAGGGAGTGACGTCGACAACGGCGGCTACGTTCCAGGAAACGCCGGTTTCGCTACCCGATGGCAGCCGCGTCCTGCACATCGTCATAAGCAAGCTGATGGACGCCTCCACCGGCGGGCCTCAGACTAATCTCATGGACGACGCGGAGAAACAGGACACCGTCGAGAGCGTCACAGCCCGGATAATCGCGCGGCATCCGGACGCTCCCCGCACCCTGGTCGCCAAAGTCGTGACGGAAGAGTATGACCAACTGGCTTCCAGCCGCATCCGGATCTACATCCCGACTCTGATCGAACACGGGGCCCGGAACAGAATCACCCGGGAGTTCGCCGCCCGGCCCGTAGAGGAGATCTGACCTCCTGCCGGGGTCTCGGTGGCCGGCGACGCGCGCCGAAGGGAAAGTGACAAACCCAAGGCCGGGACTGGCGCGTCTTCTGCTCCTATGGCGGCGACACCCCATGCCCGCCGATGCATAGCCCCTAACCGTGTCCTAGGCCGAAGTTACGTGGGCCTTCCGCTCGGATCCCTTGAGATTCCGGGCGGAAGGCCTTCTTCTCACCCACAACTGTAGACAGAAAATGCGGCGTGTCGTTGTGGACTTGTGCGCCACTTCACTTGTAGTGTCGGGGTATGACCAAGCGCGGCGGTGCAGTTCATGTAGTCAGGGTTGATTCGTCCTATACGGACAAGTCCGGACAGAAACGCGAATACCGGTCCGCGTACTTGCGCCGCACGTTCCGCGAGGGCGGGAAGGTCCGCAACGAGACGGTCGCGAACCTTTCGGCGCTGCCGGAGCACGTGGTCGACTTCATCGACGCCGGGCTCAAGGGCCGCCACCTCGTGCCCGCGGACGCCGCGGCCACCGTAACCCGGTCGCTGCCGCACGGGCACGTCGCCGCGGTCGCCGCGCAGGCCAGGATCCTCGGGATGCCCGCCCTGCTCGGCCCGGCGGGCAGGACGCGCGACATCGCCTTCGCGCTGATCATCGCCCGGATCTGCCGTCCCGGCTCGAAACTGGCCACCACCCGGTGGTGGTCCGACACCACCCTGGCCGAGGACCTGGGCGTCGCCGGCGCAACCACGGACGAGGTCTACGCCGCGATGGACTGGCTCGCGGGCCGGCAGCAGGGCATCGAGAAGAAGCTCGCCGCCCGGCACCTGTCCAGGGAGGCGAACCCGGACCGGCTGGCGCTGTTCGATCTGTCTTCCTCCTGGGTCACCGGACGGCACTGCCCGCTGGCCGCCCGGGGCTACTCCCGGGACGGGAAGAAGGGCCTGCCGCAGATCGAGTACGGGCTGCTGACCGATCCGGCCGGCCGGCCGGTCTCCGTGTCCGTGGTTCCGGGAAACACCGCCGACCCGAAGGCCTTCGAGGATCTCGCCAAGGACTTCAAGACCCGCTACGGGCTCGAAGAGATGGTTATGGCCGGGGACCGCGGGATGATCACCAGCGCCCGCATCGAACAGCTCAAGGAGCTCGGCGGGCTCGGCTGGGTCACCGCGCTGCGCGCCCCGGCGATCAAGGCCCTCGCCGCCGACGACGGACCCCTGCAGATGTCCCTGTTCGACGAGGTCAACCTGGCCGAAATCGCCCACCCGGACTATCCCGGGGAACGCCTGATCGCCTGCCGCAACCCTGCCCTCGCCGCCGAGCGGGGCCGCAAGCGCACCGCACTCCTCGCGGCCACAGACGCGGAACTGGCCAAGGTCAAGGCCGCCGCGGAGGCCGGCCGGCTCACCGGCGCCGGGACGATCGGCGTCAGGACAGGCAGGGTGATCGGCAAATACAACATGGAAAAGCACTACGACATCACGATCACCGACTCATCCTTTGCCTACGCGCGGAACGAGGAAGCGATTAAGGCCGAGGCCGCCCTGGACGGGATCTACATCATCCGCACCTCGGTCCCGGCAGAGAAGATGGACGCATCCAAGGTGGTCTCGACCTACAAGTCGCTGGCCAACGTCGAACGCGACTTCCGGACCATGAAAGCCACCGACCTGGCCCTGCGCCCGATCCACCACTGGACCGAAAACCGGGTGAAGGCCCACGTATTCATCTGCATGCTCGCCGCCTACCTCGTCTGGCACCTGCGCAAGGCTTGGGCGCCGCTGACCTTCACCGAACACCGGCCCGAACCCGCCGACCCGGTTGCCCCCGCTCAACGCTCTGCGGCGGCGGCAGCCAAGGCCTCCACTCGCACCACAGCCGGCGGGGAAGACGCCTACAGTTTTCAGTCGCTCCTGGACCATCTGGCCACGCTGACCCGCAACGACATCCGCTACGGCACCGACGACACGGTCCCCGTCGTTCCGACCCTGGCCGTGCCTACCCCCGTCCAGCGACGGGCCTTCGACCTCATCGGCCAGCCCGTCCCCCTCACCCTCGGAGGCAAGTAGACAGAACACACCAACCCGGACACCCTGAAATCCTTGCCGCGGCGGGGATTTCCCGCGTCCGGACCCACGTAACTTCGGCCTAGGAAATAGGCCCGCGGGGAGCGAACATGATCACGGCCACCCCCGCAATGCAGATCACGGATCCGATGACATCCCAGCGGTCGGGCCGGAACCCGTCGAAGACTATTCCCCACGCCATCGACCCCGCCACAAATACGCCGCCATAAGCGGCCAGGATCCGTCCAAAATGCGCGTCGGGTTGCAGGGTGGCAACGAAACCGTAGAGGCCCAGGGCGATGATCCCGATCCCGGCCCACCACCAGTCACGGCCCTCCCGAACTGCCTGCCACACCATCCATGCGCCGCCTATCTCAGCGACAGCAGCCAGGATGAACAACAGCACAGATTTTGCAATGGTCATGATCCTCATCATGCCGCACGTTAGTAGTCATCCCACGACAGCCCAAGACCTTGAACCCGAGACGGTCACTTGGCCGCCT
>CALMVY010000341.1 GCA_937873245.1 uncultured Arthrobacter sp. | reverse complement strand
CGCCCCGGGCAATGCGGTCCGCCGGATGCGTTCCCGCCGACATGGATGGGATTTCACTGACCTGTCGCCAGAGCGCGGCGGCCAGTTGGGACCGCGCGCTGTTTCGCGTGCAGACGAACAGGACGCGGCGGGCCCCGTGCTCGGCCCCGGGCATCAGTCCCTCCAGCGCCCCGGGAGCAAGCCGGATGTAGTTGCGGCGGCGGTCAGCCTCGGAGCGGTGGCGGGTTGCCAGCCCGGCCTCTTCCAGAGTGCGCAGATGATGGGACAGCAGGTTCGACGGCATCCGCAGCTCGGCCTGCAGTTCCGTCGGGGAGAAGTCGCCCAGCGTCAGCAGATCAACGATGCGCAGGCGCGCAGGATCAGCCAGGGCGGCGTGCTTGGCTACCCTCGACCTGAAACCATCGACTGACTCAATATTCATTGATTCAATTTTGACTGAGTTAGTTCTTTCGATCAAGCTGTTTCCATGACTTCCTCCCAGCCGCCATTGTGGCGCCGCGCCTTCGCTGAGCTGCTCGGCACCAGCTTGCTCGTCACCATTGTGGTCGGGTCCGGGATCGCCGCCCAGCGGCTCTCCCCCAACGACGTCGGCCTGCAGCTGCTTCAGAACAGCACTGCCACGGTGCTGGGCCTGACAGTGCTGATTCTGGTGCTGGGCCCCGTGAGCGGCGCGCATTTCAATCCTGCGGTCTCGCTCGCCGACTGGATCCTGGGCCGACGCAACGGCACCGGCTTGTCGCTTCCGGAGCTAGGGACGTATGTGGCCGCCCAATCCGTGGGGGTCGTCAGCGGCAGCGTGGTCGCGAACGCCATGTTCGAAGTGGGAACCTCCATTTCCGCGACGGAGCGCGCAACCGCGGGCCACCTGTTCGGCGAGGTCATCGCCACCGCAGGGCTCATCCTGCTGATCTTCGCCCTGGCCGCCACCTCCCGCGGCGCCCTCGCCGCGCCGGCAGTGGGCGCCTACATCGGGGCTGCATACTGGTTCACGTCCTCGACGTCGTTCGCGAACCCGGCCGTAACGGTGGGCCGCATCTTCAGTGACACTTTCGCCGGCATCGCCCCGGCGTCCGTCCCGGGATTCGTCGTGGCGCAGCTGGTCGGCGCGGCAGCAGGCCTCGGCCTCCTCCTTATCCTGTTCCCCTCCGCGGCCCGCACCGCGGACGACGTCGTTCTTCCGCACAGTTCCGCCGCGGCCCGCTCCTAGCTTTCACCGGATCGCTCCCGCCGCGGCCCCTCGTAGCCCGCATATTGATGATTATCAATATCAGGGCATAATAGGTAGATGAACTCACTGCCCACACTCGAGCCGGCCGCGGATGAAGCCTGCTGCGCCCCGGCAGGCGCGCCTGCCCTGGGCGCCGAGGAGGCGAAGCAGAAGGCCTTGGTCTTCAAGGCGCTGGCGGACCCCAACCGGCTGCGGCTGCTCTCCATCGTCAAGGCCGAAGCAACAGGCGAATCCTGCGTCTGCGACCTGACCGAACCGCTGGACCTCGGCCAGCCCACGGTCTCCCACCACCTCAAGATCCTGGTCGATGCCGGCCTGCTGCACCGCGAGAAACGTGGCACGTGGGCCTATTACTCCCTGGTTCCGGGCGCCCTGGAACAAGCGGCCGGGCTCCTGGCCACCCTGTGACCGCGCCAACACAATCCGCGGTCACCGTCCGCCCCATGCTCGACGACGACTGGCCGGCTGTCCAACGGATCTACCGTGCAGGAATCGCCACCGGGCACGCCACCTTCGAATCAGAGGCGCCCGACTGGGAGCGGTTCAACACCTCCAGGCTGGCCCGCCACCGGCTCGTGGCCGAAGCCTCAGATGGCAGAATCCTTGGCTGGGCTGCAGTCTCCCCGGTCTCCGCCCGCCCCGCCTACGCCGGCGTGGTGGAACACTCCATCTACATCGCCACCGAAGCGCGCGGGATGGGGCTGGGCGCTGCTCTGCTGCAGGCCTTGGCGGAATCCACAGAGCGTGACGGGATCTGGACCATCCAGACCAGCGTCTTTCCCGAAAACGAAGCCAGCCTCAAACTCCACCTTGCCAACGGCTACGCCGTCGTCGGGCGCAGGCACCGCATCGCCAGGATGACCCACTGCCCGCTCACCGGCCAGTGGCGCGACACAGTACTCATCGAGCGCCGCTCCCCCGCCATCTGAGCAGCCACGCGTCAGGCAGGCAGGGAGCTAAGCGCGGTAAGGGCCGACAACTTCTCTTCGCCGATGGGCTCTTCGGGCAGCAGCGGGATGAGAGCCACCCGGTCCGTCAGCGTGCGCACCTTCGTGATCTGTCCGATTTCGTTCGCGGCGCGCGCCCGCAGGAACGGCGTCTTCGGGTGTGCGGCGGCGATCGAGTTGTTGATGACCCACGCCCACGGGTGAATCCCGGCCCTTTCCAAGTCACCCTCCAACTCTTCGGCTTCGAGCACGGGTGTCGTTTCGGCCAGCGTGACGAGAACAACCCTGGTCTGCGCCGGATCCTGAAGCCGCATGAGCGGTGTCACGAATCCCATGGTGTCGCCGACCTGGCGTGCGATCTCACGGTGGTACGAACCGGTCGCGTCAAGGAGCAGCAGGGTATGGCCGGTCGGCGCCGTGTCGATCACCACGAAGTGCCGCCGGGATTCCTGGACCACCTTGGAGAACTGCCGGAATACAGCCACCTCGTCGGTGCACGGGGACATCAGGTCCTCAGCGAGGGCCGCGCGTCCGTCATCGTCCAGGCTCCGGCCCTTCGTCTCCATCACATGGCTTCGATACTCCTGAATGGCTGCTTCCGGATCGATGCGCGAAACCGTCAGACCCGGGATGGAACCATTGAGTGTTTCGGTGAGGTGGGCTGCAGGATCGGTCGTGGTGAGATGGACCGTATGCCCGCGTTTGGCGAGGGCGACGGCAATGGCGGCAGCGACGGTGGTCTTCCCGACGCCGCGCTTTCCCATGCACATCACCAGACCGTGGCCATCGAGCTCCATTTCGTCCACCAAGGCAGCCAGCGAAGCGTCCTCAATCTCCGCGACCAGCGCCGCCTCCGCTGCAGTTCCGGCGCCGGAAGTGGCCACGAACAGGGATTCAAGCGCCGGAATGCCGACCATATTGCCCGGCTTCAGATCCAGAACGTCACGGGGCAAAGCGGCGACGACGTCGGGCATGGCCGCGATGGCCGCAGCCTCCCGTGCCCGCAGAGCCTGCGCCAGCTCCTCGCCACCGGCGGATTCGGGCAGGACGCCGTTGACGACGACGTATCCGCCCCCGATCCCGATCTGGTTGAGCTCGAGGTAGGTGCGCTCGATTTCGATCAGTGAGGATGTCTGCGCCCGGCTGACCAGGACAAGACGGGTCCTCGCCGGGTCCGTGAGGGCCCGGACCGCCTGGGCGTACACCTGCTTGTGCTTCTCGAGTCCCGAGAGAGGGCCCAGGCAGGAGGGGTCCCCCTTGCCGGCCTCGAGGAAGTCGGTCCACGAGCCCGGCAGCTGAAGCAGCCGGATTGTGTGGCCCGTGGGTGCGGTATCGAAGACGATGTGATCGTATTCGCCGTACGAGCCGGCGGCGGCAAGCAGGTTGGTGAACTCGTCGAAGGAGGCGATCTCCGTGGTGCAGGAACCTGACAGGCTCTCGGCGATGCCCGCCAATTCAGTTTCGGGCAGGAGTCCGCGGACGGGCGCGATGATCCGCTCCCGGTAGGCCTCGACCGCTTGCTCCGGGTCGATCTCCAGCGCCGAGAGACCTGGCACGTCCTGGAGGGCCGTGACGGTGTTCCCGATGGTCACGCCGAAGACCTGCCCCACATTGGACGCGGGGTCGGTGCTGACCAGCAACACCTGCTTGCCGGCCCTTGCCAGGGTCAGGGCGGTCGCACAGGCTACAGAGGTCTTGCCAACGCCGCCCTTGCCTGTGAAGAAAACGAACCGTGGAGTGTTCTCGAGGAAT
>CALMVY010000340.1 GCA_937873245.1 uncultured Arthrobacter sp. | reverse complement strand
AATCTGCTGTGACGAACGTCCACGTAGCGCCGTAATCGGTGGATTTACCCACAACGATGTCACTCTTGTTGTTTTGCATGAACGAGACAAAAACCGTCCTGCCATCCACGGGGTCGACCGACACCTGCGGATCCCATTGACCGCCGGTTGTCGCGCCGGCAGGGTACATCACAAACGGCAAATCCCACGAGACGCCACGGTCGTTGCTGATCTGCATGATCATGGTGGGGTTCGAGCAGTTGCTGCAGCCGGGGACGCCTTCATATTGCGGGTACAACATATACACATGGCCAAACCGGTCAGCGGCGATCGCGGGTTCCCATTGATCGCCGGTATCAAAGCCGAGGCGCATTTGAGGCGTGAACGCCCCTTTTGGGGCGGAGGGTACCGTCACGAGCCGGATGGGTGACGCATCGACCACGGAGGCTTGAATTTCGCCTTTGCGCAAAGGCGCCTTCCCTTTGAGGGTTTTCAGGAACTGATCCTGCTGGTAATTTCCCCAGAGAATGAACAGACTGACAGCCAGGGCAAGAACAAGCAATCCGACGATCACGAACCGGGCAGGGCGAGGTTGAGCCAGCGCACCAGCGGGGCGAGGGCGGCGAAGTCGCGCGCCAGCAGGGAGACGAGCCGGGGGGAGAGCGCCTGGGCCTCGGTGAGTTGGCGCCCGACGGTGAACGACTGGTACCGCAGCCACCGCGCCGCCGGATGTCCGGGGGCCACGCCGCGCGGCAGGCGGGTGAGCATGGTTTCCTCGTCCAGCGCGCCGAAACGGCGGCGGAAGCCGGGGGCCAGCACCACCTGCTCGAAGCCGCGCTGGTCTTCGGCCAGGCGCTCGCGGATCCGGGCCAGCGCCGGGCGCGGCGGCATCCAGATCCCGCCGCCGAGGAAACACTCGTCGGGCGCGAGCTGGAAGTAGAAGCCGGCGCCGCCGCCGTTCGCCTCGCTCCCGACGCCCTTTCCGGCGTCGGCGTGGAAAAACCAGACGGCGGCGTTGGTCTTGTAGGGCGACTTGTCCTTCGAGAACCGCACGTCCCGGTGAATGCGGAACATGGAGCGCCGCGGGTCGCCGATGATCTCCGGCGCCACCGTCGCGAGCGCCACATCCACCTCCTCGACCAGGGCCCGCATCGGCTCCCGCAGGTCACTTTCGTAGACCGCGCGGTTGGCCTCGAACCAGGGGCGGGTATTGTGGCGCTTGAGCTGGCGCAGGAAGCTGAGGGCGCGGGGGCGGAAGCCGGCAAAGCGGGCCCCGCCGGCGTCGCGGGGAACGGACGCACGAGCCATGATGAATTTCTCCTTCTCCGCCCTGGTGAGCTGCTTGAGGGCCCATTCCCGGCGGAGCGCCGCCGGCCGGTCGGGGGCGGACTCCTGGTATGCCAACGTGACCGGGCGCCGGGCCCGGGTGTAGGCGGCGCCCCGCCCCGCGTTGTGCTCCTCGATCCGGCGCCCCGGATCGGTGGCGATCCCGGTGTAGAGCGACCCGTCGGCGCACCGCAGCAGGTAGACGGTCCAGCGCATGCGGCAAGGTAGCAGGGGCTCGCTCCCCGTTGCTACCTTACACTTTGACACCCATGACGCTCCCCACACCGGTTCCCGCCGAACGCGCCCTCCCCGACCCGCGCACCCTGTTCTGGTGGGTGCTCGGCGGGCGCCTGCTGGCGGCGGCGGTGCTGCTGCTGCTCGCCCTCGGCGCCTGGGCCGAGACGCCCGGCATCCGCTGGATGGCGGGGGGGAGCGCCGCCTACGCGGTCCTGCTCACCCTGTTCGCCTCCTGGTTCCTGCGCCCGGGCGTCCGTCCCGGAGACCTGTTTCACGCCCTGCAGGCCTCGGCGGACATCGCGCTGGTCACGGTGCTGGTGTATGGCGCCGGCCCGAGCAGCGGGGTGCCGTCGCTCTACATCCTGGTGATCTCGGTCTACGCGTTGCTGATGTCCTTCGGCGGCGGGTTCGCGGTGGCGCTGGCGATCGTGGCGGCCTACTTCGTCGCCAGCATGCTGCCGGAGCCCACCCGGCCGGGCCTCGCCTTCTGGGCCCAGATCGGCGTCTTCCTGACGGCGTACATCCTGGTCGGCGCGCTGGCCGCGCGGCTCCGCGCGGCCGGGCTGGAGCGGGAGTCGCTCGCCAGCGAACTCCGCCGGGTCCGGCTCGAGGCCGATGACATCCTGCGCAATATTCGCTCGGGGGTCATGACGGTGGATGACGCCGGCCGGCTCGCGTTCATCAACCCGATGGCGGAACGGCTGCTGCAGATCGAGGCTGAAGGCGTCATCGGCATGCCGGTGCTGGACAAGCTCAAGCTGCGCTCCCCGGAGCTGTGGGCGGCGATCGTGGCCGCCATCCGGCATGGGCGCAAGGTGAGCCGGGGCGAGGGGACGGTGCTGCACGAGGATGGGCGGATCTTTCCGATCGGCCTCTCCACCACCACCTTCGAGCGCGATTCCGACGGCCGGCCCTCCGTCACCGCCATCTTCACCGACATCTCGGACCTGAAGAAGCTGAACGAGCTCAACGTTCGCGCCGAGCGGCTGGAGGCGGTGGCCGCGCTCTCGGCCTCGCTCGCCCACGAGATCCGGAATCCGCTCGCCTCGATCCGCTCCAGCGTGGAACAGCTGGCCCGCTCCGCCCACGGGGATGAGGACGACCGGTACCTGGCGTCGCTGATCGTGCGCGAGAGCGACCGGCTGTCGCGGCTGCTGTCCGAGTTCCTCGACTTCGCCCGGGTCCGGGCCACGGAGTTCGTCCCGGTGGACCTGCAGGCGGTGGTGACCGCCGCCGCCCGCCTGGTGCGGGAGCATCCCGACTGCCGTCCCGATATCGAGATCCGGGTGACGGGCAGCCGCATCGTGCTGGACGGCGACGAGGACCTGCTGCACCGGGTGGTGGCCAACCTGCTGCTCAACGCGGTGCAGGCGGCGCGTGGCCCCACGCTGGTCAGCGTGGCCACCCGGCCGGCCCGCCCCGCCGACCTGCCCGTCGGCTCCACCATCGATCAGCCGGTCTGCCTCGAGGTGAAGGACAACGGTCCCGGGATTCCCGAGGAGCTCCGGGACCGGCTGTTCGATCCCTTCGTCACCGGCCGGGTCGGCGGCACCGGCCTGGGCCTGGCCATCGTGCAGCGCGCGGTGGAGGCCCACCGGGGCCTGGTGCTGGTGGACACCGCCCCGGGGAGCGGTACTACCTTTACGATCTTCTTTCCCGCCCGACGCATTACGGAGGACGCCGCATGAGTCAGAAGCCCTCGGTGCTGGTCATCGACGACGAGTCCGGCATCCTGGACACGCTGCGGATCCTGCTCAAGAAGGAGGGGTTCGAGGTCACCACCGCGCAGGGCGGCAAGGCCGGCCTCGAGGCCATCAAGAACGGCACCCCCGACCTCGTGCTCACCGACGTGCGGATGCCCCAGGTGACCGGGCTCGACATCCTGACGGCCGCGCGGGAGCAGGACCCGATGACGCCGGTCATCCTCATGACCGCGCAGGCCTCGCTCCAGACCGCCATCGCCGCGGTCAACGCGGGGGCCTACTACTACATCCAGAAGCCCTTCGCCAACGACGAGCTGGTTGCCATCCTGCGGCGGGCCTGCGAGTTCCGCGCGGTGAAGGTGGAGAACAAGCACCTCAAGCAGGAGATCAAGCGGCGCGACAAGGCGGGCGTGGCCCGGCCCATCGGCAAGTCGCGCCGCTTCATGGACGTGCTCAAGCTGTCGGAGCAGGTGGCGCCCACCGACTCCACCGTGCTGATCCAGGGGGAGAGCGGGACCGGCAAGGAGGTGATCGCGAAGTACATCCACAACAATTCCAACCGGGCCGAGGGGCCGTTCCTGTCCATCAACTGCGGCGCCCTGCCGGAGAATCTGCTGGAGAGCGAGCTCTTCGGGCACGTGAAGGGGTCCTTCACCGGCGCGGTGCGCGACAAGCAGGGCCTATTCGCGGCGGCCCGCGGCGGCAGCTTCTTCCTCGACGAAGTGGGCGAGATGCCGCCGGCGCTGCAGGTGAAGCTGCTGCGGGTGCTGCAGGAGCGGGAGGCCATCCCGGTCGGGGCCACCGAGGCCATCCCGGTGGACGTGCGGATCATCGCGGCCACCAACCGGGACCTCGAGGAGGGGGCCCGCCGCGGCCGCTTCCGCTCCGACCTGTTCTACCGGCTCAACGTCATCACCATCCACCTGCCGCCGCTGCGCGACCGGCGGGAGGACATCCTGCTCCTGATCGAGTCGTTCCTCCAGCGGCTCTCCACCGATAATCAGGCGCCGCCCAAGGCGCTGGCGGCCGAGGCGCTCGACGCGGTCATGGTCTATGACTGGCCCGGCAACGTCCGCGAGCTGGAGAACGCGCTGGAGCACGCCTGGGTGCTCACCCGGGGCGAGACCATCGATCCCGCCACCCTCCCCGAGCGGATCACCCGCCGCAAGAAGGAGCCGCTGGTCTCGGAGCGCTCCTACGCCAATCCGACCCTCGAGGTGATCGAGCGGGCGTACATCATGTACGTGCTCACGGCCGAAGGGGGAAACAAGACGCGCGCTGCGGAGGTGCTGGGCATCGATCCCTCCACACTGTACCGCAAGCTCTCCCGCTACGAAGGCCAGGGCGCGGCACCGGAGGAGTGATCCAGGACCGGCGGCCGTCGCTCCCTCCACCCCCGGAACTCCCCGAAGGTTGACCGGGGCCGGATTCCGCCTTGCAAAAAGCGCCGGATTTCCCCCGGGAGCCGCTCCGGCCCTAATCGCTAACCGGTTGTTGTGGACCGACTTCCCCTGTACCGGCCTGCGTGGTACGCTCGTTGCCTTTCCCCTGGGCAGTCACACCACGCGCCCGGAAGCGCGCTCAGCGGTTCACATTCTCTGTCCAGGAGGCGGTATGAACAAGAAGGGCTTTACTCTCATCGAGCTGCTGATCGTTGTGGTGATCATCGGCATTCTCGCTGCCATCGCGATCCCGAAGTTCGCCAACACGAAGCAGAAGGCGATCGTCGCCTCCATGAAGTCGGACCTGCGGAACCTGGTGACGGCGCAGGAAGCGTTCTTCTCGGATAACAACGACTACGCCGGCAGCACCACCGCCGCGGCTCAGGCCAACGGCGTCGCGGGCGCGGGCAAGGTGACCTTCGTGCCGTCGACCGGCAACGTGCTGGCGCTGGCCTACATCGACGCGGCCGGCTGGAAGGCCACGATGACCAACCCGGCCGTGACCGGCAGCCCGAACACCTGCGGCATCTACACCGGCCCGGCGGCCAACACGCCGAACGCCGCGGTGACCCAGGAAGGCTCCCCGGCCTGCTGGTAAGCCTCGCAGGATGACATGGCGGCGGGCGATCCACACGGGTCGCCCGCCGCTCTGTTTTTTGGCCCGGCCTCTCGTCGGGGGCCGGGCCACCGCCTGCCATCGAGTGCGTAAACTAATGTCAATAATAGATTTAACTGACTGGCGCCGGGGAGACTCCGGCTCCCTGGCGCTTCAGGCCCCCGGGAACGGTACGGGGTGTGCTTTACCGCTGAGCGCGGGTTACTGTACTTCAAGCATTCTGTGATGGTGGAAGGGATAAGTACCAGTTCCCCAACGGCTTGTTGGTCGGCACCTCAAGCAGGTTGGGAGCTTGACAAAAGCCGGGACGGCTTGTAGCGTAGCCTCCCATCTCCTCGTTCCAGAACCAGCTCGGTCAGGCACATAAACATGGGCCTCTTCAGCCGCAGCAAGACTACTGTCGCCTTGGACATCGGGTCCGGGCTGATCAAGCTGGTTGCCGTCACCCACGGCGCCGGCGAGCCAGTCCTTTCCAAGGTGGCCTACACGAGCGTTGTGGACGACGCCATCGTGGAAGGTGAGATCATGGACCCCGGGATCGTGGCGGACGCGATCAAGGGGCTCCTGGCATCCGCCGGGGTCAAGACCAAGCAGGTCGTGATCGCGGTGGGCGGCCGGGACGTGATCATCAAGAAGATCCAGATGGACCGGATGAAGGAGGCGGACGCCCGCGAGGTGATCCGCTGGGAGGCCGAGCAGCACGTGCCCTTCGACATGGAAAACGTGGAGCTCGATTTCCAGATCCTGGACCCGGAGGGCGAGGGGCTCCAGATGACGGTCCTGCTGGTGGCCGCCAAGCGCGAGCTGGTCGAGAACAAGGTGTCGCTGCTGGCGGAGGCGGGCCTCACCGCCAGCGTCATCGACGTGGACGCCTTCGCGCTGCACAACGCCTTCGAGATCAACTACCCCGACGAGATGCGGGGCGTGGTCGGCCTGGTGAACATCGGCCACGAAATGACCAATATCAACATCCTCGAGGACGGCATTCCGGTCCTCACCCGGGACCTCCCGGTGGGCACCCGGCGCTTCCGCGAGGATATCCAGCGGGAGCGCGGGCTCTCCGCCGAGGAGGCGGACCAGCTGCTGCAGGGCTTCGAGCGCAACGAGATCCTGGATCCGTTCCTCGAGACCCGCGGCGAGGAGCTGGCCGTCGGCATCGAGCGCGCGGCGGCATTCCTCCAGTCGGCCAGCCGGTCGGCGGGGGGCATCAGCCGGTTGTGGCTCACCGGCGGCGGCGGCCGCATCCCCGGACTGAACAAGGTGCTGGCGGACCGGCTGCGGATGCCGGTCGAGCTGGCCAACCCGCTGGCGCGGCTGAGCGTGGCGGAGGGCGTCTTCTCCACGATGAACATGGACGAAGTCTCGCCGCTCCTGATGCTGCCCATCGGCCTCGCGCTCCGCACCGCCGCCTGAGCCCGACGCCCGGAGACCGCACCCCATGATGATCACGGTCAATCTCCGACCCGGCCAGAAGCGCAAGGCCGCTGGCGGCGGACCCAAGCAGATCCTGGAGCGCTTCAAGTCGCTCGGGAACAAGGTCAAGGACCCGTTCCTGGTCGGCTCCATCGCCGCCTGTCTCGGCGTGGGCCTGTTCCTGGGCTGGACGTTCCTGTCCACCAACGCCAAGTACAGCGAGCTCGGCCCCCGGCTGGAACAGGCCCGGGACGAGCACAAGCGGTTCGACAACCTGCTCAAGCAGAAGCGCCGGGCGGAGACGATCCGCGACTCGCTGCTGGCCCAGATCGCGACCATCCGCGGCGTCGATGGCGATCGTTACGTCTGGTCCCACGTCCTGGACGAGGTGGCCAAGGCGCTGCCGCCCTACACCTGGCTCACGACCATGGCGCCGCAGGCCGCGCCGGTCGTCGCGGATACCGCCGACACGGCGGTGAAGGTGATCCGGTTCCGGCTGGAGGGCCGCACCATGGACCTCCAGGCCTACACCCGGTTCCTGCGGCAGCTCGAGGCCTCACCCTGGGTGACAGACGTGACCCCCATGGAAGCGAAGACGATCATCGAGAAGGAGCGGCCGGTGACGCAGTTCACCATCCAGGCCTCCTTCCAGCGGGCGGATTCGGCGTACATCCGCACGGTGCCCCTCAGCCAGTCGGTGAGGTAACCCATGGCCGCCATCCCCCAGGAACGCCAGGTCCCCCTCCTCCTCGTGATCGTCGCGGGGCTGGTGGGCTATCTCGGCTACACCGGGACGGGGCTCGACAGCCTCGGGCTCCGTGGCGTGCAGCAGACCAAGGACAGCATCGTCGCGCGGCAGAAGACCATCGATTCGCTCGCCGCGATGACGGACAGCGCCCGGAAGCTGCTCGCCTCGGGCAGCGTCGAGGACCTGCGCCGCCGGCTGGATGGCTACCGCACCAGCCTGGAGCTGATGCGGCGGCTGGTGCCGGAGCGGAACGAAGTGGCCAACCTCATGGACGAGATCTCCACCCGCGCCAAGATCCGCGGGGTGCAGGTGTCCCAGTTCCAGCCGCTGCCGGTCGAGCCCGGGCCTGCCCCGTTCGAGACCCACAAGTACCAGTATTCGGTGATCGGCCGCTACGACCAGCTGGGCGAATTCCTGTCCGACGTGGCCAGCCTGCAGCGGATCATCGTGCCGGTGGAGCTGACCCTCAGCGCCGCCGACCTCAACCGGGCCAAGGCGCTCGGCGACAGTTCCGGCGCCCTGCTGGAGGCGCGGTTCCAGATCCGCACCTACGTGAAGACCGGTCCCTCGGAGGGCATGCCCAGTGGCACCTAACCGGCTCACCCGGACCGTGCTCGCGGGGCTCCTCCTGGGCCTCGCCGCCTGCGGCAAGAAGGACGAGGCGCCCGCCGCGGAAGCGGTGGACCTCACGGCCATCCGGGCCCAGCGCGACAGCGTCCGCCGCGCCGCGGTACAGGACTCGACCGTCCGCGCCCGCTACAAGACCTGTTCCGACTCGGTGACCGCCGCCGTCGCGAAGCTGCCGAAGTCGAAGCGGCCGGCGACCGCCGCCGCGGCTGCCACGGATCTCGCCAAGGCCTGCGGCGCCGTTCCGGCGGCCCCGGCAGCCGTGGCGCAGAAGCCCGATACCACGAAGCGTCCGGCGAGGGCGCTGGCCACGAAGCCGGACAGCACCAGGGTGGAAGCCCCTGCGGCGCAGGCCGCGAAGAAGGACAGCACGCCGGCCCGGCCCGCCGCCGCGGCACCGGCGGTGCAGCAGCCCGCCAAGCCGGCGCTCACCCCGCAGCAGCAGCAGGTGCTGCGGCAGGACTCGATCCGCCAGGTGCGGGAGCGGGCCCGGCAGGACAGCCTCCGGCAGCTGGCCGAGCGCCAGCGGCAGGACTCCATCACCCGGGCACAGCAGGACAGCGTCCGGTCCGACTCGCTGCGGGTGGCGCGGGAGACCGAAGTGCTGCGCGAGACCTTCACCTATGCCGGGGGCGCGCGCGATCCCTTCGCCTCCCTGATCACCCAGGACAAGGTCGGCCCCGAGTTCAACGACCTCCTGCTGGTCGGGGTGTACCTCGACCTGCGCCGCGCCAGCAACAGCGTCGCGGTGCTGCGGGACAAGACCAACCAGAAGCGCTACAAGCTCAAGGTGGGCGACCGGCTGGGTCGCCTGAAGGTGGCCCAGATTCGGCAGGCTGACGTCGTGTTCACCGTTGAGGACATCGGATTCGAGCGGCAGGAGACCCTGTCGCTGCGCAAGAGGGAGGAGCAGACCCCATGACGTTCAAGTCTCTGTTCGCCGCGGGAGCCGCCTGCCTCCTGCTGGCGGCGCCCGTCACGGCCGACGACCGGCCGCCGGCTTCGGAAGTCACCGCCGTCAGCGTCATCCCGACACCGGGCCACGCCGAGATCGTGATTGCGCTCTCCGGCGCCGTGGAGGTCCGCGACTTCATGCTCCGCGAGCCTGACCGGCTGGTGATCGACATCGTCGGGGCGCGGCTCAAGAGCGGCACCTCCTACGACGGGATCCAGCGCGGCGGCATCAAGGATGTCCGCTACTCCCAGTTCCGGCCCGACGTGGTCCGGGTGGCCATCTACCTCGACGGCTCCCGCGACTACCGGCTGGAAAAGGGCGACGACGCCATCCGGATCCGCTTCGGCGCCGACCAGAGCTTCCTGGCCTGGTCGAGCACCGCGCCCGCAGACCTCGAGCCGCCGGTGGCCCGGCCCGCGCCGGCCCAG
>CALMVY010000339.1 GCA_937873245.1 uncultured Arthrobacter sp. | reverse complement strand
CCGACGCGCACGGAGGGTTTCCCGGCCCGCGCAGGGACCGGACGTAGACTGGGGCATGGCTACCCGGGTTTTCACGAAGCTAGTTTCCGCCGCCATCACTCTTGGCCTTGTGCTGTTGGGCGGGGGAACGGCCAGTGCGGCCCCGCCCCGGAATGCCGAGCCGGTGGGCATCGACGTTTCCTGGCCGCAGTGCGGCAAGACCCTCCCCAAACAGCCGGCGTTCGCCATCGTCGGCGTGAACAACGGCCTCGCCAACACCACCAACCCGTGCCTGGCGGCGCAACTCGCCTGGGCGGACACCGCGCCGTCCCCGGCACTCACCGCCCAGCCTCGGGTGGCGCTCTACGTCAATACGGCCAACCCGGGCCTGCAGGGTTCGTGGTGGCCCAGCTCCAACCACTACGGCGGCGTGGACGTGGCCAACCCGTACGGTGTGTGCGGCAGCGGCGAGGGCGATTTCCGGGCCTGCTCCTACATGTACGGCTACGCGAAGGCCTACGACGACGCCACCATCCGCGGGGTCGACAATCCGGAGACGTACCGGTGGTGGCTGGACGTGGAGACCGAAAACAGCTGGCAGCCGGACAAGGCCGCCAACGTCGCGGACCTCGAAGGCATGGCCGCCTACTTCACCAGCATCAATGCAAAGGTCGGCCTGTATTCCACCGGCTACCAGTGGAACCAGATTGCCGGCACGGTTCCGGCAAGCAGCCCGCTCGCCGGCCTGCCGAGCTGGCTCGCCGGCGCGCGGTCCCTGGCGGGGGCCAAGTCCAACTGCTCGCTGCCGGCACTGACCCCTGGAAGCCGCGTCGCCGTGACCCAGTACATTTCCAAAGGCCTGGACTACAACTACTCGTGCCCCTGATCCGCGGCCGGCCACATGGGCAGCGCCACAGCTGCGGCAGAAATAACCCGGCGCCCGGCGTCGTTGTCCCCAGTGTGCGTGCCGGGATCCGGCGCGGCACCTGAGACTTTCCCCGCTACGAAAGGCCGGCTTTTCCGTGACTGTTCCGCTTTCCATCCTTGACCTGGCAACCATCGGCAAGGGCCAGACGGCGGCAGAAAGCTTCGCAGGAAGCGTGGCAATGGCGCAACTGGCCGAGAAGCTGGGCTACCGGCGCGTCTGGTACGCCGAGCACCACAACATGTCCGCGATCGCGTCGTCCGCCACCAGCGTGCTGATCGCCCATGTCGCCGCGCAGACCGAGAGCATCCGCCTCGGCGCCGGAGGCGTGATGCTGCCCAACCACTCCCCGCTGACCATCGCCGAGCAGTTCGGCACGCTCGAAACCCTGCACCCGGGGCGGATCGACCTCGGCCTGGGCCGCGCGCCCGGCAGCGACCAGAACACGCTGCGTGCCCTCCGCCGGGACCCGATGTCCTCGGACAGCTTCCCGCAGGACGTGCTCGAACTTCAGGGCTACCTGACCGGCCCCACCCGGATTCCGGGCGTGGAAGCAACGCCCGGCAAGGGCACCGACGTGCCGCTGTACATCCTGGGATCCTCGCTGTTCGGCGCCAGACTCGCCGCCCAGCTGGGCCTGCCGTATGCCTTCGCCTCGCACTTCGCGCCCAACGCACTGCGGGACGCCGTGGCCATCTACCGCCGCGACTTCCAGCCCTCGGCGCAGCTGGACGCCCCGCACGTGATCGCCGGCGTCAACGTGATCGCGGCGGATTCCGCGGCCGAGGCGCAGGAAATGCTCCAGGCCACCAAACGCGCCCGCGTCTCGCTGTTCTTCGGCAACGGCCGCGAGTTCAGCGACGACGAAGCGGACATGATCCTGGACTCGCCGCAGGGCCAGCACGTGGCCCAGATGATGAAGTACTCCGCCGTCGGCACCCCGGACGCGGTGCTCGAGTACCTGGACGAATTCACCGCCCACGCCGACGCCGACGAACTCATCGTCGCGCATCAGAGCACCGGCACCGAGGCCCGGCTGCGCTCGGTGCAGCTCCTCGCCGACGTCGCCGGACTGGTCAGGGTCTAGGGCGCCGGCGCCGGGTACAGCGCCGGGTCGTTCCCGCCGTCACGCACGGCAGGCTTGTGCGAGGTCCGACGCCGTTCTGCCGCGGATTGGCGCGGCAGGGCGGCGTCCCGGCCGCCGATAACCTGCCCTGCGTGACGGCGGTTGCGGATGTTACACAGCCGCAACCGCCGGGACACCCCTGGGAAATCGAGCCGGGAAATACTGGGAGTACGTCCCGCGGGACGGTCACATGCAGGCATTGGGGACGAATCGAAGGACTCCGCGCATGCCCACTCCGCTCAACCAGTCTCTGGCCGATTCCGCCCTCCTGACGAAATCCCTGCCGCTGGGCCTGCTCCGCGCCTTTGTGCAGACCAACGCCGCCGACGACGGGCTGACGCCGCAGCTGCTGGCCGAACTGAAGATCCTGGCCCGCACGCCGGGGCTGCTGGTCGCCTGCAATTACGGCGGGACCCTGTGCGAAGCGGAAGGCATCTCCACCGAGACGCTGCCGCTCGGCGGTGCGGCGATTGCCCTCCGGGCGCTGGCTGCCCTCCCGAACACCCACGCTGCCGTCATTTCCGGGCGTTCCCTGCGTGACCTGGCCGCCGTCTCGCGGCTCCCGGCGGAAGTGCACCTTGTCGGTTCGCACGGCGCCGAG
>CALMVY010000338.1 GCA_937873245.1 uncultured Arthrobacter sp. | reverse complement strand
CCGCGGCAAGGTCCGAATTGAAGGCAAGGAATATGTGATGGCCGACGGCGACGTGGTGGAGTTCCGCTTCAACGTGTGACGGTTTGATGATTTCATCAAGTAATTAAGGATTAACTCGAAGAGCCCCGATTGCTGAATCGGGGCTTTTCTTGTGCCCGGAGGATGCTAGCCCCGTACGGTCAACAGGTCAATACTTTGCGCGGAATTCGGCCCGCTGCAGGCCGTCAATTGTTGCAGCTCTGTAACGAACTTTACAGCTGGTCAACTTTCCGCGCGCGGGGTGGTTCTTGGGGCTTACGCTACATCCCATGTGAGACGGGCCACACTGCCGCTGGGGGAGTGTGGACGTCTGCCCGGTGCCTACGGCCTCGGTCTCAACCACACCACAGAAACAAGGAGGCGGAATGCGCTTCGGTCGTATTTCCAAAGCAGTGGGCGTGGCGGCAGCAGCTGCCCTCGCCCTCAGCGCCTGCGCGGGCAACAGCGGCGGGACAACCCCGACCACTGCTGCGGCAGCAAGCAAATCAGGCGGATCTGCAACAGTCGTGGAGGTGAACGCTTTCAACACGTTCAACCCCAACACGGCGGACGGCAACACCGACATCAACTCGAAGATCAGCTACGCCACCCACTCGGGGTTCTTCTACATCGACAACAAGCTGAACGTTGTCCGCAACGAGAAGTTCGGCAAGATGGAAAAGGTCTCTGACAACCCGCTGACGGTGAAGTACACCATCAACGAAGGCGTGAAGTGGTCGGACGGCACTCCCGTTACGGCAGCAGACCTCGTGCTGCAGTGGGCCGCCTTCTCCGGCTACTACGACGATGCCGACTCAGAGGCAAAGACCGGAACGTCCTACTTCTCCTACGCCGGTGACCCCACGGGCATTGCCCTGACGGACTTCCCCGAGCTCGGCGAAGACGGCCGCTCCATGACTCTGAAGTACTCAAAGCCGTTTGCCGACTGGGAAATCGCCATTGGCGGCCCCGGCATCGACATTCCGGCGCACGTCCTGGCCAAGAAGGCCGGGCTGGCGGATGCCAAGGCATTCGTTGACTTGGTCAAGGGCATGCCGCGAGGCGACGCCAAGGCACCTCAGCCGGCCAACGCACAGCTCCAGGCAATGGCGGAGATGTGGAACACCGGCTTCGACTCCAAGACCCTGCCGGCCGACCCGAGCCTCTACCTCTCCAACGGCCCCTACATCGTCAAGGGTGTCAACCAGGACCAGTCCCTGACCATGGTCAAGAACAAGGACTACAACTGGGGCCCGGAAGCCAAGCTGGACGAAATCACCGTCCGCTACATCGGTTCCGCTCCCGCCCAGGTGCAGGCGCTCAAGAACGGCGAAGCTGACATCATTGCACCGCAGGCCTCGGCCGACACGGTGGAGCAGCTGAAGGCGCTCGAGAGCCAGGGCGTTACGGTCGAGGTCGGCAACCAGCTCTCCTACGACCACATCGACCTCAACTACAGCGGCGTGTTCGCTGAGAAGAGTGTCCGCGAAGCGTTCATGAAGAGCGTCCCGCGCAAGGACATCGTTGACAAGATCGTCAAGAAGCTGGACCCGAAGGCTGCACCGCTGGACTCGCAGCTGTTCGTCCCGGACCAGGCCATGTACGCCGAGTCCGTCAAGGAAAACGGCTCCTCGGCCTACCAGGACGTGGACATCGAAGGTGCAAAGAAGCTCCTCAACGGTGCCACCCCTGAAGTCCGCATCATGTACAACAAGGACAACCCCAACCGTGCTGACACCTTCGCGCTGATCAGCGAGTCCGCCTCCAAGGCCGGCTTCAAGATCGTCGACGGCGGGCTCGGCAAGTCGGACTGGGGCAAGGCCCTCGGCGACGGCTCCTACGATGCGACCATCTTCGGCTGGATCAACTCGGGTGTTGGCGTCTCCGGCGTTCCGCAGATCTTCAAGTCGGGCAACGACTCCAACTTCAACCTGTTCAGCGATCCGGAAGCCGACAAGCTGATGGACGAACTGATCGTCACCACGGACAAGGCCAAGCAGGACGGGCTCATCAAGCAGATCGACAAGAAGATCTGGGATTCCGCCTACGGCTTGCCGCTGTTCCAGGCAGTCGGCGTGGACGCGTACAGCGACCGCATCACCGGCGTGAAGTACATGCCGAACCAGACCGGTGTCTGGTGGAACTTCTGGGAGTGGGCACAGAAGTAGCCGACGACCGCAAGTAACACTTGCTAGCAAAAGGCGTCGGGACCGGGCAATTTGGTCCCGACGCCTTTCTAGCGACACCCCCACGACGACGGGCGGTCCCGCCCCATCATCGCGGGAAAACGGCCAAACTCTGCGACCGGTCCGGGCAACCCCTGGGCCCGAATACCGAGGTTCTATTCCAATGGTGACCTACATAGTCCGGCGGCTTATCACTGCCGCCCTCATACTTCTCGGCGCATCCTTCCTGGTGTATCTCCTGACAGCGGCGTCAGGCGATCCCCTCGAGGAATTCCGCGCCATCAGCGCCGCCAACAAACAGCAGCTGATGGACGCCCGCATCGAACTTCTGCAACTGGACACACCCGCACCGGTCCGTTATTTCCAATGGCTCGGCGGTGCGGCCGGGTGCCTCGTCCCGTTCGCCAATTCCTGCGACCTGGGCAGGAACATCGCGGGCCAGCCCATCACGGACGCCCTGGGCCACGCGCTGGTCCAGACCCTGACCCTGGTCACCGGAGCCACCGTGCTGGCGATCCTGATCGGCATCACGCTGGGCATCATCACGGCCCTGCGCCAGTACAGCACGCTGGACTACGGCGTGACCTTCATGGCCTTCCTGTTCTTCTCCCTCCCGATCTTCTGGGTCGCCGTCCTCCTGAAGGAGTTCGGCGCCATCGGATTCAACAACTTTCTCCGGAATCCCGAAATACCCATACCGGCAGCCCTCGCCATCGGCGCCGTCCTGGGGGTGCTGACCGCCGTGACGGTCGGCGGCGAGATGAAGCGCAGACTCCTCACCGGCGGCGTCGTCTTCCTGTTCGCTGCCGCCGTGCTGATGTATTTCTCCGCCACCGAGTGGTTCAAAACCCCAGGCCTGGGCCCGGTGGTCATTGCGATCGCCGGCGTCGGCATTGCGTTCGCCGTGACCCTGCTGTCGGCAGGGCTCAAGAACCGCAAGGCGCTGCAGTCGGCGCTGATCGCCGTCGGCGTCGGACTGGTTGTCTACTTCGTCATCCAGCCGTTGCTCAACGAAGCAACGTTCCTGATGATCGTCCTACTCGCGATCGCAGCGGTCCTTGTCGGACTGGGCATTGGCTACCTGATGGGCGGCTACGACCGCGGCCAGTCCATGCGGGCTGCGGCGCTCACCTCGTTCCTGGTCGGATCCCTGATCCTGCTGGACCGGTACATGCAGGCCTGGCCCACGTACTTCAACAACAGCCGGGTCCGGGGCCGCCCCATCGCCACCATCGGCGCCAGCACCCCGAACATCGAAGGCGACTTCTGGACCCTGAGCCTGGATTCGTTCACACACCTGATCCTGCCGACCATGGCGCTCATCCTGATCTCGCTGGCCGGCTACACCCGCTTCACCCGGGCCTCGATGCTGGAAATCATGAACATGGACTACATCCGGACCGCGCGGGCCAAGGGCCTGTCGGAGCGGACCGTGGTCATGCGCCATGCCTTCCGCAACGCGCTGATCCCGATCGCCACCATCGTGGCGTTCGACATCGGGGCACTGATCGGCGGTGCCGTCATCACCGAAAGAGTCTTTTCGGTCCGGGGGATGGGCTTCCTGTTCCTGGACGGCATCGAGCAGGTCGATCCCAACCCCGTGATGGGCGTCTTCCTCTGTGTGGCCATCACGGCCATGGGTTTCAACCTCATTGCGGACCTTGCGTACTCCGCACTTGATCCACGCGTAAGGGTAAAAGCATGAGCCAGCCAAGTCAGCAGGACGAGATCATGGCCGAAGACGAAGCGCTGCGGCGGCCCGCGGCCGGCATCGAGCCGATCCTCGAGGCCAAGGGCCTGAGCCAGGGCCAGATCGTCCGGAAACGGTTCCTGGGCCACTCCGGCGCCATCATCGGACTGGCCGCCTTCGCCATCATTTTTGTTATGGCCTTCACCTCCATGGGCTACTGGGGCATCCCCGGCTGGTGGAAATACAACCACGAGGAAGTATCGCCCCTGATCAACGACGGCGTGCCCACCGCCTCGCTGTGGCCGCTCGCCTGGGGCGAACACCCCTTCGGCCAGGACCGGATCGGCCGCGACCTCTTCGCCATGACCATGCGCGGGGCCCAGCAGTCCATCACCGTCATGGTGGTGATCGGACTCATCGCCGGCTTTATCGGCGTCGTGGTCGGCGCCCTGGCCGGCTACTTCCGCGGCTGGACCGAGGCCATCCTGATGCGCCTCACCGACATCATCATCATCATTCCGGCGCTCCTGCTCGCTGCCGTGATGGCACAGATGGCCAGCCGGCGGGACTCCGGCAGCTGGTTTGCCTCCTTCGCCAGCAGCAACGGCATCCTCGCGCTGGGCATCTTCCTCGGCCTGATCACCTGGGTGGGACTCGCCCGACTGATGCGCGGGGAATTCCTCTCGCTGCGCGAACGCGAGTTCGTGGACGCCGCACGGATCTCGGGCGCAAGCAATGCCCGGATCATTTTCAAACACATCCTGCCCAACGCCATCGGCGTGCTGATCGTCAACGTCACGCTGACGATGTCCGCCGCGATCCTCACCGAAACGGCCCTGAGCTACCTCGGTGTCGGCGTCAAGGCCCCGGACACGTCACTGGGTCTGCTCATTTCGCAGAACCAGGAGGCGTTCGCCACCCGCCCGTGGCTGTTCTGGTTCCCCGGCCTGTTCATCGTGCTGATCTGCCTGAGCATCAACTTCATCGGTGACGGCCTGCGGGACGCCTTCGATCCGCGGCAGAAGAAATTCAACGCCAAGAAAGCCAAGGACACCGGGCATCCGCTCGGGGCGGCACCCGTCACAGCGTTCGACGGAACCAAGGACAACTAGGTGGCGGCCACCTGCGGTGCCGGGCTACTGGGCGGCGACCGCCCAGTAGCTGGCCGCCAGCAACAGTACGACGGCGCCGGCCGCCGCCCAGCGGTACGTCACCTTCACCGCTGTGGTGGCGGCATCGCCGGCGGCAAGCGCGCCGCTTTCCACCAGTTCCTGCCAGCGCGACCGCACGAGGCGGGCGGCCTGGCCGGAATCCGTGGACTTGAGGTCCCCGGGCCGCACGGACTGGCCCGGACCGTACGTTGTTGCCGGCAGGCCCCGGAGGTCTTCCGGCCGGGCATGGCGCCCGCCCCAGATTCCCGGCGCCGGCGCGGCCCAGGCCACGTAGCTCTTGTGGGCCGTGACCAGGGTAAGGGCAAAGCGGGTGTCGACGTGCACCAGCGCTGCCCACGGCACCAGCACGGACCGGAACGGGTTCTCCAGGGTCACCCCGCCGTCGTGCACCACGACGGCGGGCATCCAGAACAGCAGCCAGCCAAGGAACGCGATCAGCAGCAGCGGGGCCGTGCCGGCCAGGGCCGCCGGGCCGGCGGTGACCGCCGTGACCACAATGCCGACGGCGGCAACGGACCAGGACAGCGAGGCGAACCAGACGTTCGATCGGGCCTTGAAGATTTCAACGGTACCGGCATGCGGCGCAGAGCTCATGCCCCCAATAATTCAGTATTCCGAGCCGCAGCACTAATCCCCGGTGGACCGGCGGCCCGGGTGGAAGGAAAGCCCCATCATGACTGACTTCATCACCCTCGATCCGGCCATCACCCCCGCGCCGGACAGGAACGAACCCGTACTGCAGGTCCGCGGACTGAGCGTCGATTTCGGCGTGGACAAGAAATGGGTGCCCGCGGCCATCGGCCTGAACTACGAGGTGCGGGCCGGCGAGGTGCTGGCGATCGTGGGCGAGTCCGGCTCCGGCAAGAGTGCCAGCTCCATGGCCCTGCTGGGCCTGCTGCCGAGCAACAGCCGGGTGGCCGGAAGCGTCAAGCTTGCCGGACAGGAGCTGCTGGGGGCCGACGAGACCAACATCCGCGCCGTCCGCGGCAAGGACGTGGCCGTGATCTTCCAGGAGCCGATGACGGCCCTGAACCCGGTCTACACGGTGGGCGCCCAGATCGTGGAGACGGTCCGGCTGCACAGCGAGGTCTCTCCCGACGAAGCCCGGCTGCGGGCCCTGCGCATGCTCGAGCTCGTGGAGCTGCCCGACCCGGAGAAGGCGTTCCGCTCTTATCCCCACCAGCTCTCCGGCGGCCAGCGGCAGCGCGCCATGATCGCGCAGTCGCTGTCCTGCGATCCCAAACTGCTCATCGCCGACGAACCCACCACGGCCCTTGACGTGACGGTCCAGGCGGAAATCCTGGACCTGATGCGCAACCTGCGCAACAAGCTCGACAGCGCCATTGTGCTGATCACCCACGACATGGGTGTCGTGGCGGACCTCGCTGACCGGATCGCCGTGATGCGCCGCGGCGTAATTGTGGAAACCGGCACGGCCGCCGAGATCTTCCACAACCCGCAGCACGAATACACGAAGGCCCTCCTGGCCGCCGTCCCGCACCTGGGCCAGGGTGGCGCGGACTCCGCCCCGGAAGTGGATGTCACGGCAGCCCTGGCCGCCGCCACGCATGCCGAACTGACCTCCATCCCGGAGGAGCAGCTCCTCCGGCGCGAGCGTGAGAACGCCGCCGCCCTGGCCGCCGCGGAGGCCGCCAAACCGCAGGGGCAGCCGGTGCTGGAACTCACCGACGTGGCCATCGAATACCCGAAGCAGGGCCGCGTGCCGGCATTCCGCGCCGTGGAAGGCGCCAACCTGGTGATCTACCCGGGACAGGTCGTGGGACTGGTGGGGGAGTCCGGTTCGGGCAAGACCACCATCGGCCGCGCCGCCGTCGGGCTGCTTCCGGTCGCGGCAGGCACCATGAAGGTCGTCGGCCAGGACATTTCGGCCGCGAAGAGGAACGGCCGGCAGCTCCAGGAGATGCGCCGCCACGTCGGCATGGTGTTCCAGGACCCGTCGTCGTCCCTGAACCCGAGGCTTCCCATCGGCGAGAGCATCGGTGAGCCGATGTTCCTGTCCGGGGTGGCGAAAGGTGCCGAGCTGCAGCAGCGGATCGAGGCGCTGCTGGACCAGGTGGAGCTCCCGCGCAACTACCGCAACCGCTACCCGCACGAACTCTCCGGCGGGCAGAAGCAGCGGGTGGGCATCGCCCGGGCGCTCTCGCTCAAGCCCAAGCTGATGGTCGCCGACGAGCCCACCTCGGCACTGGACGTGTCCGTGCAGGCCAAGGTGCTCGACTTGTTCCAGAACCTGCAGAAGGAGCTCGGGTTCGCCTGCCTGTTCGTCACCCACGACCTTGCCGTCGTCGATGTGCTGGCGGACCGGATCTGCGTGATGCAGCGCGGCCGCATCGTCGAGCAGGGCACCCGGGACCAGATTTTGCGCAATCCGCAGGAGCCGTACACCCAGCGTCTCCTGGCCGCGGTTCCCCTGCCGGATCCGGAAAAGCAGCGGGAACGCCGCGAGTTGCGGGCGCAGCTTATGGCGGCGGAATCGAGTTAACTCGCCCTAACCGGGATCGCCGGGCGGCGAATACTACCAGCCAGTAGCGTGTGACTTGAAATACATTGCGCTTGACGCTAGCGGTCATGCTTTTGTCGGGTCACGGTTTGGCAACAGAGTTCCACCATCCGGACAGTCTGGGGTTAGGCTACTCGTATATGTAGGCCACGTCACAGGGGATACCCCTGTGCCTGCCTGCGGGGAAGCATAAGTTTTTCCCTCACGAACTCCCACAACTCTTAGGAGGCGGAATGCGTTTTTCGCGCACTTCCAAAGCACTGGGCATGGTGGCCATCGCCGCTCTCGCCCTGACCGGATGCGGCGCCGGAGGCGGCACCTCAAACGGTGCCAGCCAGGCTGCCGGCGACCCCAACAAGGTCATCACCGCTTACAGCAACGAACCGCAGAACCCCCTGATGCCCGCCAACACCGGCGAGGTCTATGGCGGCCGCGTCGTCGAGCTCCTCTTCGAGGGCCTCACCAGCTACGACCCCAGTGGCAAGTCGGTAAACGCCCTGGCCGAGTCCATCGAATCCCCGGACGGCCAGAACTACACCATCAAGGTCAAGTCCGGCACCAAGTTCACCAACGGCGAGGCAGTCACCGCCAAGAGCTTCGTGGACGCCTGGAACTTTGCCGCGCTGAGCACCAACGCGCAGGGCAACAGCAGCTTCTTCGAGTCCGTCGAGGGCTACGACGCCGTCAGCGCCACCGCGAAGCAGATGGGAGCGGACGGCAAGGAAACCGAGGTTCCCGCCCCCACCGCCCAGACGCTCTCAGGCCTGGTCCTGAAGGATGACTCCACCATCACGGTCAAGCTGACGCAGCCGGAGGCCGACTGGCCGCTCCGCCTGGGCTACTCGGCCTTCATGCCGCTGCCCGCCGAGGCCATCAAGGACCCGAAGAAGTACGGCGAGAACCCGGTCGGCAACGGCCCGTACAAGATGGAGAAGGAAGGCGCCTGGCAGCACGACAGCCAGATCGCCCTGGTCAAGAACCCTGACTACAAGGGTGCCCGCGAAGCCAAGAACGGCGGCGTGACCTTCAAGTTCTACACCGATCCGGCCCCGGCCTACACCGACATCCAGGCCAACAACCTGGACGTCACGGACGTTCTGCCCACGAACGCCCTGAAGACCTACACCATGGACTTCCCGGAGAACAACCTGAACAAGCCGTACGCCGGCAACTCCACCCTGAACATCCCGGGCTACCTGCCCGAGTTCCAGGGCGAAGCAGGCCAGCTGCGCCGCCAGGCACTTTCCATGGCGATCAACCGCGAGGAAATCACCAAGGTCATCTTCTCCGGCACCCGCATCCCGGCCAAGGACTTCACGTCCCCGGCTGTTGACGGCTACAACGAAAACGTTGCCGGTTCCGAGGTCCTGAAGTTCGACGCCGCCAAGGCGAAGGACCTCTGGACCAAGGCCGACGCCATCAGCCCGTGGCCCGCAGACAAGACCCTGCAGCTCGCGTACAACACTGACGGCGGCAACAAGGAATGGATCGACGCCGTTGCCAACAACTTCAAGAACAACCTGGGAATCAAGGCCGAGGGCCAGCCGTTCGCCAAGTTCGCCGAAATCCTGAAGCTGCGCACCGCCAAGGAGCTGCCGGGCCTGACCCGCGCCGGCTGGCAGGCCGACTACCCGTCGCTCTACAACTTCCTGGGCCCGCTCCTGAAGACCGACGCCAGCGCCAACTACGAGGGCTACTCGAACCCTGAGTTCGACAAGCTCCTCAACGAAGGCCTGGGCGCCAAGTCCACGGACGATGCCAACAAGAAGTTCACCCAGGCACAGGAGATCCTGTTCAAGGACCTCCCCAACCTGCCGCTGTGGTACTCCGCACGCCAGGCCGTCTGGAGCCAGAATGTCACCAACGTTGACTCCGGCTGGAACGGCGTTCTGCAGTACTGGGCCATCACGGCCAAGTAGTTCCTGAGTTCCTTGAACTCATTTCCACATCACTAAAGCTTGGGGGTCCGGCCTTTGCCGGACCCCCATATGCTTGAAACCGGCAGGAAGCTGTCCCCATGATTCCCCTTCGTTCCACCAACTCACCAGAGGCGCTGCTGTGATCCAGTTCATCCTCCGGCGCCTGCTGCAGGTCATTCCGGTCTTCCTCGGAACCACCCTGCTCGTCTACTTCATGGTCTTTGCCCTACCCGGCGACCCCATCCGTGCGCTCTTCGGCGACCGCCCGCCGAGCGAGGCCGTCATCGCGCAGCTGCGGCAGCAGTACAACCTGGACGAACCGTTCTGGGTTCAGTACGGGCTGTTCCTCAAGAACCTCTTCACCTTCAACCTCGGCGTCGACTTCACCGGCCAGCCGATTGCCGACACCCTGGCCCGAGTCTTCCCCGTGACGGCCATGCTCGCCATCGAGGCCCTCATCATCCAGGGCGTCTTCGGCATCGCTTTCGGCCTCGTCGCCGGCCTGCGAAAGGGCGGCTTCTTCGACAGCACCGTCCTCGTGCTCTCGCTCGTTGTGATCGCCATTCCCACCTTCGTGCTCGGCTTCGCGCTGCAGCTCTTGATCGGTGTCCAGCTGGGGTGGGCCAAACCCACGGTCGGCTCGAACGTCACGTGGGGAAGCCTGATCCTTCCCGCGATCGTCCTCGGCATGGTCTCCTTCGCCTACGTGCTGCGCCTGACCCGTGCATCCGTCATCGAGAACATGAACGCCGACTACGTCCGCACCGCCACCGCCAAGGGCCTGGCCCGCCGCCAGGTGGTCACCACCCACGTCCTGCGCAACTCGCTGATCCCGGTGATCACGTACCTGGGCGCAAGCCTGGGCGCCCTGATGGGCGGCGCGATCGTGACCGAAGCCATCTTCAATGTCCCGGGCGTTGGCCAGAAGCTCTACCAGGCCATTCTCCGAAGTGAAGGCCCCACCGTCGTCGCCATTGTGAGCGTCCTGGTGCTGGTCTTCGTTCTCGCCAACCTGTTGGTCGATCTGCTGTACGCCTGGCTTGACCCGAGGATCCGCTATGAAAACTAACCATAAAGCCGAACACTTCGTTGCCCCGGTCGAGGAGACCCCCCTGCTGGCAACGGATGCCGTCAAGGTTGACGACGCCCCGCTGAGCCTCTGGGCAGACGCCTGGCGCAAGCTCCGCCGTCGTCCGCTCTTCATCATCTCCGCGGTCATGATCGCCCTGATCATCATCGTGGCGGTCTTCCCCGGGCTCTTCACCCAGGTTGCCCCGGACAACGGCTGCGAGCTGGCGAACTCCAACGGCGCTCCCACCGAAGGACACCCCCTCGGGTTCACCTTCCAGGGCTGCGACATCTACTCGCGCATCATCCACGGCACCCAGGCGTCGCTCATGGTGGGTGTGTTCTCCGTGATCTCCGTGATGATCATCGGCGTCACCCTCGGCGCACTGGCCGGGTTCTTCGGCGGCTGGGTGGACACGGTGATCGCCCGTCTCGGCGACATCTTCTTCGCCCTGCCCATCGTCCTCGGCGCCCTGGTCCTCACCCAGCTCCCGCTGATGCGTGAAAACCGCGGAGTCGGAACAGTGGTCCTGGTCCTGGTGGTGCTCGGCTGGCCGCAGATGGCCCGCATTACCCGCGGCGCCGTCATCGAGGTGCGCAACGCCGACTTCGTGACGGCGGCCCGGTCACTCGGCGTCTCACGGCTGGGGTCCCTGGTCAGCCATGTGCTCCCGAACGCCCTGGCACCGATCATCGTGCTCGCCACCATGGAACTCGGCGTCTTCATCGTCGCCGAAGCCACGCTCTCGTTCCTCGGAATCGGCATGCCCGGCTCCGTGATGTCCTGGGGCAATGACATCTCCGCCGCGCAGGCGTCCATCCGCACCAACCCGGCTGTGCTGCTCTACCCGGCAACGGCCCTGTCCATCACCGTGTTGAGCTTCATCATGCTGGGCGATGCCCTCCGTGATGCCCTCGATCCGAAGAGCCGTCAGCGATGAAGGAGGCAACCATGACAACTTCCGACGTCACGATTCACGAGGCCGGAACCCCCGCCGACCGGCCCCTGCTGGAAATCCGCGATCTCGCGATCTCCTTCAAGACCGGCAGCGGCGAGGTCCAGGCCGTGCGCAACGCACACCTGACCATCATGCCCGGCGAGACGGTCGCCATTGTGGGCGAGTCCGGATCCGGCAAGTCAACGACGGCGCTGGCCGCGATCGGCCTGCTGCCCGGCAACGGCCGTGTCGCCGGCGGGCAGATCCTGCTCGACGGTGAAGACATCTCGCACGCGTCCGAGAAGCGCATGATCGAACTGCGCGGCAACATCATCGGCATGGTTCCGCAGGACCCGATGTCCAACCTGAACCCGGTCTGGAAGATCGGCGACCAGGTCAAGGAGACGCTGAAGGCCAACGGCCGCCCCAGCGGCCCGGACGACGTCGCCAAGGTCCTGGCGCAGGCCGGCCTGCCGGACGCCGCCCGCCGGGCCAAGCAGTACCCGCACGAGTTCTCCGGCGGCATGCGCCAGCGCGCGCTGATCGCCATCGGCCTGTCCTGCCAGCCGCGCCTGCTCATCGCCGATGAGCCGACGTCGGCCCTGGACGTCACCGTGCAGCGCCAGATCCTGGACCACCTCGAAAAGATGACCTCGGAACTGGGAACCTCCGTGCTGCTCATCACCCACGACCTCGGCCTGGCCGCCGAGCGTGCCGACAAGGTCGTGGTCATGTACCGCGGCAACGTCGTCGAGGCGGGTCCGTCCCTGGAGCTGCTGCAGAATCCGCAGCACCCCTACACGCAGCGGCTGGTGGCCTCGGCGCCGTCGCTGGCGTCCCGGCGCATCCAGGTGGCCAAGGAGCTCGGCGTCTCGACGGACGAGGTGCTGGCCCCCAGCGAGTCCGTCGCTGCCAAACCGGCCATGGCTGAAGACGTGCTGCAGATCCAGAACCTGAGCAAGGTCTTCAAGATGCGCGCAGGGTTCGGCAAGTCGACCGACTTCACCGCCGTCGACGACGTGTCCTTCAACGTCAAGCGCGGCACGACGACGGCGATCGTGGGCGAGTCGGGTTCCGGCAAGTCCACCGTGGCGCAGATGGTCCTGAACCTGCTGGAGCCGACCTCCGGCAAGATCATCTTCGACGGCGTTGACACCTCCGCGCTGAAGCCGAAGGAGATCTTCGCTTTCCGCCGGCGGGTGCAGCCCATCTTCCAGGACCCCTACGGTTCCCTGGATCCGATGTACAACATCTACCGGACCATCGAGGAACCCTTGCGGGTCCACAAGATCGGGGACAAGGCCAGCCGGGAAAAGAAGGTCCGCGAACTGCTGGACCAGGTGTCCCTGCCGCAGTCCACCATGCAGCGGTACCCGAACGAGCTCTCGGGCGGGCAGCGCCAGCGCGTCGCGATCGCACGTGCCCTGGCACTGGATCCCGAGGTGATCATCTGTGACGAGGCCGTGTCCGCCCTGGACGTCCTGGTGCAGGCGCAGGTGCTGAACCTGCTCGCGGAACTGCAGTCCCGGCTGGGCCTGACCTACCTGTTCATCACCCACGACCTCGCGGTGGTGCGGCAGATCGCCGACCACGTGTGTGTCATGGAAAAGGGCAAGCTGGTGGAAACCGGTTCCACGGATGAGGTCTTCGAAGCTCCGCAGAAGGACTACACCAAGGCACTGCTCAACGCGATCCCGGGTGCACGCCTGATGCTGCCTCCGGAAGTTGCCTGATCCGCATGAAGTGAGCTGAATGACATCGGAGCCGGTGTCCGTCCCCCGGGACGGGCGCCGGCTCCTGTCGTTCTGGAGGCCTTGGCCGCTCTAGCGGGTTGCCGCGGGCTCCGCCGGACCGGAACCGGCAGACCGGAGACCGTAATCCTCCAGCCGGCGGGCCAGCAGCACGCCCAGTGCGGCGTGCCCCTCGGGGTTCATATGGACGCCGTCGGCCATTGAGCGGGTAAGGTCGTAGCGCGTGAGCCAGTCCCCGACGCCCACGAAGGGAATCGCATGGCGGGCCGCCACCGTGCCGAGCAGCGCGTCGACCTCGGTGCGCCGCCCGCCGCCGTCGGCCGCGCCGCGGGCCAGGGTTCCGAT
>CALMVY010000337.1 GCA_937873245.1 uncultured Arthrobacter sp. | reverse complement strand
CCGTCTTCAGCCACTTCGCGTGCTGGTTGAACATCGAGTCGACGATGTGGATGAAGGCCTCGTAGCAGTTGAACAGGCCGTGCCGGCCGGTGAGCAGGTAGCCCTCCAGCCAGCCCTGGCACAGGTGCTCGCTGAGGACCTCCATGACCCGTCCGGCGCGGGCGAGGTGCTCGTCGACGCCCTCGATCCGGTACTGCCACACCTTGTCCGTGACCTCATAGACGTCCTGAAGCCGGTTGGAGGCCGTCTCGTCCGGGCCGAACAGCCGGAACGTCTCGGGGTTCTGGCTGATCACGTCCCGGAGCCAGGACCCCAGCGTGATCATGGCGCTGACCCGCTCCACACCCGGCTGCGCCACCGGAACAGCGTGGTCCTCGTACTTCGGCAGCTTGAGGTCCCGCAGCAGCACGCCGCCGTTCGCGTACGGGGTGGCGCTCATGCGGAGGTCGCCCTCGGGGGCGTTCGCCGCGACCTCCGGCCGCAGGCGCCCGGCGCCGTCGAAGAGTTCGCCGGGCCGGTAGGATTCGAGCCAGTCCCCCAGCAGCGCCAGGTGCTCCGGGTTGGTGCGGACCTCGGACAGCGGCACCTGGTGGCTGCGCCACGTTCCTTCCACCTGCAGCCCGTCGACTACTTTGGGCCCGGTCCAGCCCTTCGGCGAGCGCAGCACAATCACGGGCCAGCGCGCCGCGCCGTCGTCTGTTCCATCGCCGGGTGTTCCGGCGCTGCCGGGTCCGGCCGCGACCCGGCGGGCCGACTGGATGTTCCGGATCTCGGTAAGGCACTCGTCCAGTACAGCCGCGAAGTCCCGGTGCGCGGCCGCCGTGTCGGCCGGATCGGCCACGGTCACGAAGTGCGGCTCGTGGCCGTAGCCGCGGAGCAGCTGCTCCAGCTGGGCTTCGGGCATGCGGGCCAGAATGGTGGGGTTGGCGATCTTGAAGCCGTTCAGGTGCAGGATGGGCAGCACCGCGCCGTCATGCACCGGGTCCAGGAAATTGTGGGAATGCCAGCTCGCCGCGAGCGGCCCGGTTTCGGCCTCGCCGTCTCCGATCACGACGGTGGTGATCAGGTCCGGATTGTCGAAGACGGAGCCGTAGGCGTGCGCCAGGGAATAGCCGAGCTCTCCGCCCTCGCTGATGGAGCCCGGGGTTTCCGGGGCGGCGTGGCTGGGGATGCCGCCGGGGTAGGAGAACTGCCGGAAGAGCTCGGCCATGCCCTGTTCGTCGTCGCCGACATTGCTGTAAATCCCGGAGTAGGTGCCCTCGAGCCAGGCGTTCGCCACGACGGCGGGGCCGCCGTGTCCCGGGCCGGCAATAAACAGCATGTTCTGGCTGTCCCGGCGGATGACCCGGTTCAGGTGGGCGTAGACGAAGTTCAGCCCGGGGGTGGTGCCCCAGTGGCCCAGCAGCCGGGATTTGGTGTTCCCGGCGCTCAGGGGTTCCCGCAGCAGCGGGTTGGACCGGAGATAGATCTGCCCGACGGACAGGTAGTTGGCGGCCCGCCACCAGCGGTCCACGAGCTCCAGTTCCGCATCAGCGGGCCGGTCACTGTTCGCGTCACGTGTCACTGCATTCCTCGTTTCATTCGGGCGTCCGTCGGCGGCGCAGCACCATCGCAACATCTGTGGGCAGTTGAGGCAACCCAGCCCGTTCCACTCTTGCATGGGTACGTGTCCCCATCGTGGAAGTCGGGCGAACCCTCTAGGCTGGCGTGGAAACGCGACCGCTAGTTCACTGTGAGGGGATTCCGGATGGCCGGATTTTACGGGGCAGACATTGCCCAGCTTAGGACGCTTGCCGGTGTCATGGGCAAAGCGGCGGACAGCATCAGCCTGCAGGGTACGCAGTTGACCAACGCCATCAACACCACCTCATCGTGGACCGGCCAGGATGCGGGCCACTTCAAAAGCGACTGGAACGGCCAGCACCGGCAGAGCCTGATGAAGGCCGTCAGCCTGCTCCGTTCCGGCGCCCGGGAACTCAAGGACCAGGCCAACCAGCAGGAGTTCGCCAGCAACAAGAGCGGCGAAAGTTCCGCCGGCGTCGTCAAGGATGTCTACGACACCGCCAGCGGCGTGAAGGACCTGGGGGCCCAGCTGTGGCAGGCCTACAAGCTGCGGGACCTCGGCTGGCAGGAGTTCGCCAGGACCAAGGAGCTCCTGACGAACTGGCGCGCCGGAGGGACGGTGCTCCGCGAAGCGCTGGACGCCCTTCGCAGCGGCGGCAAGATCACCGACGTCCTCAGCGACCTCAAGGCCGGGATCCCGTTCAGCCCCGCGTTCCTGGAAGCCTCCAAATTCTCCCAGGGCCTCCGCGTGGCGGGCGCCCTGGCGGCGCCGCTGAACATCGTGGGCGGAATCAGCGACGTCGTAAACCCCCAGCACGAAGGCTGGCGCGGAACGGGCGACCGGATTGCCGGCGGGCTGTCCGTCGCCGGCGGCGTCGGCAGTGTCATGCTGATGACAGCCGGCGGCGCCGCACTGCTCGGACCTATCGGCGCCCCGATTATTGTCGGCGCCGGTATAGTCGCCGGAGCCTGGGCCCTGGGAAACCTGGTGGCCGACAACTGGGACTCGATCAGCAACTTCGCCCGCAACCCCGGCAGCTACCTCGCCGACGGTGCGGGGGAAGTGGCGGACTTCGCCCAGGACACAGCCACTAAAGTGGCAGATGGGGTCAGTAACGCGGCCAAATCTGTCGGCAACTTCGTCGGAGGAATATTCGGATGACCACGAACACCATGAAATGGACTGAGCGCGACGTGAAGTGCGCCGCCAGCGTCCTCGGAACCGCCTCCGCGGAGGGTACCGCGCTTCCCACCCTCACCGACGAGGAAATCGTGGGACTCGACGGCGTCCAGCACGAGCAAATCGTCGCGCTTCCCTGGCTCAGCGCTCAGGAAACGAGCAAGGAACAGCTGTGTGCCGTGGCCTTGCGCGGACTGCTGGCTAAGGAACTCGTGTACCCGGTCATCTTCGAAGGCGAGACCGAGCCGTCCCGGCTCCACGCCGTGGAGGAGATCACCGGCGCCCTCACCCTGCGGCGCAGCGGCGACACCGTGGTTTCGGTCGAGCGCACCGTGTCCACCGGCCGGCGCTGGCTCTACGCCTACGTCCATGTGGAAGGCGTCCTGCTCGAAGAAGTGGACGAAGGAGGGCTGCACGGCTTCACCGTGATCACGCGCGACCAGCTCCCCGGCCGCCTGGCCGGATTCGTGGACCCCGAACAATCGGCCGCGGCGGACACGCCCGCCACCTCGTATTCCGAGGCCGACTTCGAGGCCCAGGCGCCCATGATCCTCGCCGATGCCCGCGCCGCCAGCAACGTGGTGGCATACAGCACCGGCTCCGAGGACTTCCCGACGGTAACCGTCTATACCGGCGAGTCCCGGGTCCATGTTCTAACGCCGCGGGTTGCGGACAATGAGGTTACCCTCGAACTGCAGGAAACGTCCCGCGCCACCTTGCTCGGCATCCTCGGTGCGCTGGCTGTTGTCTCGTAGGCCCGCCGCCGGCAGCGTCCGCCCCCGCCCCCTGAAGGTCATCGATGAATAAGCAGAAGCCCTCCCCCACCGGACTGATCGACCCCGTCAACGGGCTCCCCGTCCGCCGCCACACGGCGTCCGGCGGCTACTACGTGCCAAAGCCGGGATGGGCCCACTTCTGGGGCCGCAGCCTGGACGCGCTGGTGGTCATTGTCGCGGCCGGTGTCCTGATGGCGGTGCTGAACTCGCTGGTCCAGAACCTGGCACTCGGCCCGCTGTCCTTTGCCCTCCTCGACAGCACGGGTCTCTTCGCCGCGGCGCTGGCGGCGGTCTGGTTCACCGTCCTCTTCGCCTACGGGATGGTCTGGGGTTCGCTGGGCAGCGTCGGTGACGCCGCCGCCGGCATGCGGTCCGTCCGCATCAGTGACGGCACGACGTCGGGCGCCTGGCTGGGCGGCTGGCGCGCAATCTGCTGGTCCTTTGCACCCCTCTATCTGGTCATGGCGATCGCCGTGGCGTTCAGCGGCGGCGGCGGGGACAGTTTCTCCGCCAACTTCGTATCCATTGATCGCCGTTCCGGGGTGGCCGGCGGCGACGCGCCCGTGCCGGATCCCAAGGATTTGGCGGCGAAGCAGGCCGCCGGGCAGGAGCACCAGCAGCTGCCCGGGCTCTATGACCACCCGAACCAGCGTGGCTGACAGGGGCAGGACCTGGCTCGTCCGGCGTGCCGAACGTCTGTACGGCGGCCGGCCCGGCCGGTTCAGGACCAGCGCGCTTTCCTGGCGTGTCGCCTGGAAGTGGCTCCCCGTGCTCCTGCTGGCCGGATTCGTCTTCGGAGCGATAGCCCAGTTCACCGGGCAGCCGACGTCGTCCCGGGATCCGGCGCTGTTTTCCGACCTCCCGCTCTACGTTGTATCGAGCCTCATCACCGGACTGATCCTGTGGTCAATGACCCTGCTGTGGAGTTTCCGCCGGCTGCTGGTGTTCGATCACGGCCTGTTGTACGGCTACGCCCGGAAACACACGGCCAGGGCCATCTTCTGGCAGGACATCGCGCCGGGCTCACTCCGGGCCGTCGAAGCCCCGCCGGGTGCCGACGCGGACAGCCTGCTGCAGACCCTCACGAGCAGCGGCAAAACCTCCCTCGGCGTGCACGGACGGTACGCGGTGGTAGTCCGCGGAACCGACTCCGCCCTCGACCCGGCGAATGCGGCCGGGAGCGGCCAGCCCCGCTTTTTCACTTTCGGCATGAAGGAAACCCCCGCGGACCTGATCCGGGCCATCCAACAGGCGATGTCCGATTCAGGCTTCCCGCCGGCCGCCGGGCCATCCGATTCAGCGCTTCCACCGGCTGTTGTCAGCCATGTGACGAGGCTGGACTAGGACATTTGCCACGAATCTACCACCGGGTAGTGTGGTCCCAGAATGTTCACGCTGACCATCAACCAGACAGACAGCCGGCGCGACGGCGACTGCGTGCCGCAGCTCCTCAAGGACCTGCGGCACATCCCGGCGCGCCTCGACTTCGACCGTTCGGTGGAGGACGAGGTCCAGGGCATTGTGGACTTCCCGCACCAGGCCGTCGAGGCGGCGATGATCGCCCTGCGGACCGGCAGCTGGTACGTCGGGATCGGCGTCGGGCCGGTCAATGAGCCGCTGCCGAACCAGATCAAGGATGCCTCGGGCCACGGGCTGATTTACGCCCGCCGGGCCGTGGACCGGCTGCGCAACGGCAAGGACCGGATCCCGGTGGCCGTGGAGGGTCCGCTGGCCGACCTCGCCGCGGAGTCGGAAGCGGTGCTGCGGCTGCTGGGGCACATCGTGCACGACCGCAGCCCCGCGGAGTGGCGGGTGCTGGACCTGCTGACCCCGGGTGTGCGCGGGCAGCAGAAGGCGGTGGCCGAGGAACTCGGAATCACCACCCAGGCGGTCAGCAAGGCCGTGGCGCGGGCCCAGTGGAATGAGGAACACGCGGCGCGGCCCGCCGCGGCCAGGCTTCTGGGCCTCATCCTCGAGGTGCGCTGACAGCACGCCCGCAGCAGGCGGGCCCTCCGCGCACGCGTTGCTACATCAGCAGGCTGCGCAGAACGTGGGCGGCGCCGTCGTCGAACACGGAGTGGGTGACCTCGTCCGCGGCGGCGATCACTTCCTCGGGCGCCTGGCCCATGGCAACGCCGCGGGCGGCCCAGGTGAGCATCTCGATGTCATTGCGGCCGTCGCCGACGGCGACGGTGCGGTGCGCCTCGATGTCCAGCCGGCCGCGGAGGTGCTCCAGCGCGCTGGCCTTCGTGACGCCCGCGGCAGCGATGTCCAGCCACGCCGTCCAGCCCACTGAGTAGGTCACGCCGGCCAGGCCGATGTGCCGGATGGCGGTGTTGAACTCCTCGGGCGTGTTCTCGGCACTGAAGACCACGACGCGGACCGCGGTGGCTTCCAGCATGGTCTGGAAGTCGACGCCGATTGCCTCCACGCCGAAGCTCATGTCCTGGAAGCGCTCGGTGGAGAGGAAGTTCCCGTCCTTGTCCTCGAGCGCGTACTTGGCCGTGGGCAGCCGCTTGCGCAGCGCACGCAGCACCGGACCCGGGTCGAACGTGGCCTTGTGCACGATCTCGTAGCCGTCGCTGAGGCTGGAATCCAGGCGCAGCGTGACACCGCCGTTGGAGCACACGGCGTAGCCGTTGTCGATGCCGATGTGCTCGATGATGGGCAGCGCCGCGTTCAGTGACCGGCCGGTGGCGATGGTGACGTGGTGCCCGGCGGCCACGACATCCTTGGCGGCTTCGCGGACGGGCACGGACATGTGGCCGTCGTGGTCCACAAGGGTGCCGTCGACGTCGAGCGCCACCATCAGCTTGTGGGCTGCTGCGTTCTGACGGTTCTGCTGGTTCTGGTTGTTGTCTCGCCGGTCATCGTTGCCGGCGACTGAGGATTCAGTCAATGTTGTCATCTCACAAGTAGAACAGACACCCCCGACGCCCGCTAGGACACAGGCCACAGCGCGCGGTGAACCGGGGGTGAACAGTTGTTGGCACCCGCGCCCCGCCGCACTGCGCCGGGAACGGGCCTGGGCTGCAGGTCAGACGACCGGGAAGACCGTCATGCCGCCGAGGTACTTCTGCAGTGCCTTCGGGATGTTGACGCTGCCGTCGGGATTCTGGTGGTGCTCCAGGATGGCAACGATCCAGCGCGTGGTGGCCAGGGTGCCGTTGAGCGTGGCGACGGCGCGGGTTCCCTTCGGGGCCCCGTCCTCGTTCAGCACGCGTTCGCGGATGTTGAGCCGGCGCGCCTGGAAGGTGGTGCAGTTGGAGGTGGAGGTCAGCTCGCGGTAGGCGCCCTGCGTCGGGACCCAGGCCTCGCAGTCGAACTTCCGGGCGGCGGAGTTGCCAAGGTCCCCGGCGGCGGTGTCAATGACCCGGTAGGGCAGTTCACACTTGGCCAGCATCTCCTCTTCCCAGGCCAGCAGGCGGGCGTGCTCGGCCGCAGCCTCCTCGACCGTGGTGTAGATGAACATCTCCACCTTGTTGAACTGGTGGACCCTGATGATGCCGCGGGTGTCCTTGCCGTGTGAACCGGCCTCGCGGCGGTAGCAGGAGCTCTGCCCGGCGTAACGGATCGGGCCGGCGGAGAGGTCCAGGATTTCGTCCGCGTGGTAGCCGGCGAGGGCCACCTCGGAGGTGCCCACGAGGTAGAGGTCGTCCTCGGCGAGGCGGTAGATCTCGGCGTCGTGCTTGACATCGAAACCGGTGCCCTGCATGGTTTCCGGACGCACCAGCGTCGGCGTGATCATCGGCACGAAGCCGGCGTCGATGGCCTGCTCCATGGCCATCTGCAGCAGCGCCATTTCCAGCCGGGCTCCCGCGCCGCGCAGGAAATAGAAACGCGATCCGGAGACCTTGGCACCGCGCTCCATGTCGATGGCGCCGATCAGCTCACCGATCTCCAGGTGGTCCTTGGGCTCGAAATCCGTGAATTCCCGGGGCTCACCGACGGTCTTGACCACGATGTAATCGTCCTCGCCGCCTTCCGGGACGCCGTCCACGATGAGGTTCGGGATGGCGCGCAGCAGTTCGTCGTGGTCGGCCTGGGCGACGTCCGCCTCGGCGGAGGCGGCCTTGACCTCGCCGGCGAGGACTTTGACCTCGGCCAGCAGGGCCTGCTTTTCCTCGCCCTTGGCCTGCGCCACCTTCTTGCCGAAGGCATTCTGTTCGGCCCTCAGGTTTTCGAAGCGGATCAGGGCGGCGCGCCGGGCGGAGTCCGCGGCGATGATCGCGTCCACCACGGATTCATCGGCGCCGCGGGCGCGCTGGCTGGCCCGGAACTTGTCCGGATTTTCGCTGAGGTCTTTTACGTCGATCACCTGACAAGAGTAACCAATCCATCCAGCATTACCGGGCAATTCTCGGGCAATCGGCCTTCGGCCACCGGCGGGATAGTGTTGGAGCACAATGCGCGACTGGCTGCTGTACCTCGTCATCGCTGGAGTCCTGGCGTTTGCCGTCTCCAGCTGGTGGGGAGTGCGCAAGCTCAAGGCCAAACACACCCGCAGCGCCGTGTGGGAGGAAACGCACAGCCCGGGTCAGGGCCAGCAGAAGGTCGCCGTGGTGATGAACCCCATCAAGTCACGGTCCGACGAGGCCCGCACCGTGATTGAAAGCGCGTGCGCTGCGGCGGGCTGGGTGCCGCCGCGGTTCTTCGACACCACCGCCGAGGACCCCGGATTCTCGCAGGCGCGGGCCGCTATCGAGTACGGAGCCGACGTCGTCCTCGTGGGCGGCGGTGACGGCACCGTACGGGTGGTGGCGGACGCCCTCGCCGGCACGGACATCGCCATGGGCCTGGTCCCGCTCGGCACCGGCAACCTGCTGGCCCGCAACATCCACCTCGATGTCGGCGACCTGCACGGCAGTGTCCAGACCGCCCTGTTCGGGCACCAACGCTTCATCGACACGGCGCGGATGAAGGTGGAGAACTCCCGCACCAACACGGCGGCGGAACACACCTTCCTGGTCATTGCCGGCATTGGCATGGACGCAGAGGTCGTGGGCGACACCAACGACGGGCTGAAGAAGGCCGTGGGATGGCTGGCCTACACCGAAGCAGGCGTGCGGCACCTCCCCGGCCGGCGCAAGAAGGTGTCCATCTCCCTGGACGACCAGCCGGAGCAGAGCCGGAAGATCCGCAGCGTGCTGTTCGCGAACTGCGGCCTGATCCCCGGCGGGATCGACTTCATCCCCCAGGCCATGATCGATGACGGAATGCTCGACGTCGTGGTGATGAGTCCGCGCAGCGCGATCGGCTGGCTGGCGATGTACTGGAAAATCGTGCTGAAGCACAAGAGAAACCTGCCGGTGATGACGTATTACCGCTCCGGAAAGATCACCATCCGCTGCGCGGAGCCGATGCCGACGCAGGTCGACGGCGATCCGAGCGGGGCGGCCACGAAGGTCACCGTTCAGATTGCCCCCGGCTCGCTGCTCGTCCGGGTCAAGGACGGCACAGAGGGAGACTAGGCGCAGGCTTCCCGGGTGCCGGCCTACTTCTCCGCGGCGTTCTTGTCTGCGGCGACTTTATCCGCGGCCGCGGCCTTCTTCGCTTCCGCCGCCGCCTTGGCGGCGCGGGCCTCGGACTGTTCACGGATCATGGCCTGCTCCTCTTCGAAGCGCAGCCGGTCTGCACGGTCGGCGTCGTCGCCGTCCCAGTCCTGGTTGTCAGCGGTCGGCTTGGGATTCACGATCATTCCCTGGCCGTCATTTTCAAGGCTGGTTCCTGCCATGACCTGCTCCCTCGGTAGAGGACTTCCCCAATATGGATCAGGCAAGCATACGCACAGTTTCATAGGGGCGGAAGTGCCCGATGCGGCATTTGTCTACGCTGTGGGCGAAGCACCGGACGTATATTCCGGCACCACGGATGCCCCGGACAGTATGTCTTTGACCCAAGCATGGGCGGCACGGAATGCCTGGTCCGAGGTGTGGGGCTCCACGACGGTCCGGTGCCCGTCCGCACGGCCGTAGGAACCCAGGAAGCGGGTGGCCGGGCTGATCCGGTGCAGGCCGGCCAGGGCGTCCGCCACGCGGGCGTCGGCCACGTGGCCGTCGGCGTCGATGCTGAAGAAATAATGGCCGAGGTACTGGCCGGTGGGACGTGACTCGATCCGGCTGAGGTTCACCCCCCGGGTGGCGAACTGGTCGAGGATCTCCATCAGGGCCCCGGGGCGGTCCTCCGGCAGCGGCACCACCACGGTGGTCTTGTCCGCGCCCGTGGGTTCCGGCAGTTCGCCGGGCCGGCCGACCAGCACAAAACGCGTGACCGCACCGGGGTTGTCGCCGATGTTTTCCGCCAGCACCGCGAGTCCCGGCTGCTCGGTGGCCACAATCGGGGCACAGATTGCCGCGTCGTAGTGAACGTCGCCTTCCAGCAGTCCCATGGCCGCCGCGGCCGTGGAGGACCCCGGTATATATTCCACATCCGGAATATTGCTGTCGGCCCAGAGCCGGCACTGTGCCCAGGCGTGGCTGTGGGTTGAGATCCTGCGGATGTCCTCGAGCCTGGTTCCGGGCCGGGCCACCAGCACGAAGCTGATCGACACGAGGGCCTCACGAAGGATCCGCAGTTCCTGTCCGGTCGCGATCGCATCCAGGGTGGCGGTGACGCCGCCCTCCACGGAGTTCTCGATCGGCACCATCGCCGCGTCCGCCGAGCCGTCGCGGACCCGGTCCAGCGCCGTGTTGACGTTCGAGGACGGAATGCGGACGGCGTCCTCCGCACCGGGAACCTGCATCAGGGCCGCCTCGGTGAAGGTGCCCGCGGGTCCGAGGAAGGTGTACGTGACGGGTGATGCGGGCATCGGCGCTTCTTTCTTCAACTACAGGATGACGGGCTTGAGTCCGTTGTCGGACACCAGCGGCATACCGGTTTCCAGCCACTGGTCCATGCCGCCGGCCACGTTCAGGGCGGAGTACCCCTGCCCGGAAAGCCACTGGGCAGCGCGGAAGGAACGGCCCCCTGTCCGGCAGATGACGTAGAGGTCCTCGTCGGGGTCGAGTTCCTCGAGCCGGGCCGGCAGCTGGTCCAGGGGGATGTGCAGCGCACCCGCGGCGTGGCCCGCGACCCACTCGTAGTCTTCGCGGACGTCGAGGATCCTGGCCCCTTCGGGGATGCCGGACACGGTCACGGTGTCAAAGTCGCTCATGGTGGTCCTTCCGCAGAATGCATGGTCTGCCTCCAGCGTATCGCCAGCCGCCCGCCCCGCACCCTCACCCGGTTGCACGTTACGCTTCTGGGATGGCGCAAAGGAGACCCGAGGCAGCTGACCGACCCGCGGCTCAGGTGGCTCCCCGCTCCCACCACCACTGGACATGCCCCCCGGAGAGCTCCACCCCCTCCCGCGGGACATGCCCTCCCCCGGCCGCGAAGACTGGGCACAATGCCACCATGTCCAACGGCCCGCGCCACCACTGGGCATGTCCCCCGGGAGTTCGCGCGTCGTCCCACTGGGCATGTCCCGCCGGGGAACCGCGGGGAGCGGGCCGGCGTGGCTGAGATCCATGAGCTCTCCGCCGTCGAGCTGCGCGGTGCACTGCGCTCCGGCGAGCTGTCCTCGCGGCAGGCCACGGGGCATTTCCTGGACCGCATCGCCGCTGAAAACCGGCATCTTGGCGCCTTCATCACTGTCACCGCCGACCAGGCCCTGCGGGACGCGGCCGCAGCGGACGAGTCCCACGCCCGGGCCGCGCGGGACGGAACCGGGCTGGCGCCGCTGCACGGGATGCCGGTCGCATTCAAGGACCTGACGGACGTCGCCGGTGTCGTGACCACCCACGGCAGCGCCGCCCTGGACCACAAACCCGCCCTGACCGACGGCGCCCTCGTCGCCACCCTCAAAGGTGCAGGCGTGATCTCACTCGGCAAAACCCAGGTTCCGGAATTCGGGCTGACGGCATACAGCGAGAACCGGATCGCGCCGCCCTCGCGGAACCCGCATGCCCTCAGCCGCAGCTCGGGCGGTTCCAGCGGCGGCAGCGCCGCGGCGGTCGCAGCCGGACTGGTTCCCTTTGCCCCCGGTTCCGACGGCGGCGGTTCGGTCCGCATCCCGGCCGCCGCCTGCGGGCTCGTGGGCCTCAAGCCGGGCCGCGGGCTGGCTCCGGCGGGCGAAAGCAGCGGCGACCCCGCAGGGCTGGTGGTGTCCGGCCCGCTGGCCCGCTCCGCGGCGGACGCCGCACTGCTGCTCGATGCCCTGGTTCCCGGCCCAGGAACCGGGCCCGGCGAGACCGCTTCCGGCTACCTCGAACTGGCCGCGCAGGACCCGCCCAAGCTCCGGATCGGAGTGAGCCTGGACAGCCCGTGGCAGGCGGTCTTCCCCTTCGCCCCGGACGCCGCGGCGCTGGACGCCCTCGCCGAAGGCATCCGGCGGCTGGAAGCGGCCGGGCATGAAACCTCGGAGGCCTCCATCCGCTACGACAACCGCTACCCGGGCGCGTTCACTACAGCCTGGACCGCCGCCGTCGGGGACGCCCGGATCACTCCCCAGCGCGAGGCGCTCCTGACGCCGCTGACACGCACATTCCGCCGCCGCGCGCAGCAGCGCGGGCCCGCCAAACTCGCCGGATCCCTCGGTTTCCTGCGCCAGTTCCAGCGGGACACCATTGCCCAGTACGCGGGCTGGGACTTGATGTTGACGCCCGCGCTGGCACAGACCCCACGCCCGGTGGGCTGGTTCACCGGGGCCGCCCACGGCGACGGGTACTGGCCGGCGGCCGAATGGGCCGGGGACGCCGACGGCGATTACCGCAAGCAGTGCGAGTACGCGCCATGGTCATCGATGGTCAATGTGTGCGGGCTGCCTGCGATCAGCATTCCGGTGCACTGGACCGGCGGTATCAAGGGTGCGGGGCTCCCGATGGGCGTCCAGCTGATCGGGCCGATGGGTTCCGAGGCGCGGCTGCTGCAACTGGCCGCGCAACTGGGCTCCTAGCCTCACGGCCGCCCGGTGGGTGAATTTCGGGGCCGGTGCCGCTACGGTTTAGCAGAGCAACGCAACGACGTGTTCCAGCCTGGAAACCACATGAGAGGGATCGATGAAGATTACCGGCGCAGTTCTTGAGGAAATCGGCCGCCCCCGCCCGTTCGCGGAGTCCAGGCCCATCACCATCTCCGAGCTGGAGCTTGACGGCCCCGGGCCCACCGAAATCCTGGTCAGGATCGAGGCCGCCGGCATCTGCCACTCGGACCTGAGCGTCGTGGACGGCAACCGGGTGCGTCCGGTGCCGATGCTGCTGGGGCATGAGGCCGCGGGGCGGGTCGTTGAGGTCGGCCCCGAAGTTACGGACCTCGTCCCGGGCCAGCGCGTGGTGATGTCGTTCCTGCCCCGTTGCGAACAGTGCGAGAACTGCGCCGAAGACGGCCGGCTCCCCTGCACGGCGGGTTCGAAGAGCAACGGCGAAGGCACTCTCCTGCACGGATCGATGCATCTGGACCGCGACGGCGGAAAGATCTTCCACCACCTGGGCGTCTCCGGCTTCGCCACCCATGCCGTGGTGGACCGCGCCTCGGCCGTGCCGGTGGGCGATGACATCCCGGCCGATGTCGCCGCCGTCCTCGGCTGCGCCGTGCTGACCGGCGGCGGTGCCGTCCTGAACGCCGCCCGGCCCAGGCCGCAGGACAGCGTCATGATCGTTGGGCTGGGCGGCGTGGGCATGGCAGCACTGATCACGGCAATCTCCCAAGGTGTGAAGCGGATCGTTGCCGTGGACACACTGGAGGAAAAACTCGAGCACGCCCGCCGCCTCGGAGCTCACGAGACCTACACCCCGCAGCAGGTCGTGGCGGAGGGCGTCAAGGCCAAATACGTAATCGAATGCGCCGGGAACCCACGGGCCTTCGAAACTGCCTTCGCCGCTACCGCCGTGGGCGGCACCACCATCACCGCCGGGCTGCCGCACCCGGACGCCCGGGCCCAGATCTCGCCGCTGACTGTCACGGCCGAGGCCCGCACTATCGTCGGCAGCTACCTCGGCTCCGCGGTGCCCTCGCGGGACATTCCCAAATACGCCCAGCTCTGGCGGGACGGGAAGCTGCCGGTCGAGGAGCTGATCTCCTCCCGCATCGCGCTGGCGGACGTCAACCAGGCCATGGACCAG
>CALMVY010000336.1 GCA_937873245.1 uncultured Arthrobacter sp. | reverse complement strand
CGGCGTCGAGTCCTCCCGCGGTGTGAAGGACCTGGCCAAAATCCGGGACTTCGTGGCCGCGGCCAAGTCCCTGGCTGCGAAGCCCTGAGACGCCGGCAGGAATGCCGCCGGACGCTTCCGTGTTGGCCCTGACATGAAGCGCATCGGATTCCTGTCCTTCGGACATTGGGGGCCCGGCGAGGGATCCCGCACCCGGACCGCCGGCGACGCCCTGCTCCAGGGCATCGAACTGGCCGTCGCCGCCGAGGAGCTGGGCGTGGACGGCGCGTTTTTCCGCGTGCACCACTTCGCCCGGCAGCAGGCCTCGCCGTTCCCGCTGCTGGCCGCCGTCGCCGCCCGGACCCGCCGGATCGAAATGGGGACCGGCGTGATCGACATGCGCTACGAGAACCCGCTGTACATGGCAGAGGAGGCCGCCGCGACGGACCTGATCAGCGGCGGGCGGCTGCAGCTGGGGATCAGCCGCGGCTCACCCGAACCAGCCCGCGACGGCGCCGCCGCCTTCGGCCACGTGCCGACCGACGGCGAATCCGCGGCGGACATGGCCCGGAGGCACACCGCGGTGTTCCGCCGTGCGATCTCGGGGGCCGGGATGGCAGAGGCCGAGCCGCGCTACGCGGGCGGCGGGTCCGCACTGCTGCCCGTGCAGCCGCACTCGCCGGGCCTCGGCGAGCGGATCTGGTGGGGCGCCGGCTCTCGCGCCACCGCCGTGTGGACCGCCGAGCAGGGGATGAACCTGATGAGCTCCACGCTGCTCACGGAGGACACGGGTGTGCCGTTCGACCAACTGCAGGCCGAGCAGATCGGCATGTTCCGCAAGGCCTGGGCGGACGCCGGACACCAGCACGAGCCGCGCGTATCGGTGAGCCGCAGTGTCCTGCCGATCGTCGATGACGAGGACCGGCGGTTCTTCGGTCTCAGCGCGCTGCGGGAGAAACGCGACCAGGTCGGGGTGATCGACGGGCTGGTGGCCCGCTTCGGCCGGAGCTACGTCGGCGAGCCGGACGCCATTGCCGGGGAGCTGGCCGCCGACGCGGCCGTGCGGGACGCCGACACACTGCTGCTCACCGTCCCCAACCAGCTCGGCGTGGACTTCAATGCCAAGCTGCTGGGCACCGTGGTCCGGCACATCGCCCCGGCCATCGGCTGGGCGCCGAAGTCCCGGCCGTAGCTTGGGCCGGGGGACCGCGAAGGGCTAGCCGGGCCGCGGCGCCGTGGCTAGCATGGCTCCTTGGGGGAGTACCCCGATGACCCGGCGGGCCCGGCCCGCCACCCGCGCGAAGGAGACCGTTGTGACTCTGCCCCAAGGTTTGACCCCCGGCGTCTGGACGCTGGACATGTCCCACAGCGAAGTCGGCTTCAGCGTCCGGCACGCAGGCATCAGCAAAGTCCGCGGCCGCTTCAATGAGGCGACGGCCGAGGCCAGGGTGCGTGACTCCCTGGCGGATGCCAGCCTGCATGCCAGCATCAAGACGGCCAGCTTTGATTCCGGCGACGCCAACCGCGACGCCCACGTCCGCGGCGAAGACTTCTTCGACGTCGAGAAGTATCCGGAGATGACGTTCCGTGCCACGGGGATCCGGGGCGACGGCGAGGACTACGTGTTGACCGGTGACCTGACGATCCGCGACGTCACCAAGCCGGTTGAGCTGGAGGTCGAGTTCACCGGCGTCGCCGTGGACCCGTTCGGCGCCACCCGGGCGGGGTTCAGTGCTGAGACGGACATCAGCCGCAAGGCCTTCGGCCTGACCTGGAACGCTGCCCTCGAAGCCGGCGGGTTGCTGGTCAGCGACAAGGTCAAGATCAATGTCGACGCCGCCCTGGTGAAGCAGGCCTAGCAGGCCGGGCTGCGTCTAGAACAGCAGCAGGACGAAGCCGCCGACCGTGGAAACGATCCCCACCCCGGTGAGGATCCAGCCCAGGGTCCAGGCGGCGTTGTCCTGCTTCGGCGGGGTGAGTCCCCAGCGGGACGGGTGGCACACGTCGTAGAAGAGGTCGACGTCGGTCCCGACCACCAGATCGTGCGACTCTGCCGCCGGCAGCAGGGACCGGTGGTCGGCGTCGTGGTGGTCCGTCCAGCTGTAGCCCGTGAAGCCGCCGGCGCTGATCACCTTGCCCGTGGTCCCGGTCCACTCGCAGTGCCGCCGCCGGGAAATCCAGCCCCACACCAGCAGCGGCAGGCCCAGGACGAAGCCCACCCATGTCATGACTTCGAGAATGGGGCCCAGCAGATCCCCGATGGTGCTCATCTGCGTCTCCCGCCCTGCGGTGTCAGCGGGAGATGCGCGAGCGGCGCAGGAAGAACAGAATGCCGGCGCCCACCAGGACCAGGAGGCCCACATAGAGCAGGAACTGCACGGCCTCCACAACAAGCCCGACAACCAATAGGACGAGGGCGACAATCAGGGCAATCTTCAGGAGTGCAGGCATGCTCCAAGTATTGTGCCCTTTTGGGCGTTCGCAAAGCTCCCCGCCCGCGGCTGGCGTCACCGGGGCCGTTTCAGGAATTGTTCAGGGTGAACCCCTAGGCCGGATCGGCCTCCGGCGGAGGACAATGGAGCCATGAAGACATTGCTTAACATCATCTGGCTGCTCTTTGGCGGGCTCTGGCTCGCGCTCGGGTACTTCGCGGCCGGCGTCATCTGCTGCCTGCTGATCGTCACCATCCCGTGGGGGCTCGCGTCGTTCCGCATCGCCAACTACGCCCTGTGGCCGTTTGGCCGCACGGTGGTGGACCGTCCGGGCGGAACCGGGTTGTTCGCCCTGCTCGGGAACGTCATCTGGCTGCTTGTCGCCGGCATCTGGATCGCGATCGCCCACGTGGTGACCGCCTTTGCGATGGCCATCACCATCATCGGCATCCCGCTGGCCATCGCCAACCTCAAGCTCATTCCGATCTCGCTCATGCCCCTGGGCAAACAGATCGTCCCGACTGACAAGCCCTTCGTGACGACCTACAGCAAGGCCTACCGCTAGCCACCATCAGAGGAGGACCGCAATGTCCGAGCATGTCACCGCTGTTCCGGCAACCACCGGCCAGGGTGAATCCCCCACGTCGACCGAAGACCTCATGCTGGTCATTACCCGTGAATTCCAGGCCCCCATTCCCCGGGTGTGGTCCGCCCTGACCGACCCGGAGCAGGCCACGGCGTGGTGGGGGCCGCGCGGCTTCCACACCCCGCGCGAGAGCATCGACGCGGACCTGGAGATCGGCGGCCTCTACCGGGCCTGCATGGTCCAGGACAGCACGGGGGAGGAACACTGGTGGAGCGGCGTCCACACGGACATCGAGCCGCCCAACCTCCTCGTGTTCACCCACGCCTGGGACAAACCGGACGGAACCCGCGGTTTTGAGACCGAGGTGACCTTCCAGCTGGACGAGATCGACGGCGGCACCCGGATGACGTTCATCCAGGGCCCCTTCGACACGATCGACAACCGCGACGCCCACGGCGTCGGCTGGCGCGAATCCTTCGACCGCCTCGCCGAACACCTCCGCCGCAGCCCCTGACACGCCACCAAGCAACGCGGGGCCACTTAGCGCCCATCCCGAGGGGATTTATGGGCTCAATGTGACCCCGCGTTGCGGTTCCGGCTACCCGAGTTCGGCCTGCAGGTTCCGCCGCGCCGCCTCCAGCCACAGTTCCCTGCCGCGCGGGGTATGGAAAAGCGGCTCCAGCTGCAGGAGCCGGCGGACGACGGCGGCGCGTCCGGCGGCGAAGTCGTCGTCGCCGATGTGCGCGAAGTCCTGCCGGACGGCGGCCAGGTACCGGGCGTAGGCGTCCGGGGTTCCGCCGAGCACGGAGAGGTCGGCGTCGCTGAGCAGGGCGGCGGCGCCGTCGCCGGTTTCCGGCTGGTGGTCTGCCGTCATCCGCACCAGGCGGGACACCTCGTCCACCTCGGCCGCGGGGAGGCCCGCGTGGGACAGCCGGTCCTCGGCGAGCCGGGCCGATTCCTCCTCGTCCTGGCCCGCGATCCCGCGGTAGACGGCGTCGTGGAACCAGGCGGCGAGCAGCACGGTGCGAGGCGGGTCGGCAGGCTCGGTGAGAAGATCCAGGGCCTCCAGGACCGCCAGCAGGTGCGTGCGGCCGTGGTACTTCCGGTGCTCTTCGCCCCAGCGGTCCAGCAGGTCCAGGAAGAGCGCGTCGTGGCCGGGCAACACGGCGTTCCAGCGGGTCAGCAGGGGAAGTTTGAGGGAGCTGCTGCGCCGCCGGGCCGGGATCCGCAGGCCGCTGGCGATCAGTTTGCGGACCAGGACCCGGCCCTCCACCGGCACGGCCCCGGCCGCCACAAGCGCGCTGTACCGGGCTTCGGCGACGTCGTAATGGTCGCCGTCGAACGCCCTTGCCGGGATGCCGGCCGCCGCCGCGAAGGCGTGCAGTTCCTCCAAGGACGTGTCCGAGATCAGGTGCGAGAAGTGCGTTCCGTGGGCCGGCCAGAGCGGAGGGTCCAGGTAAATGGCCATACTGGAAGTCTAGACAGGCCGCGGATCAGCCGTGGTTGGCGTCCACGTCCGCGGTGTCGGACTGGTCTTCCTGCCGCGTCCGGGCATGGTGCGGCTTGGAGCGCACGCCTTCGCCCTTTTCGTTCAGCCGGGTCTCATGTTCGGCCTCGGCGATGGCCTCGGGAGTGATGTCGCCCCCTGTGTTCCAGGCCTTGATCGCGGCCCAGGCAACTGCCACCAGGGGGACGGCAAGGATCGCGCCGATGATGCCGGCGAGGATGGTGCCGGCCGTGAGCGCCAGCAGGATGACGAGCGCGTGGACGTTGAGCGCCTGGCCCATTACGACGGGCTGCAGGAAGTTGCCCTCCAGCTGCTGGACCACGATCACGACAATGATGACGACCAGTGCAGCGAGCGGACCGTTGGCCACCAGCGCGACGAGCGCAGCGAGGATGCCGGCCAGGGTGGCGCCGATCAGCGGGATGAAGGCGCCGATGAAGGTCAGTGCGGCGAGCGGGAGCGCCAGCGGCACTCCCATAATCACCAGCGCCAGGCCGATGAAGAACGCGTCCACGAAGGCCACGATGGAGGTCCCGCGCACATAGCCGCCGAGCACGTTGAGGCTCCGCTCCCCGGCGCGGCGCGCCCGGACGAGCTTCTCGCCCTTGAACGCCCGCAACAGGAAGGCCCAGATGCTCTCGCCATCCTTCAGGAAGAAGAACAGGATCACTGCCATGAGCAGTGCGCCGGTGATGAAGTTGCCGGCCGCGCTGAGACCGGAGATGGCACCCGCGCCGACGGTGCTGCTGGTGGCGAAGTCGATGGCGGCGTCGCGCGCCTGCTGGATCTGCTGGTCATCGATCGGGAAGGGGCCCGTGCGGACGAAGTCGTAGACCCGGTTGAAGCCCTCCGTGGCCTTGCTGCCCAGTTCATCGGCCTGGCTCATGACGGCCAGGACGATGCCGGTGATCACGGCCCCGAACGCAAGGAGGAGCAGCACGAACGATAGGGTGGTGGCGGCCGTGCTGGGCCAGCCCCGGCGGCGCAGCCAGTGGACAAAGGGTGCGATGGCGGCGGCAAGGATCAGTGCCAGCAGCGCGGGAATCACCACGAGCCGGACCTGGATCAGGGCGTAGACCACAATCACGGTCAGGACCAGCAGCAGGAGCACCTGCGCGGTCCTGATGCTGGCGCGGCCCAGGCTGTCGCCCCAGGGGGTTGTCTTTTCCGGACTGCCCATGCTGATTTTTCTCCCACGATCGGATGGTCACGTTACTTACCAACCGTCTCACAGCCGGGGCCGTAAGCCCGCGGGACTTGCCCGCGGACCAGGACGCCGTGACGACACAGGGGCCAGGAGAGAAAACTGCGGGGCCGACGGGGGTCTACTGGTATTGATTCCGAAATACGGGCCTAAACCCGGCTTGGTTCCGCAAATGCGGGTTAGAGTTGCCTTATGCCCAATATTCGCGTTTCCGAAGCGGCCCGGTTCCTGGGCGTCAGCGATGACACCATCCGGCGCTGGACCGAGAACGGAAGCCTGACACCGCTCAAGGACGACGCCGGCCGGCTCGCCGTGGACGGGCTGGAACTCGCCCGGCTCGCCCGGGAGCAGGCCCAGCTTCCCGACGACCCGGCCAGGGCGGGCAGCTCGGCCCGCAACCGCTTCGTCGGCCTCGTCACCGCCATCACCGCCGACACCGTCATGGCCCAGGTGGAACTGCAGTGCGGGCCGTTCCGGGTGGTGTCGCTGATGAGCAGCGAGGCCGTGCGGGAGCTGGGCCTGGAGCTCGGCTCGGTCGCGACCGCCGTCGTCAAGGCCACCACGGTGATCATCGAAACGCCCAAGGGCAAGGGCGTTATATGAAGCCCGGCATCAGGACCGCCGCCGTGCTGGCGGCGGCAGCCGTTGCCGCCGGCCTGGCCAGTTGCGCCGCACCGGCCG
>CALMVY010000335.1 GCA_937873245.1 uncultured Arthrobacter sp. | reverse complement strand
CCCGGTGATCGCCGCCGTGCGGGTGCCGCCGTCGGCCTGGACCACGTCGCAGTCCAGCACCACCTGGCGCTCGCCCACCGCCTTCAGGTCGACCACGTCGACGCCGGCTTTCCACATGATGGGCCGGCTGGACGGGGAGGAGGGGTGATCAACGAACGGTGATTTGCACCTCCGGTCAATATGCCCTTGGTCAATATGCCCTTGGTTGTCTGAAACAGGGGGGCGGGAATGACGGATACGACAGACCTCGGCACGATCTACGTTGTCGGCCAGCGACGGGCGCCTGGCGGCGCCTTTCCCTCCGGCGGCTCCGGCGGGGGTGGAGGGGACGACGGCGGCGGAATTCAGCAGAACGAAGTCTCGGACGACCCGAACTCGCCATCTCCGGGATTTGATCCCTGCGCCGATCCGACGACGGCGCTGGAATGGAACGCGGATGCGGCGGCGGCGGAAGCCAAGCGGGAATTCGAGCGCCAGGCCGCCGAGCGTGGTGATGACGGGCTGTTCAGTCGGGAATGGTATGCGTTCCTCTATGAAGACGCGACGGGTAGAGTCTACGTGGGCCCTGTGTCAGCAGGATCACAAGGAACTGTCACGCCCGACACAACAGGAATGACCCCCGGACAATCTTGTCGGCTTCATACACAATCATCCCGGCGGAGGGCTTAGTCCCTCTGGCGACGACTGGACCGGTTTCGACAGCTTGTATGCTTGGGTGGCGCAATGGTCGTCTGGCGGCGTCTCACGTGCAAACCAACTCAGACAGTATATCATCGCCAGAGATACGACGGACCCGAACTCGTCCGTGGCGATCCGAGTGTTCAACAACGACTCAAGCCGGAGCAGTGACGCGCCCGCGCCGGAGGTCAACCCAGAGGCCCAACAATGCCCGCCAGCATGAGTCTTTTCTTCGCTGTCGCCCTGCAATCCGCCACTTCAAACGTATCGTCGGTTGCCGGTGAACTCGATGTACTGAAGGGGACCAGGTACGATGGCCTTCAGCCCAGCGCCATTGTCCTGGCGCATAGGGGCGGCGCCCTCAATGCTTTGGCGATTTACGAAATGCCGGTGCAGCCAGATGAAACCCCGGTCTGGGTCATACGGCGCAGTGACAGTGCGGAGGAGGCCGTCGCTGCGGAAATCGTTTCCAGTCGTTCCTGCCCCCAGATTTACCAGCTCGTTCTGGCCCTCGAACGGCTGCCTGTCCCACATCCGGAGATTCGTGGAGCGCGAGCGGCATCGCCCGCCGGATTTTCACCCGCGCCGCCCGACATGGGCCCCCTTCATACCCGTTATGGCTTCTGGTCTCGCGGATGGACTTCTGGTTCTGAGCCCGTTGAGCTTTCGGTCGTCCATCTCGGCTCCGGTCCGCTGGTGAAATGGATGACCGAAGCAGAGGCCCTGCTACAGAGTTGCTGGTCCACCCCAATGGGTGCGCCGGACGGAGAGAAAGGCTGAGCCCTACCGCCCCAGCGCCGCCCGCTGCATCGCGAACAGTTCGGCGCAGCCGCCCTCGGCCAGCTGGAACAGGCGGTC
>CALMVY010000334.1 GCA_937873245.1 uncultured Arthrobacter sp. | reverse complement strand
CCCGAAGGGCGCCGAAGCGCACACGCCGTCCCGGTCAGGCCAGGTAAGGCCAACCGTGGCGCACACGTCAAGTCGCGGAGCGTGGGGCGGCGGGCCCACGGCTTAATCGAATCGACGAGATCGTCAGGCGGCGGGAGCCTGGCCGGCCTGGCCGGCCTGGAGGACGCGATCGGACTCGATGGCGAAGGTGCATCGGGCTCCGTCGAGACCGAGGATGCCGATGAGCTGCTGGTCGACGTAGAGCTGCCGGCAGGGCACGCACAGCGCGCCGGGGATCGCGAAGAAGAGCCGCTCCTCGGCCTCCGCGTCGCGGAAGACGGTGTCGAACACGCTGGTCAGCAGCACCGTGACGGCGACGGCCGAGGCCATGTCGAACCAGATGCGCCAGAACCGCAGGGCACGCATGTGCGCCACGGGCTGGGCCATGATGCGCTTCAGCGCGGTACCGCGGCTGTTCAGGATCGACGCTTCGGCGTCGTGCCGGGAAAGGTAGTTGAAAGCAGACTCGGCCGCGGTCAGGAACGCGGCAAAACTCAGAAAAACCAGCGCCATGCCGGCGAGGATCAGTGGCGTCACTGAATCGTCTCTGACGGGGCGTCCTTGCCGGTGAAGGCAGAGAGCAGTTCACGCTGGAGGCCGAACATCTCCTCTTTTTCCTCGGGCTCTGCGTGGTCGAAGCCGAGGAGGTGCAGGATGCCGTGGGTCGTGAGCAGCAGCATTTCGTCCTGGGTGGAGTGGCCGGCGTGCATCGCCTGGACCTCCGCGACCTGCGGGCAGATGGCAATGTCGCCGAGCATGCCCTGCGGGGTGGGCTTGTCCGGAGTGCCCGGCGTCAGCTCATCCATGGGCACCGAGAGCACATCGGTAGAGCCCGGCTCGTCCATCAGTTCGATGTGCAGCTTTTCCATGGCCGGCTCGTCCACGAGGAGGATGGACAGCTCGGCCTGCGGGTGGATGAAGAGGCGTTCGAAAATGAACCGGGACAGCTGCACCAGCTCGGCCTCGTCGACTGTGACGCCGGACTCGTTGTTGACCTCAATGCTCATGCGTGTTCTCCCCGCTTCTCCCGGGCCACGGAATGCTTGACCCGGTTCCTCTGAATTTCGTCCCAGACGCCGTAGGCGTTGACGATGTCCCCCACCAGACGGTGCCGGACGACGTCGGAGGCGTCCAGCACGGTGAAGTTGACGTCCTCGATGCCTTCCAGGATTTCTTCCACGATCCGGAGACCGGACCGGGTTCCGAAGGGCAGGTCCACCTGCGTCACGTCGCCGGTGACCACCATCTTGGAGCCGAAGCCCAGCCGGGTGAGGAACATCTTCATCTGTTCCGGCGTGGTGTTCTGTGCCTCGTCCAGGATGATGAAGGCGTCATTGAGCGTGCGTCCGCGCATGTAGGCCAGCGGGGCGACCTCGATGGTGCCGGCCGCTATCAGCCGAGGAATGGATTCCGGATCCATCATTTCGTGCAGGGCGTCGTAGAGCGGCCGCAGGTAGGGGTCGATCTTGTCGCTGAGCGTGCCGGGCAGGAACCCGAGCCGCTCCCCCGCTTCGACGGCGGGACGGGTCAGGATGATCCGCGTGACTTCCTTTTGCTGCAGCGCCTGGACGGCCTTGGCCATTGCCAGGTACGTCTTGCCGGTACCGGCCGGGCCGATGCCGAAGATCACCGTGTTGTCGTCAATCGCGTCAACATAGTTCTTCTGGTTCAGCGTCTTCGGCCGGATGGTCTTGCCGCGGCTTGAAAGGATGTTGTGCGTGAGCACCTCGACCGGGTTTTGCAGCGACTGGGTCCTGAGCATAGACACGAGCTGCTGCAGGACAGCGGGCGTGATGATGGTGCCCCTGGCGACGAGGCCACGGACCTCGTTAAGCAGGCGCATGATCCGCGGCACGTCGGCGGCCGGCCCGCTGATCGCGAGCTCGTTACCGCGGACATGGAAGTCGACGGCCGGGAACTGCGCCTCAATGAAGCGCAGGGCTTCGTCATGACTGCCGAGGGACTGCACCATCTGATCGGAGCTGTCGAACAGGACTACCTCCGTCCGCAGCCCTGGTAAGGAGTGGGGGAATTCACCTGCGGAGCGCTCTCCAGCGCTGATCCGGGCCTTGCCGTTCGCTGCTTCAGTCATGATGTTGGCCCGCGGGCCTCTGGTCCCCTCCAGTTCGGAAATGGTCTGCCCCCTGATCCCGGCCCGACGGTGCTTGCTTGACAATGCTTGATTTAAGGCGGTGCTCGCCTTCCGGTTCCGGGTGTCAGCGGGTCCTCTCATCTTACGCCAGTGCCCGGCTCCGCATGCCGCCGGCATGACGGCCTGTCGGGCAGCTGTCTGACTGCGACCCCGGGCTGCGTTTTCTGGCTTGTTTATAATTCGTTCCGGATTTAGGTATCAACTTCGTATCGGCCTCATATCGTTCCCGTTGCAGTTCCGGCCCGTCGGCCGAATCCCCGGTTTCGGACCGGACCCGTGTGCCATGCTGGAAATCGGCCTCCGGCATGGCGTTTGCAGCCTGGCGGGCGGGCACATGAGACACGGGGCAGATGAGACTCCGGGCAGATAAGAGACCGAGCAGACAAGGGCAGCGGCAATCAGGCGACGCGGAACGGGACAGACGGCAGCAGCGGGCGCGCGGATGCGACCGCGCATGCTGCTGTTGATGGTGCCTGCGGCACTGCTCCTGTCCGGGTGCGTGGCCACTCCCCAGCCCGGTATCACGAACTCCGACAGTCCTTCGCATGTCATGTCCGCCCAGGCATCGGCGCCGACCACAAGCGCGCCGCTGGAAACCACGCAGGCATCCAACAAGGCGCCGGTCTACTGGATCGGCCGAAGCAACGACAACACGTTCCTCTACCGGGAATTCCGGGATGTCCCGGAACAGGACAACCCGGTCACCCGGGCGCTTCGGGTCATGATGTCGCAGAAGCCGCTCGACCCGGACTTCTTCACTCCCTGGCAGAACCCCAAGAAGCTGGCAACCTCCATCTCGGGCAAGAACGTCATCACCGTCGACATGTCCCCGGACGCTTTCAACAGCAACGTGGATCCCGCCATGGCCGAGCGCGCGGTCCAGCAGCTCGTGTACACCGCGACGGCGGCCGCCGCCAGCGCCGGGCTGATCGACTCCGGCCAGCAGATCCAGGTGGTGGTGCTCGTGGACGGTCATACCGACTACGTTGCCTTCAACCACGTCCGCCTCGGCTCACCGACCTCGCGCAGCGTCGGTATGGTCGCCCCGGTGTGGATCATTGACCCCCAGGAAGGGACCTCCGTCGAGGACGGCGCGGTCAAGGTCTCCGGACGCAGCACGGCTCCGGGCGGCGAGCTCCGGTGGGAGATCCTGCGGATCGACGGCAGCGTCAAGACCAGCTACCTGAACGGTACGGTCACCGCTTCGGCCGAAACCGGCCAATCAGGTGCTTTCAGCGTCTCGGTGAACCTTGGACCAGGCAACTACGAGGTCCGGGTGTCCCAGCTGGAGGAAGGCAACCCGGCCGAGGACCTGAACGTCGACACCCGCGGGTTCACGGTCAAATAGCCCCAGCCCTGCCGGATGTAGCATCGGTTCTTAGGCCGGACGGTCTGTTGGACCCCCGGGCTACCAGCGGCCCAGGATGTCACTGGCGAGGACCGTTGCGGCAGGGCCGGCTGTGGACGACCGCAGCACGTGGTGTCCCAGCAGGGCTGTCACGGCGCCGGCGTCGCAGAGCCTTGTCACTTCGCGCGGGCTGATGCCGCCCTCGGGACCCACGATCAGCAGCACCTCGCGGCCCTCGCCGGACGCGTTTCCGGTGGACGGGTCGGCGGAGCTGGTGGCCTGCCAGGCCTCCAGCACCTGCCGCAGCTGGCGCACGGCGTCCTCGTGCAGGATGATGGCGAGGTCAGCGGCAGCCACCGCCGCCTGCAGCCCGGCACCGTCGACGGCGGAGCGGACTTCCGGGATCCACGCACGCCGGGCCTGCTTGGCCGCCGCGGTAACCACGGACTGCCACTTGGCGTGGGCCTTCGCCGCACGCTCGGCCTTCCAGCGGACGATCGACCGTTCAGCCTGCCAGGGCACAACCGCGTCGATTCCCAGCTCGGTGGCGGTCTCGGCCGCGAGCTCGTCCCGGTCGCCCTTCGCGAGGGCCTGGACCAGAACCAGCCGCACCGCCGGCTGCGGCTCGTCGGAGAGTTCGGCGCACGTGACCGTCAGCTGGTTCGGGGCGACGGCGGCGACGGCGCCGGTCAGGCGCTTGCCGGCGCCGTCGGCGATGTCTACGGGCTCCCCCACGGCAAGACGCTTCACCGTGACCGCATGGCGGGCCTCAGGTCCGTCGACGGTGAAAACGGAACCGGGAACCAGCCCGTCCAGGGTGCCGGGGGCAGTGAAAAAGACCGGGTTGCTCACCGCTACAGGTTACCGAGGCGGTCCCGAAGCTTCGCGAAGACCCCGCCGCTCGCCGCGAGCTTTCCTTCGGTGAACTGCTCCCCACGCAGCTTCGCGAGCTGGCGGAGCAGGTCTTCCTGGGCGGCGTCGAGCTTGGCGGGAGTGTCCACCTGAAGGTGGACCTTGAGGTCGCCTCGGCCGTAGCCGCGCAGGTGCGTGACCCCGAGTCCGCGGAGGGTGATGACCTCACCGGACTGGGTACCGGCCTTGACGTCGATCTCCTGCTGGCCGTCGAACGTGTCGAGCGTGAGCTCAGTGCCCAGCGCCGCCGCCGTCATGGGGATGTTCAGGCTGGCGTGCAGGTCGTCGCCGTCGCGCACGTAGGTGGCGTCGTTGTTGACCCGGATCTCCACATAGAGGTCACCGGCGGGGCCGCCGGCGGGGCCGGCCTCGCCCTGGCCGGAGAGCTGGATGCGGGTGCCGGTGGCGACGCCGGCGGGAACCTTGACCGTCAGGGAGCGCCGGCTGCGGATCCGGCCCTGGCCGGCACATTCGTTGCAGGGGTCCTTGATGACAGTGCCGAAACCCTCGCAGGAACCGCAGGGGGCGGCGGTCATGACCTGGCCGAGGATGGAACGGACGGCGCGCTGGACCTGGCCGCTGCCGCCGCAGATGTCGCAGCGTTCCGGGTGGCTGCCTTCGCGGCAGCACGAGCCCTCACAGGTGGGGCAGGTGACAGCCGTGTCCACTTCGATTTTCTTGTTGACGCCGAAGACGGCGTCGCGGAGGTCGATCCGAACGCTGATCAGGGCGTCCTGGCCGCGGCGGACCCGTGACGCCGGTCCGGCCTGGCCGCCGGCGCCGAAGAAGGTCTCGAAAATGTCCTGGAATGCGAAACCCTGGCCGGAGTAGCTGCCGCCGCCGAAACCGTTGTCGGTGCCGTTCTCGTTGCCCGTAGTGTCGTAGACCCGGCGCTTCTGCGGATCGGACAGCACCTCGTAGGCGTGGGTGACGGCCTTGAACCGGTCCGAGGCGTCATCCCCGGGGTTCACGTCCGGGTGGAGGGTCCGGGCCAGCTTGCGGTAGGCCTTCTTGATTTCTTCGCCCGTAGCTTCGCGGGAGACTCCAAGAACGTCGTAATGGCTGCTCAAAGTGTGTATCTCTTCCTTTTTGTACTGCCGGTGGGGCACTGCCTGTCAGGGGCAAGAAGTCTGGTGTCGGAACGTCGGGACGGAAAGTGGTGCGCCGTCCGTCAGGGGCCGAGGATCCTGGAAAGGTAGCGGGCCACCGCACGGACGGCGGCCATGGTGGTCGGATAGTCCATCCGGGTGGGACCCAGCACGCCGACCTTCGCCGTGGCGTCCGGCCCGTAGCCGGTCGCCACCACCGAGGCCTCGGCGAGTCCGACATATGGGTTCTCCCGGCCGATGCTGACCGTCACCCCCCGCGGGTCCGCGGCCATGTCGCTCAGCAGGCGGAGCATGACCACCTGTTCCTCGAGGGCTTCGAGCACCGGGCCGATGCTCAGCGGGAAGTCCACGTTGGAGCGGGCGAGGTTGGCGGTTCCGGCCATGACCATCCGCTCTTCGCGACTGCTCGTCGCCAGCGCCTCGAGACCGCGGGCCAACGCCTGGGCTGCGCTGCGCCGCGCAGGCGGGCAACTGGCAACCACGGACTGCAGCGACTGCGGCAGCAGGTTCAGCGGCGTCCCGGACAGGCTGCCGAGGAACCGTGAGCGGATTTCGGCCAGGGCCTCGTCGGGAAGGTCCTGCCCCACGTCAATGACCCGCTGTTCCACCTTGCCGGTGTCCGCGATCAGCACTGCGAGCACCTTGCGGGGCGCCAGCAGGACGAATTCGATGTGCCGCACCTTGGCCCGGCTGAGGTGCGGATACTGCACAACGGCGACCTGGTTGGTCAGATGCGCGAGCAGCCGGACGGTCCGGTCCAGGACGTCGTCGAGGTCGTCGGAACCCTCCAGCAGGGCCTGGATGGCGCGGCGTTCAGCCGGTGACAGCGGCTTGACCGCCGAAATCTGGTCCACGAAGAGGCGGTAGCCCTTGTCGGTGGGGATGCGTCCGGCGCTCGTGTGCGGCGCCGTGATGAGGCCCTCATCTTCCAGGGCCGCCATGTCATTGCGGATCGTGGCACTGGATACGCCCAGATGGTGCCGCTCCACGAGGGCCTTGGAGCCGACGGGTTCCCGTGAATGGACGTAGTCCTCCACGATGGCGCGCAGCACTTCGAGTTTGCGTGGTTCGCTCACGCTCCACCTCCATTCGACTGTCCCGCATCCGGTGCCGCCGTTCGCCGGCCGCACCGCACGCTCTGCTGGCACACGGCATGTTGGTTAGCACTCGACATGCCTAAGTGCTAACCAGTCTAATATGAGTCGCCGCGTTGTTAGCATTGGATTCGCTCCAGGCGTTCTTCCCGGGGCAGGTGTTTTCGGGCACAGCCCGCCGTAGCAATCCGATCGCAAAGCAGTGTGGAACCGATGTCGTACCAGAACTGGGGCCCCCAGGACCTGTCTGCCCCCGCCAAGACCCAGCTGCCGGAGGTGCCCGTGGAGCGCGGCATGGTGCTCGAGGATGTGCAGTCCGGCTGGGTGGGTGCCGTGACCCGGGTGGAGAAGTCCGGCGGGATGCACGTCGTCGCCCTGGAGGACCGCCGCGGGAAGTCCAGGTCCTTTCGGCTGGGCTTCGGCTTTTTGCTGGAGGGACAGCCGATCCGCCTGATGCCGCCGGCGCCCCGGGCCGCCGCGGGCGCCGCAGGCAGCAGAACAGCCTCCGGCTCCGTCAGGGTGGAGGGCCAGCGCGCCCAGGTCGCCAGGGCGAGCCGGATCTGGGTGGAAGGCAAGCACGACGCCGAACTCGTCGAGAAGGTCTGGGGTGACGATCTCCGGGTGGAGGGCATCGTCGTCGAGCCGCTGCACGGCATCGACGACCTCGCCGGGGCCGTGGCCGCTTTCCGGCCCGGGCCCGGGCGCCGGCTCGGTGTCCTGGT
>CALMVY010000333.1 GCA_937873245.1 uncultured Arthrobacter sp. | reverse complement strand
GGTCCGGCACTTCAGGGCCCTGGCGGACGGGCAGATCAGGGCGAATGCGCGGCGCCGATCCGCCCTGATCTGCCCGCGCGTCGGCACATGCCCGCGAAACCCTGCCCGCGCAACCCGGGCCGGCGGTGAAAATGCGGGGTGCCAGGATATCGCGCACGCGTGGATGAGGCCTGGGAATGTTTGGTCCGGCAACAAAGCCGCCACAGAGGAAGCCTCTGGCCCGCAAAAGGCTCGGGCGGGACGACCGTGACACGCCGGGGATTTACACGCGCTTTGTCCTATAACCCCGGCGGCCGTCCCGGGGCACTTTGACACGGACACGCCGCGGACAGAGAACGCTAGTGCCGGAATTGCGTCCAAAGGCGCCCCGGACGGCGAGTGGCGGGTTTAGGCCTCGGTGAGCTCTTCTTCCGGGTGCCGGACCAAGGTCAGGCGGTAGCCAACGTTGCGCACCGTGCTGATCAGGTTCTCGTGGTCGGCGCCGAGCTTTGCCCGCAGGCGCCTGACGTGGACGTCAACCGTGCGGGTGCCGCCGTAGTAGTCGTAGCCCCATACCTCGGTCAGCAGTTGCTGGCGGGTGAAGACCCTGCCGGGGTGCTGCGCCAGGTACTTGAGCAGTTCAAATTCCTTGAAGGTCAGGTTCAGCGGCGCGCCGTTGACCCGGGCGGTGTAGCTGGCCTCGTCAATGACGACGCCGGCGGCACGGATCTCGGTCGGGGCCTCGTCCGGGTCCGGCACGGCCCGGGCGACGCCCAGACGGATGCGGGCCTCCACCTCTGCCGGCCCGGCGGACTCCAGCAGGATGTCATCCACGGCCCACGCCGAGGAGACCGCGGCCATGCCGCCCTCGGTCAGGATGAGCATGAGGGGAGCGCTCAGGCCCGTGGCCTTGAGCAGTTGGGTCAGGGAGCGTGCGCCGACGAGGTCTTTGCGGGCGTCGAGCAGGACGATGTCGCAGGGGTCCGTCTCCAGCAGCGCGGTCGGTTCCGCGGGAAGAATATGGACCCGGTGGTTCAGTAGTTCCAGAGCAGGCAGGACGTCCACCGATGAGCCGGTGCTGTTCGTCAGTAGCAGGATGTGCGACATGTTTCCTCCAAGGGGTGTCCGCGCATCTTTGGGCGTCTGTAGCTGAGTCTGAGTATACCTAAACGCCCCTTACCGGCCATGGTTCCGTCACCTGCGGCCAGCCCTTTTGCGACACAAATCGGTCATATAGGGCAGGATTGATCCGTCGGGGCCTGCAGCCCCCTGAGGTTGGTCGGGTCGAATTGGGGTCCGCAGTGAGCGAAGGTACGACGATGACCGGTAAACGGATGACGGATAAACAGATGTCGGGCAAACAGTGAAGTCTTGGACCATCGGCGTCGTTGGCCTGGCGGGACTCGCCGCGATTGTGGGCGCGTCGTATGCCTCGGCGGAGGCC
>CALMVY010000332.1 GCA_937873245.1 uncultured Arthrobacter sp. | reverse complement strand
AGCCGGGCCGCTTCTGCCAACAACAACCGGGCAAAGCAAAAGGCCGGAAGCTGAAGCTTCCGGCCTTTTGTGTGGAACTCTACGGGGTGGAGCACCGTCTCCGGGGCTCCCATGGTGGAGATGGGGGGAATTGAACCCCCGTCCGATGTCGTGTTGTCAGGGCTTCTCCGGGCGCAGTTTGCGTCGGATTTTCTCGGCCCCGGCCATGCTGCAAACAGCTGGCCGATCCGGGCCCAGTCATCTAAGAGTCCCGTTCACCCCGATGACGGAGGTAAACAGCAGTGGCTATCTAAATGACGCCAGGATCCGGGGCAATAGCAACCTCGGGCTGACGGACTGTCTTACTGCTTAGGCAGCAAGAGCGAAGTCAGTGCGTTTTGATTCGGCACTTATTGGTTTGCAGACAGCGTTTACGAGATAATTCTGCATCCTCGGCCCGCTTCACCTGTCGCGACTAACATCGTCGAAACCGATCATCCCCGTATTTTTTTATCAAACAATCTTTATTTAACCCGGTCGGGATCCTGCGGATCCTTCCCGGACTACTCATCATAACGCAAGGTTCTCCAGATTCATTCCCGGCAGCTCTCGGCGGTTCGTCAGCGCCGGTTCCGCTCGCGCATGACGCGCAGGGCCTCGCGCTTGTCCTGCTGCTCGCGCAGCGTCTGGCGCTTGTCGTATTCCTTCTTGCCGCGGGCGACGCCGATTTCCACCTTCGCCCGCCCGTCCACGAAGTACAGCTGCAGCGGGACAATGGTGAAGCCCGATTCCCGGATTTTGTGCGAGATCTTGGTGAGCTCGTCGCGGTGCAGCAGCAGCTTCCGACGGCGGCGTGCGGCGTGGTTGGTCCAGCTCCCCTGGTGGTACTCGGGGATGTGGATGCCCTCCATCCACAGCTCGTCGTTGTAGAACGTGCAAAAGCCGTCCACCATGGAGGCGTGGCCCTCACGGAGGGACTTCACTTCCGTCCCCATGAGGGCAATTCCCGCCTCGTAGGTGTCGAGGATGAGGTAGTCGTGCCGGGCCTTGCGGTTGGTGGCCACTACCTTACGGCCACTTTCTTTCGGCACGGTAGAACTCCTTGGATCGATGGGTGGGCGCTGGACCGGAGCGGTGCAAGACCGAAACGGAGCGGGCTTCCTCCAGTTTACGGCAGAGCCACAGTGTGGCTGGAGTGCTTCCGCTCCGGGCGGATCAGAGCAGGTTCATCGGGTCAACGGCCCGGCTGTTGAGCCAGGTCTCGAAGTGCGAGTGGCAGCCCGTCGAGTTGCCGGTGGTTCCCGAGTAGGCGATCAGCTGTCCCTGGCTGACCTGCTGCCCGGGCGATACTGTCACGCTGGCGTTATGGTAGTAGATCGTCGTCAGGGAGTTGCCCTGCACCACACCGTGGGAGATCTTCACGTTGTTTCCGCCGCCGTCGTTGGCCCAACCGGCTGAATACACCGTGCCTGCCGCCGCGGCATAGACCGGCGTGCCGCAGGCCGCGGCAAAGTCGATGCCGGTGTGCATGTAGCCGCCCTGGCCATAGAAGTCGATGGTGCCTGGCGGCGTCGCGCGCCAACCGAAGCCGGAACTGATCCTCACGCCATTAAAGGGGCTCCGCAGCCCGAATGCGGACGGGTTTCCTGGCGGGGCGGGGACATACGGCGCCGGGGGCCTGATCTGGCCCTGGGCACGGGCGGCTGCGGCGGCGGCGGCCGCAGCGGCTTCGGCAATCCGCCGCTGTTCGGCCTCCCAGGCTTCGCGCAGCTTGCGGTCGCGCTCGGCGATCTCAGCTGCGACAGCGTCCTGCTGGGCCTTGACCTGGGCGAGCTGGGTCTGGATTCCCGGCTTGGCGGCCTGGAGTTCGGCGTCGAGCCGGGTGGTGTCGGCGATGAGCTTGTCCACCTGGGCCTTCTTGGCCTCCGCCTCGTCGCGGGCGGCCTGTTCGCGCGCCAGCGCGGCGTCGGCCTTGGCCTTGAGGTCCTTGATCTCGGCTTCCACTGCTTCGAGCCGGGCCTGTGAGTTGACGTTGGTTGCGTTCTGCTGGGTGAGCTTGTCCATCGCGGAGTTCTGGCTGCGCATCGCTTGGTCGGCGAGGTCGATCGTGTCCGTGAGGCTGCCGCCGTTGTTGGAGCCGAAGAACAGCGAGAGGTTGGAGGGCACACCACCGGACTTGTAGGCCTGGGTGGCGATCTGTCCAATCAGCTTCTTGGTGTCGGCAATTTTCTGCTGGTCCGTTTCGAGCTGCTGGGTGATCTTGGCTTTGTTCTGCTGAGCAAGGTCCACGCGGGCGGCGAGGGCCTCGGCTTCCTTGACCGCGCTCGCGACCCGGCCCTGGGCGTCCAGCAGGGCCTGTTGCGCACCGGGGAGCTGGCCCTGGTAGAGGACGAGGTCCGAGGCGGCCTGGGCGATCCGGGAGTCCACGAATTCGAGGGAGTACTGGACCCGGGCCGCCTCTTCGCGGAGGGCGGCCTGCTGGTCCTCGAGGTTGTCGGCGAATGCCACCGGGGCCGATGCGCCCATGCTCGCCGCCAGGACGAGCACCAGCGCGGCACTGACGAGGCGGCTACGGCGGCCGGCCACGCGGAGCCGGGCGGTGCCCGGATTCGGGGCGGGGCGGTGCATCGGTGTCATGGACATTCCCTTTTCGTTACGCACCCTAGACCCTCAAGTATCGACGGAGAGTCAGGAGTGATGATACCCCTGCGAGCAGAATCCCGAGGCCAATCAGGGCCGGCGCCAGAATCAGCGTCTGACCCGCGGAAATGAAGGCAGTATCGGGGTACTGCCTGGAAAGATAGCCGCCGAGGAAGAAGTGCGCCACGGCCCACAGCGTTACCGACGCGAGCGCCGCGCCAATCACGGCGGCAATCACGCCCTCGAGGATGAACGGCAGCTGGATCACCATCTTCGACGCCCCGACGAGGCGCATGATGCCCGTTTCCCGGCGCCGGCTGAAGGCCGATAGGCGGATGGTGGTAGCGATGAGCAGGATGGCACAGACGATCATGACGCCGGCGACGCTCACGGCCACGAGGGAGGCTGCGTTCATGACGGAGAAGAGCCGCTCCAGGAGCTGGCGCTGGTCGATCACGGTTTCGACGCCGGCCTGCGAGGAGAAGGTCTCGCTGATGATCTGGTACTTCTCCGGGTCCTTCATGTTGATCCGGAAGGAGGCCGGCAGCTGGTCCGGCGTTACCGAGTCGACGATCGGGGAATTGGAGAACTGTTCCTTGAAGTGCTTGTAGGCGTCGTCCTTGGACTCGAACTGGAAGTCGTTGACGTACTGGGCCACCGCGGGCGACTCCAGGACCTTGCGCAGGTTGTCCTGCTGTTCCGCGGTGGCGGGGCCGGTGGCGCAGCCGGCCGCCGTCGAACCGTCGCTGCAGAGGAAAATGGCGACCTGGACTTTGTCGTACCAGTAGCCCTTCATCTGGTTGATCTGCAGCTGCAGCATGCCCGCGGCGCCGACGAAGGTCAGGGACACGAACGTCACCAGGATGACCGAGACCACCATGGAAAGGTTGCGGCGCAGGCCGCTGCCGATCTCGGCGAGGACGAATTGGAGCCTCACAGCTGGCCCTCCCCTGCGGCGCGTGCTTCAGCGCGGGTGGTGGCAGCCGGGGCGGCGGACTTCGGATCCCGGCCGCTGGCATCCCGCAGCCGGCGGGACTGGCCCACGACCGGAATCATGGACGTGTAGAGGGCCTTGGCTTCGTCCCGGATGATGACGCCGTTGCGGAGTTCGACGACGCGTTTGCGCATCTCGTTGACGATGTCGTCGTCGTGGGTGGCCATGACCACGGTAGTGCCGTTCTGGTTGATTTTGTCCAGCACGCCCATGATGCCCATGGAGGTGGTGGGGTCCAGGTTGCCGGTGGGCTCGTCCGCGAGCAGGATGCCCGGGCGGTTGACGACGGCGCGGGCGATCGCCACGCGCTGCTGCTCGCCGCCGGAAAGTTCGTGCGGGAGGCGGTTTTCCTTGCCTTCGAGGCCGACGGTCTTGAGGACCTCGGGCACGGTGTCGCGGATGACGCTGCGGCTCTTGCCGATGACCTGCATGGCGAAGGCCACGTTGGCGAACACGGTTTTCTGCGGCAGGAGGCGGAAGTCCTGGAACACGACGCCGATCCCGCGGCGGAGCCTGGGCACGCGCCAGCTGGAGATGTTGGCAACGTTCTGGCCGGCCACGTACACGGCGCCGGAGGAAGCGCGGTCCTCTTTGAGGACGAGGCGCAGGAAGGTCGATTTGCCGGAGCCCGAGGCCCCGACCAGGAAGGCGAATTCGCCGCGGTCGATCTCAAGGTTGATCGAATCCAGCGCGGGTCGCGCCTTCTGGTCATAGACCTTGGTGACATTTTCGAAACGGATCATGGCCCTAAGAACCCTGCAGGACATGGACGGGTACGGACCAGTTCTGCTGCCGGCGCGCGGGCTTTCTAGTGGGGGAAGTAGAGCTCCGGCTTCTCGACTATACGCACGGGCCCCGGCGGTTCGGCCTGAGTGCGGGGGCGTGTCGCAGGATTAGACCCGAGGGGCGGGTGTGACGCAAGAGGCGGATGGGGTTTATTTGTCCGCGTTGCGGTTGTCGGTCCGCCAGCGGATGCCGGCGTCGATGAAGTCGTCGATCTCGCCGTCGAACACGGCGGAGGTGTTGCCGACCTCATGCTCGGTGCGGAGGTCCTTGACCATCTGATAGGGGTTCAGG
>CALMVY010000331.1 GCA_937873245.1 uncultured Arthrobacter sp. | reverse complement strand
ACGACGGCGGCCCCGCACCTTACGCAAGGTGCGGGGCCGCCGTCGTACTCCCACCGATTGCTCCGCAACGGCCCTTTTGACCCTTCAAAAGGGCAGTTGCGAAGCAATCGACGGGTATCTGAGCTGGCGGGCCGACGCAGGGGACTTAGGTCCCTAGACCGCGGCCAAGCGGACGACCTAGGCTCAACGCAATCATCAGCCGGGCCGTCCGCCAACTGGGGAGGATGCTGGGGGCATTCCACGCGCGCGCCGCCGTGCCCCCAACCTGCTCGCAGCACGCGAGAGCTCAGGAGCTCATCATGCTTGTCAACGACGACATCCACGCCCTGTCCACGGCGGTCAGCGGCACGGTCGCCCTGCCGGACAGCCCCGAATTCGCGGCCGAGACGCTCGCGTTCAACGCCGCAACAGTGCACCGGCCCGACGTCGTCCTGGGGGCAGCGAACGCACAGGATGTCGCCGCCGGGGTGAAATGGGCGGCGGAACGCCGGCTCCCGATGGCTGTCCAGTCCACCGGGCACGGCGCTGACTCAGTAGTGGACGGTGGCTTGCTCATCAACACCCGTCGCCTCCAGGGGCTTCAGATCGATCCGGTCGAACGCACTGCTCGGGTGGGAGCCGGCGTGAAGTGGCGCAGCGTCCTGGAGGCGAGTGTGCCGTTCGGGCTGATCGGGCTGCACGGTTCAAGCACCGACGTCGGCGTCGTCGGCTATACCCTCGGCGGCGGGCTGCCCCTGCTGGGCCGCGCCCATGGGTTTGCGGCGGACCATGTCCGCAGCATGGAGGTGGTCACCGCGGATGGGTCGCTGCGCCGGATCGACTCCGGGGCCGAAGCCGAGCTGTTCGCGTTGATGCGCGGCGGCAAGGGCAACTTCGGCATCGTGACGGAACTCGAGTTCAGCCTCTTTCCGCTGGGGGAGTTCTACGGCGGCGGAATCATGTATCCCGGGGCGGATGCGGCCCTCATCCTTGCCGCCTTCCGGGACTGGCTGCCCACGCTGCCGGATGACGCCTCGCCCTCAATTTCCCTGCTGCGGCTTCCGGACATGGAGTTCGTCCCCGCGCCGCTGCGGGGCCAGTTTGTGGTGCACCTGCGCTTCGCCTTCCTGGGGGCCCGCGAGGACGGCGACAGGCTGCTTGCCCCGATGAGGGCGGTCTCGATGCCAATAATGGACACGGCCGGACCCATGAGCTATCTCGACGTCGACCAGATCCACATGGACCCCGCGGATCCGCTCCCCTTCACGGCCGGCGGAGCGCTGCTGAAGGACCTCGGCGAGGAGACGGTCGCGGACCTGCTGAAGCTCACCGGCGAGGGCTCGGACTGCCCCCTGCTCCTCGTCGAAATCCGGCCGCTCGGCGGGGCCTTGGCCCGGGCCGGTGAACTGCCGGACGCCATATCGGGGCGGGACGCTGCGTTCCTTATTTTCCTGCTCGGGTTCAAGATGCCGCCGTTCGCCGAGGCCGTCGCCGCCTCCATCCGCGGGGTCCTGGCCGAGATGGCCCCGCACTCCACGGGGTATACGCTGGTCAACTTCCATGGCGAGCCCGGCGACGAAGCCGACCGGGCCAGGGCGTGGTCGCCCGCCGTCTATGAACGGATGAGGGCCGCGAAGTCCAGCTACGACCCCGGCAACCTCCTGCGTTTCGGCCACACGATCACCGGTGTGCCGTCGTGAGGTGACGTTTGGCGGGTAGAGCGAGGAGAAAGGTGCGGGGCCGCCGTCGAACTCTCACCGACTGCTCCGCAACGGCCCTTTTGACCCCTCAAAAGGGCCGCTGCGGAGCAATCGATGTAACTAGCTGGCGAGCCAGATATCCGGGCCGAAGACCTCGTAGTGGATCTTAGTGGCCGGGATGCCGGCGTTGATGGCCTCGTTGCGGATACTCTTCATAAACGGCAGCGGGCCGCACAGGTACAGCGAGGCGTTGGCGGGGAGGTCCACTTCGCGCAGGGACATGAAGCCCTCCCGGGTTCCGGCGACCGGCCGCTCGAGCCAGAGCTGGAGGTCGGCACCGTCGAGGCGCTCGACGTCGTCCGTCATCTGGGAGCGCAGCGCCCAAGATTCCAGGTCGCTTTCCGCATGCAGGACCAGGACCTGCCGGTCCGAGCCGGATTCTGCGAGGGAGCGCAGGATGGACGCGGTCGGGGTGCAGCCGATGCCGGCCGAGGCCAGGACGACGGGGCCGTCGCCTTCCTTGAGGGTGATCTCGCCGAAGGGGTTGGAGATCTCGAGGATGTCGCCCACCTGGACGCTGTTGTGCAGGACCGGGGAGACTTCGCCGCCGTCGTCCTTTTTGGTGGTGAAGCTGCGGCTCGTGCCGGCGTCGCCGGACAGCGAGTACTGGCGGACCTGGCGCAGTCCGTCCGGGAGGGTGACCTTGACGCTGACGTACTGGCCCGGGAGCGCGGGGGTGATGGGCGTGTCGTCGGCGGGTTCCAGGGTGAAGGTCATGGACCCGGTGCCGGCGGCGGTCTTGGCGGCGACCCGCCACGGGCTCCACATCGTGCTGTTGGCCTGGGCGGCGTAGAGGCCCTTCTCCAGCTTGATCAGCGCGTCCGCCATGAGCCAGTAGACCTCCGTCCAGGCTTCGGCGATTTCCGGGGTGATGACCTCGGCCAGGTCTTCGGCGATGGCGGCGAACAGGTGCTCGTAGACCACCTGGTACTGCGGTTCGGTGATGCCGAGGGAGGCGTGGCGGTGGGCGATGCGGGCCAGCACGGTCTCCGGGACGGTGCCGGGGTTGTTCACCAGGTGGGTGGCGAAAGCGGCGATGCTTCCGGCCAGGGCCTGCTGCTGGTTGCCGTTGCGCTGGTTCGAGCGGCTGAAGAGCCCGTCCAGCAGCTCCGGGTGAGCCGCGAAGAGCCTGGCGTAGAACTTGGGGGTGATTTCACCGATCCGGGATCCGACCAGCGGCAGGGTGGCCTCGATGACGGGGAAGGACTTGTCCGAGAGCATATTGACTCCTGAGGTAGTGGCCCGGCGTCTGCGACCGGACCGATGCAAATACCTGCATTTGAAATGCAGGTATTTATGGTTCAGTTCTACAGGGCGTAGAAAACAAGTTCAAATCGAGGGGATTCCCGGGCGTGGCGGGTTTGGTATGCGGCATAGTTCCGGCGCCTGCCGGGGCGGGTGCGGCGCCCAAGTGCGGGCGGGGGGAGGGTGCAGCGCTTCGGCTCAGAGCCCGGGGCGCAGCCCGATCGCCTGGAACACCGGCGCCATTTGCCGGGAGGTGGGCAGGGACGCGACGACCAGGCCGTCCAGTTCGCTGTAGAAAGCCTCGCGGGCGCGGGCGAGGGCTCCGCGGAGGCGGCATTCGTTGATCAGCGGACACGCCCCGCCGGCGCCGACGCAGTCAGCCGGGTCGGTCCGGGTGTCCAGCTGGCGCAGGAGCTGGCCCACGGTGGCGAGCCGGCCGGCGCTGCTCAGCCGGGCGCCGCCGTGCCGGCCCCGTTCGACGTCGATCATGCCCAGCTCCCGCAGCTTCGCCACCGCCTTGCTGACATGGTTGTACGGCGTCGCGACGGCGTCGGCGATGCTCTGGGTGGTGAGGAGACCGCCGTCGGGAGCGGCTGCGAGCACCATCATGGCGCGCAGGCTCACATCCGCGAAGGCGTTGATCTTCATAACACCAGTTTACGGGCGGTCTAGTCCACCCAGACGCCGGGCTCGTTGGTATCGGCGGAGAGCTCGCCGAATTCGAGCTCATGCGTTGCGGGGTTCGCTGCGTACGGAAGGACTGCGGCGAAGAGGGAGCCGTCGCGGTGTTCCGCGGCCACGTGGATGGCGTCCGAGGCTTCCTCCAGCAGGGTGATGTCGCACACGATCGCGGCGGCCCGGAACTCATCCCGGTGCTGGCGCAGCAGTTCGGTGAGGTCGCTGATCATGGAGTCCGCGTCGAAGTCGGCGTCTTCGCCCTCGGCCGCGTCGGCGGGGGTCACGGCAACCAGCCGGACCTCGCCGTCGTTCTCGACGACGAGGGCGAACGGCAGGAACCCGCCGTTGCGCTCGAGCTGCTCCTGGGCGGCTCCGACCCCGGTGCCGAGCAGATTTTCCAGATCGGTGGCGCTGGCGTCCGGCACGCTGTCACGCCACGACCGGTCAGCGGACGCCGTTGCGGGCTCGGCTGCGGCTTCCGCCGGCAGTTCCGACACGGTCCTAGCCCCGGACCAGCGCCAGGACGCGGTCGCGGACGCGTTCCATGGTGGCGGCGTCGGTCGCTTCGACGTTGAGGCGCAGGAACGGCTCGGTGTTGGAAGGGCGCAGGTTGAACCAGTAGCTGCCGTCGGTGGCGATGAAGGTGCTGCCGTCCAGGTAGTCCACCTCGACGTCCTCGGTGTGGAAGTCGTGCCGGACGCGTTCCACGGCGGCGGCCTTGTCCTCGATTTCCGAGTTGATCTCGCCGGAGGATACGTACGGCTCGTATTCGCGGCCGAGTTCGGACAGCGGACCGTCCTGCTCTCCGAGGGCCGCCAGGACGTGCATCGCGGCAAGCATGCCCGTGTCAGCGTTCCAGAAGTCGCGGAAGTAGAAGTGGGCGGAGTGTTCGCCGCCGAAGATGGCGCCCTCTGCGGCCATCACGGCCTTGATGAAGGAGTGGCCGACGCGGGTGCGGACTGCCCGGCCGCCGTGGCGTTCCACCAGTTCGGGGACGGCGCGGGAGGTCAGGAGGTTGTGGATGACCGTCGGGTTTGTCTCGCCGAGGCCCTGGGCCCGGGCGATCTCGCGGCGGGCCACCATGCCGGTGATCGCGGACGGTGAGACCGGCTCGCCCTTTTCGTCGATGACGAAGCAGCGGTCGGCGTCGCCGTCGAACGCCAGGCCGATGTCCGCGCCGTGCTCGACGACGGCGGCCTGCAGGTCCCGCAGGTTTTCCGGTTCCAGCGGGTTGGCGGGGTGGTTCGGGAAGGAACCGTCGAGTTCGAAGTACAGCGGAATGATCTCAAGGGGAAGCTTGGGCAGCAGGGCGTCGCCGAGCACTGCCGGCGTGGTGAGCCCGGCCATGCCGTTGCCGGCGTCGACGACGACCTTGAGCGGGCGGGTGCCCCGGAGATCCACGAGGCTGCGGAGGTACTCGGAGTAGCCCTTCAGGACATCGTGGACGCCGATCAGGCCGCGGCTGGGGGCGGCGGGGATGGAACCGGAGTTGAGGTATTCCTCGGCGCGGGCCTGGATTTCCTTGAGCCCGGATTCGGAGGAGATCGGCTCGGCACCGGCTTTGGCCATCTTGATGCCGTTGTACTCCGCGGGGTTGTGGCTCGCGGTGAAGGTGGCACCGGCTGCGTCGAGCGCACCGCAGGCGTAGTAGAGCTCATCGGTGGAGATGAGGTCAAGCAACTGGACGTTGGCTCCGCGGGCGGCGGCACCGTTGGCGAAGGCCTTGCTGAACTCGGGGGAGGAGGGGCGCATATCGCCGCCGACGAGGACGGTCTTGCCCTCCAGATGCAGGACGTCGACGAACGCCGCCCCCACAGCCTCGACGATTTCCGCGGTGATCGAGTCGCCGACAATGCCGCGAACGTCGTAGGCCTTGAAGGAGGCCGAGAGGTCAAAAGTCTTGGTCTTTTCCGTAGTCACGCGTCTTATCTTACGTTGCGGCCCAGCCGGGCTGTGGAGGGGCAGTGGAGGAGCGCCGCCGGATTCCTTCAGCCGCCGGACTCCCGCACGTCCGGTGTGATTGTCCACATGGCAGCGCCGGAGGCTTCGCGGACGTCGGAGGTGGCTGGGATACTGAAGCAATGGCCAATAACCAGAACGCTGCAGTCCTGTCCGCTCCCCACTCCGCATCCGCCGGACAACCGGGGACGCGGGAACAGGCGCAGGAAGTCCTGCGCGAGCTGGTCGGGCACCCCGCTGCGGAGTTCCATGACGGCCAGTTCGAGGCCATCGAGGCCCTGGTCGACGGCGGCCGGCGCGCCCTCGTGGTGCAGCGCACCGGCTGGGGAAAGGCGGCCGTGTACTTTTTCTCGTCTCTGCTGCTCCGCCGGCGGGGCGCCGGGCCGACCCTGATCGTGTCCCCGCTGCTGGCGCTCATGCGCGACCAGGTGGCCGCCGCGGCGCGGGCCGGGGTCCGGGCGGTGGCCATCAACTCCGCCAACCAGCTGGAGTGGGACACCGTCCGCGAACAGCTCGCGGCGGACGAGGTCGATGTCCTGCTGGTCTCGCCGGAGCGGCTCACCAACCCCTCCTTCCGCGAGAACCAGCTGCCCGAGCTGATCCGGCGCACGGGGCTCCTGGTGATCGATGAGGCCCACTGCATCTCCGACTGGGGCCACGATTTCCGTCCCGACTACCGGCGCATCGCGGACCTGATCACCCAGCTGCCGGACACCGTCCCGGTCCTGGCCACCACTGCCACCGCCAACTCCCGCGTGGTCCATGACATCGAGGAGCAGCTCGGCGCCGGTGTACTGACCATCCGCGGCGCCCTGGGCCGGGAGTCCCTACGCCTGGGCGTGCTGAGCCTGCCGGACTCCCGCGACCGCCTGGGCTGGCTGCTCACGCACCTGAAAGACCTGCCGGGCAGCGGAATCATCTACACCTTGACGGTCTCCGCGGCCGAGGACACCGCACGGCTCCTGGCCGAAGCGGGGCACGAGGTCCTCGCCTACACCGGGCGCACGGACCCCGCGGACCGGGAACGCGCGGAACAGCTCCTCAAGGACAACCAGGTCAAGGCCCTCGTCGCCACGTCCGCCCTGGGCATGGGCTTCGACAAGCCGGACCTCGGATTCGTGGTGCACCTCGGGGCGCCGTCGTCCCCGGTGGCCTACTACCAGCAGGTGGGCCGCGCCGGCCGTGGCGCCGCCAACGCCGACGTGCTCCTGCTGCCCGGTTCCGAGGACCGCGACATCTGGCAGTACTTTGCCACCGCATCCATGCCCTCGGAGGAGAAGGCCGGCGCGGTGCTGACCGCCCTCGCCGAAGCGGGAACCGCCGTCTCCACGGTGGCGCTGGAGGCGCGCGTGGACCTGCGCCGCACGCCGCTCGAGCTGCTCTTGAAGGTCCTGGCTGTCGACGGCGCGGTGGAGCGGGTGGGCGGAGGCTGGCGTTCCACCGGCCAGCCCTGGACCTACGACGCCGAGCGTTACAGCCGGATCGCGGAGGCCCGGGTGGATGAACAGGACTCCATGGTGATCTACCAGGACACCGCGGGCTGCCGGATGGAGTACATCACCTCGGTCCTGGACGACGAGACTGCCCGCGCCTGCGGCCGCTGCGACAACTGTGCCGGCACGTGGTTCCCGTCCGACATTGCCGCCTCGGCCACCGAAGCCGCCGGCCAGACCCTGAGCCGCGCCGGTGTCCCGCTGGAACCACGGCTGCAGTGGCCCAGCGGCATGGACCGCCTCGGCGTTCCCGTGAAGGGCAAGATCAAGCCCGAAGAAAGCGTCGCCGGCGGCCGGGCGCTGGCGCGGCTCACGGACCTGGGCTGGGGCGGCGCCCTGCGCGAAGCCTTCGCCGCCGGAGCCCCCGACCGCACGGTGGACCCCGGGATGCTGCAGGCCTGCGTGCAGGTGCTCCGCGAGTGGGGCGCCGGCGACAGCCGCACTCCCGGGTGGAGCGGGGCAGGCCGGCCCGCAGCCATCATCAGCGTCCCCTCCCGCGGAAAACCTGCCCTGGTGGACTCGCTGGCCCGCGGCATCTCGGAGATCGGCCGGATCCCTTATCTGGGGCAGCTGCAGCTTGAACACGGCGGACCGACCGGAGGGCGCGGCGGCAACAGCGCCTACCGGCTTGCCGGGGTCTGGGACCGCCTCGTGGTGGGACCGGAACTGGAAGCAGCCCTGGCCGGGATCCAGGGCCAGAGCGTCATGCTGATCGACGACCTGGTCGACAGCCGCTGGACCGTGACCGTCGCCGGCCGGGCCCTCAGGCTCGCGGGCGCCGGGGCCGTGCTGCCGCTGGTGCTTGGCCAGGCCGGCTGACGTCGGCCCCCTCAGCCCGGGGCGGGGGCGCCGGACTCGAGCGGCCGGGACTCGTGCGGCCCGGACTCCAGCACAGCCATCGCCGCGTTGTGCCCGCCGATGGCGCTGACCGCACCGCCGCGCCGGGCGCCGGAGCCGCAGAGCAGGATCTGCGGATCATCCGTCGCGACGCCCCAGCGCTGCGCCGGCGTATCCAGCGGCGCAGTGTCCTCGACGAAGGGCCAGTCGAGGCCGCCGTGGAAGATGTTGCCCCGCGGCATGCCGACCGCCCGTTCGATGTCCAGGGTGGTCTTGGTTTCGATGCAGGGCTGTCCGTCCGGGCCCGCCAGCAGCAGTTCCTCGATGGATTCAGCCAGGACTGAGTTCAGCGACTTCAGGACGGCCGCCTGCAGCTCAGCCCGGCGCTGTTCGTTGTTCTCCGCTGTGATCAGCCGGTCCGGGACGTGCAGGCCGAACACGGTGAGGGTTTGCGCCCCGGCGGCTTGCAGTTCCGGGGACAGGATGCTGGGGTCCGTGAGGGAGTGGCAGTAGATCTCACAGGGCAGCGGGTCGGGAATGGTGCCTGCCGCGGCGGCGAGGTAGGCGGCGTCGAGCTGCGACCAGGTCTCATTGATGTGGAACGTCCCGCCGAAGGCCGCTTCCGGGCTGACCGTTTCATCCAGCAGCCGGGGGAGCCGCTTCAGCAGCAGGTTCACCTTGACCTGGGCACCCTCCCGGAGATGGTTCGGGTTCCGGGTGGCGGGCTGTGTTGCCTGCTGGGCGGTGCCGCTGGAGGCGCCGGAACTCCTGAGCCGGTCCAGCACCACCGGGGCCACGTTGGCGAGGACCCAGGAAGCGGTGGCCGTGTGCTCTGTGCCGTCGTGGCGGTAGCTGACCATGCCTCCCGGGCGGACGGCGGTGACATCCGCGGATGTCAGGATGGTCGCACCGGCCTCGCGGGCGGCCCGTTCCAGTTCCCCGGACACCGCGCCCATGCCGCCGACGGGCACGTCCCAGTCGCCCGTTCCGCCGCCCACCAGGTGGTACAGGAAGCAGATGTTCTGCTGCAGGTCCTCGTCGTCTGCCCGGGCGAAGGTGCCGATCAGGGCGTCCGTCAGGACCACTCCGCGGACCAGGTCGTGCTGGAGTGACTTGGCGATGGTGTCCCCGAGGGGCCGTTCGGTCAGGGCGTCCCACACCTCCTCTGCGCCGGCGCGGGCTGCGAGGTTCCTCGCCTCGGAGCGCGTCGGCAACGGCGAGGTCATGGTGGGCCAGAGGGCCTCAGTGAGCTGGCGGAAGCCGGCGTAGAACTCGGTAAAGGCGCGGAACTCGCCGTCGGGGGCACCGACGGCGGTAAAGGACGCTGCAGTGGCCGCGGCGTCCCCGTTGTCGACCAGCAGGGCGCGGCCGCCGTCGTGCGGGTCCGGGGTGTAGGACGAGTACCGGCGCCGGGCCAGCCGGATGCGCAGGCCCAGGTCGTCGATGACCTGCTGCGGCAGGAGGCTCACGAGGTAGGAATACCGCGAGAGGCGCGCGTCGACGCCGTCGAACGCCTGGGCGGACACCGCGGCGCCGCCGGGATGCTCGAGCCTTTCCAGCAGGAGCACCTTCCGGCCGGCCTTGGCCAGGTACGCGGCCGCGGCGAGGCCGTTGTGGCCGCCGCCGACAATGATCGCGTCAAACGCGCTGTTTTTTGACATGGGGTTGCTCGACATGGGCCCATCCTGCCATCCGGGCCGCCGGAATCCCTCGGTTGTCCGGCCTCCGGACGTACCGTGGCGTCGGTCTTCCGCGGCCCGCGGGCAGATCAGGGCGAATGTTCGACGCCGATCCGCCCTGATGTGCCCGCGCCTGCGCCCGCCGCCTCGCCAAATGGCCACCCGGACGGCCGAGAATGGCCCCGGTGCGCAAAGCCCCCGGCCCCGCAAAGCCCCCGGGTACGCAAAAGGCCCCGGTCCAGGGACCGGGGCCAAACGCGGAGACGGGGGGATTTGAACCCCCGGTGGAGTTGTGCCCCACACTTCATTAGCAGTGAAGCCCATTCGGCCGCTCTGGCACGTCTCCAATTGCTATTAACTAGCCAACCAAGGATACGCAGAAGGTGCCATGCAGTGCAAAACGGCCACCGCAATCCTCACAGTCACGTCGCGCCCATCCCGGGCCGCCGCATGGGCGCGAAGTGACCCCGCGTTGCTCCCCTGGGGGAGGCAACAGGTCAGGCGCTTCGGCCCGCCAGCGCCCGCCACAGGAAGTGCTGGCTGCGGCTCTGCAGCGCCGCGGCCTGGCGGTTGTCCGAGGCCCCCGCATGGCCGCCCTCCAGCGCCTCGTGGAACCAGACGTTGGGGATGCCCATCGCCTGCATGCGGGCGGCCATCTTGCGCGCCTGGACCGGCCCCACGCGGTCGTCCGACGTGGCCGTCCAGATGAACGCTTCCGGGTAGTCCACCCCGTCCCGGAGCAGGTGGTAGGGCGAGAACGTCTTGATGAACTCCCACTGTTCGGGCACGTCCGGGTCCCCGTATTCGGCGATCCAGGAGTAGCCGGCGGACAGCTTGGTGTAGCGGCGCATGTCCAGCAGCGGGACCCCGCAGGACACGGCGCCGAAGAGTTCCGGGTACTGGGTGAGCATGTTCCCCACCAGCAGGCCGCCGTTGGATCCGCCCACGCAGCCGAGCCGTGCCCGCGACGTCACACCGCGCGAAATCAGGTCCGCCGCCACCGCGGCGAAATCCTCGTAGGCCCGGTGCCGCTTCTCCTGCAGGGCCGCGCGGTGCCAGGCAGGACCGTACTCGCCGCCGCCGCGGATGTTGGCCACCACGTACACACCGCCACGGGTGTGCGGGGCATCTCCCTCGGCCCCGGCGGATTCCCCGGTGCGGCGTTCCAGCCAGGCCCGGCCGATCGCGCCGCTGTACGCGGGGGTCCGGGAGATTTCGAAGCCACCATAGCCGGAGAGCTGCGTGGGGTTCTGGCCGTCCAGGACCAGATCCTTGGACGCCACCTGGAAGTACGGCACCCGGGTGCCGTCCTTGGACACGGCAAAGTGCTGCTGGACCTCGTAAGCGTCTTCGTTGAAGAACGACGGCGAGGTCCGGACCACCTCGTGCGTGCTGTCCACGCCGGCGCCGCCGGCGGCGCGCTTCAGGGTGCCGCGGGTCAAAGTGCTGGGCGTGGTAAAACCGGTGGCCACGAGCCAGAAGTCGTTCCCGGCTCCCGGAGCCTCGGCCTCGGACACGGTTGCGGCACCGTCGGTACCGTCAGTGTCGTCGTCGTCCGTGCCGCTGGCGGTGTCCTCGTCGTCGACGGCGTACGCGTTGACGTCGTGCAGCGGCGGGCACGCGTCCAGCACGGTCGAGGCCCAGGCGGTGTCCGTCCCGGGCTGTTGCGGATCGAGGACCCGGATCTCCGAGGAGACGTCGCGGAGCAGGTTCAGCAGCAGGAAGTCCCGCGTCCAGCTCCAGGACTGCAGCGAGGTGTGCTCATCGGGGGTGAACAGCACGGACAGTTCCCGGCTGCCGGCCAGGAAGGCCTCGAAACCGGCGGCGAGCAGGGAGCCCGCGGGGTAGGTTGTTCCGCCGACGGTCCAGTCCTTCTGGGGCCGGAACAGCAGCCATTCCCGGTGCGAGCTGAGGTTCACGTCCACCGGGACGTCGATCTGCACCCACCGCCCCTCGCGCAGCACCGAGGTGGTCTTCTCGAAGAAGCTGATCCAGTCCACGGCAAAGGTCCGCTCGAAGCCCGGCGTCGAGTCGTGCGCCACGAGCGCCATCATGTGGTCTTCGGGGATTTCGAACAGCCGCTCCGCCGCGGCCAGGGATCCGCCGCGGCGCAGCTTGACGCCGGTCCGGGCGTAGGAGGACGTGGTGCTGGGCAGTCCCTCGGCGGTGGAGGCGACCAGCAGGGTGTCGGCGTCGAGCCAGGAGGCGTTGCCCTTCGCTGTCGGCAGGTCGAAGCCGCCGGCCGCCGGGTCCACGAAAGTGCGGGACTCGACGTCGAACTCGCGGTAGCGGTTCGCGTCGCCGCCGTCGGGGGAGAGGGCAAGGAGCGCCAGCCGGTGCGGCTCGCCGTCGGCCGGGCGCAGGAAGCTGGCGCCGTGGAAGACCCATTCCTCGCCTTCCGCCGCGGCCAGGGCGTCCACATCCAGCAGGACCTCCCACTCCGGTGATCCGCCGCGGTAGCTGTCCCAGGTGGTCCGGCGCCACAGGCCCTTCGGGTTTTGCCGGTCCTTCCAGAAGTTGTAGTACCAGTCCCCGTGCTTTCCCACCATCGCGATCCGGTCGGTGGAGTCCAGCACCTCGAGGATGCTGCCTTCCAGTCCGGCGTACTCCGCGTCCTCCAGGAGCTCCTCGGTGCGGGCGTTCTGTTCCCGGACCCAGGCAAGCTGTTCCGCGCCGTAGATCTCCTCGAGCCAGACGTTCTCATCGACGGGTTCGGGGGCGGTCCCGGCGGTCCCGGCGGGGCGGTCGGACGCGGGCGGGGGAGCAGCTTCAGTGGTGGTCATTTTTCCATCCAAACAACATCGGCGCGCCTGTAGCAAGTCAAGCG
>CALMVY010000330.1 GCA_937873245.1 uncultured Arthrobacter sp. | reverse complement strand
GGCGCCGTGAGCCGGCATGCGGACCACACCCGCATCCATTTCTCCGCAACGGCCCTTTTGACCCGCCAAAAGGGCCGTTATGGAGCAGTCGATGGTGCGGGCACGAAAAAAGCCCCTCCGCGGAGGGGCTTTTCGTCATATTTCGGAGGGGACGACGGGAATCGAACCCGCGTAATCAGTTTGGAAGACTGAGGCTTTACCATTAAGCTACGTCCCCGGGAATTCGCAGGATCGTTCCTGCAAAACTTCCGGGCGGCTGTTGAAGCCGGATACAACTAAACCCAATTCAGGGCCCCGCTGTCAAATGTGCAAACCGGCACAATATGACCGTAGACTGTTCTGTGCACTTACGGGGTGTAGCTCAGCTTGGCTAGAGCACCTGCTTTGGGAGCAGGAAGTCGCAGGTTCAAATCCTGTCACCCCGACTCTGCGAGTACCGCCAGGCTTTGGCGGTGCAGAACCCCACCCCCTAAAACCAGGAGTACTTAGACTGTGAAGAGCGCTGTCGAGAACCTCACCCCCACGCGGGTCAAGCTCAATGTTGAGGTCCCCTTTGAGGAATTGAAGCCCAGCATCGCAGAGGCATACAAGACTGTTGCTTCGCAGATCCAGGTCCCCGGCTTCCGCAAGGGCAAGGTCCCCTCCAAGCTCATTGACCAGCGCGTCGGCCGCGGCTACGTGCTGGAAACGGCCATCAACGACGGCCTCAACGGCTGGTACCAGGCTGCCGTGCAGGAAAGCGGCATCCGCCCGCTGAGCCGTCCCGAGGTCGAAATCACCGAGGTTCCGGACCCGTCCGCCACCGACGGGGAACTCAAGTTCCACGCCGAGGTTGACGTCCGCCCCGAGATCGAACTGCCCGACTACTCCGGCATCAAGGTCGAGGTCGCCGCCGCCGAGTCCACCGACGCCGACGTCGACAAGGCCCTGGATGAACTGCGCGGCCGCTTCGGCACGCTGAAGTCCATCGACCGCCCGGCAGCCGACAAGGACTTCCTGACGATCGACATCACCGCCTCCATCGACGGCGCCGAGGTCGATTCCGCAACCGGCCTGTCCTACCAGGTCGGCGCCGGCACCATGCTCGAAGGCCTCGACGAAGCCGTCACCGGCCTCAGCGCCGACGAGGACGCCATCTTCGACACCACCCTCGTGGGCGGCGAGCACGCCGGAGAGTCCGCACAGGTCAAGGTTGTGGTCAAGTCCGTCAAGGAGCGCGAGCTTCCCGAGGCTGACGATGACTTCGCCCAGCTGGCGTCAGAATTCGACACGCTGGCCGAACTGCGCCAGGACCTCGCCAAGCAGGCCGCCGAGTCCAAGGTTGTCGAGCAGGGCGTCGAAGCCCGCGACAAGGTCCTCGACAAGCTCGTTGAGCTGGTTGAGGTTCCCGTCCCGGCATCCGTCGTCGAAGAGCAGCTCGAGCAGCACTTCAACGCCGAGAACGCCCACGGCGAAGGCGAGCACGACACCGAGGAGCACCGCGCCGAGGTCAAGGCCAACACCGAGCGCGCTTTCCAGAACGAGATCATCCTGGACGCCATCGCGGAGAAGGAAGAAGTCAACGTCAGCCAGAACGAGCTGATCGACTACATCGTCACCACCGCCAGCCAGTACGGCATGGACCCGAACCAGTTCGCCCAGATCATCGATCAGAGCGGCCAGGTCCCCATGATGGTTTCCGAGGTCCGCCGCCGCAAGGCACTGGCCGTCGTCCTGGGCCAGGCCGAGGTCACCGACTCCGAGGGCAACAAGGTTGACCTCAGCGACTTCGTCCGCCCCGGCGGCGAAGAGGCACCGGTCGAGGCACCCGAGGCCGACGCCGAGGAAACGGCTTCCGAAGAGGCAGCCGCCGCCAAGAACGATGACCCGGCAGCAGTGAAGTTCTAACACTTCCCGCTCCCGCAGTTCCAGCCCGCACCCCCGGATCAACGATCCGGGGGTGCGGCTTTTAAGCCCGCAATGAACCCTGGCGGGCAATCGTGCGCCGTCAGCGAACAGCCCCGCGCCTGAGCACAAAGCAGGCGGGAAAACCGTTAGTGTCCATGTAGGAAAGTTCAGTGATGCCGTCCAGTGGCGTCACCGTCGCCAGCGAGAGGTAAGTACATATGTCACAGCAAGCAGGGGCACCCCGGATGGCTACTGTCGATCCGGCCGCCCAGGATAACTACATTTACAACCGCCTGCTGAAAGAGCGCATCATCTGGCTCGGCTCCGAGGTCCGCGACGAGAACGCCAACGCGATCTGCTCGCAGCTGCTGCTGCTCTCGGCCGAGAACCCCGAGAAGGATATCTACCTCTACATCAACTCACCGGGCGGCTCCGTGACTGCCGGCATGGCCATCTACGACACCATGCAGTTCATCCCGAACGACGTCGTCACCGTCGCCACCGGCCTTGCCGCCTCGATGGGGCAGTTCCTGCTCTCCTCCGGCACCAAGGGCAAGCGCTACGCCACCCCGAATGCCCGCATCCTGATGCACCAGCCCTCCGGCGGCATCGGCGGCACGGCCTCGGACATCAAGATCCAGGCCGAGCTCATCCTGCACATGAAGAAGGTCATGGCCGAACTCACCGCCGACCAGACCGGGCAGACGGTCGAGACCATCCTCAAGGACAACGACCGCGACAAGTGGTTCACGGCCAAGGACGCCCTCGAATACGGCTTCTTCGACAAGATCGCGGCCCACGCGGGATCGGTCGCCGGCGGCGGCGGAACCAACGCCAACGGCGACAATGCCGGCGACAATACCGGCGACGCAGCCACCGAGAACTGACCGGCACAGCAATGAATTCAGGAGCAATGAACATGAACTACAACTTCGGTTCGACTGCCGGCAACCTGCCGAGCAGCCGCTACGTGCTGCCGCAGTTCGAGGAGCGCACCCCCTACGGCTTCAAGCGCCAGGACCCGTACACCAAGCTCTTCGAGGACCGCATCATCTTCCTCGGTGTCCAGGTGGACGACGCATCGGCCGACGATGTCATGGCGCAGCTGCTGGTGCTTGAGTCCACCGACCCGGACCGCGACATCACGCTCTACATCAACTCCCCGGGCGGCTCCTTCACCGCCATGACGGCGATCTACGACACCATGACGTACATCCGCCCGGAGATCCAGACCGTGTGCCTCGGCCAGGCCGCCAGTGCCGCCGCCGTGCTCCTCGCGGCCGGCACGCCCGGAAAGCGTCTTGCCCTGCCGAACGCCCGCGTGCTGATCCACCAGCCTTCGCTGTCCGGCGGCCAGGGCGGGCAGGCCTCGGACCTGGAGATCCAGGCCGCCGAGGTCATGCGGATGCGTTCCTGGCTCGAAGACACGCTGGCCAAGCACTCCGGCCGGACCCCGGAGCAGGTCAACAACGACATCGAGCGCGACAAGATCCTCACCGCGGCCGAGGCCATGCAGTACGGCCTGATCGACCAGGTGCTGGATTCCCGCAAGATCAAGCCCCAGGCAATTGCCAAGTAGCGCAACAAGTACGTAACAAGCAGTTCCCGACGCCGGTGCGGCCCGCTTTAAGTGGCCGCCCCGGTGTCGTCTTTCCACCCAACCGGCCTAAAGTGACCTAGAGTGGAACGTGTCACAGGCCGCAGCAAGATACTAAAAGGGGTTCACATATGGCTCGGATTGGCGAGAGCACGGATCTGCTGAAGTGTTCTTTCTGCGGAAAGAGCCAGAAGCAGGTTCGGAAGCTCATTGCCGGGCCCGGCGTCTACATCTGCGACGAATGCATTGAACTCTGCAACGAGATCATTGAAGAAGAACTCGCTGAAGTGGCTGACCTGGGAAGTTTCGAGCTGCCCAAGCCGCGCGAGATTTTCGACTTCCTGCAGGAATACGTGATCGGCCAGGAGCCCGCCAAACGCTCGCTCGCCGTCGCCGTCTACAACCACTACAAGCGCATCCAGGCCGGCCACGCCCCCAAGAGCGGCAGCCTCGCCGAAGGCGTGCACCACGACGACGTGGAGATCGCCAAGTCCAACATCCTGCTGATCGGCCCCACCGGCTGCGGCAAGACCTACCTCGCCCAGACCTTGGCCCGCCGCCTCAACGTTCCGTTCGCCGTCGCCGACGCCACCGCGTTGACCGAAGCAGGCTACGTTGGCGAGGACGTCGAGAACATCCTGCTCAAGCTCATCCAGGCCGCCGACTACGACGTCAAGAAGGCCGAACAGGGCATCATCTACATCGACGAGATCGACAAGATCTCGCGCAAGAGCGAGAACCCCTCCATCACCCGGGACGTATCGGGCGAGGGTGTGCAGCAGGCGCTGCTGAAGATCCTCGAGGGCACGGTGGCCTCGGTTCCGCCGCAGGGCGGGCGCAAGCACCCGCACCAGGAATTCATCCAGATCGACACCACCAACGTGCTCTTCATCGTAGCGGGCGCCTTCGCCGGGCTCGAGGAGATCATCGGCTCGCGGTCAGGGCGCAAGGGCATCGGCTTCGGCGCCCCGCTGAATGAGGTCAAGAACAACACCGACTCCTATGGTGAGGTCATGCCCGAGGACCTGCTGAAGTTCGGGCTCATCCCCGAGTTCATCGGCCGCCTCCCGGTTATCACCACGGTGTCCAACCTGGACCGGGCCGCGCTCATCCAGATCCTGTCCACCCCCAAGAACGCCCTCGTGAAGCAGTACCAGAAGATGTTCCAGCTCGACGGCGTCGAGCTGGTCTTCGACGATGAGGCGCTGAACACCATCGCCGACCAGGCTCTCGAGCGCGGCACCGGTGCCCGCGGGCTCCGCGCCATCATGGAAGAGGTCCTGCTTCCCGTGATGTTCGACCTGCCCAGCCGCGACGACATCGCCACGGTCGTCATCACCGAAGACGTCGTCTCCAACAAGGCGGCGCCGACGATGATCGCCCACGATGTCAAGCGGCGCAAATCCGCCTGACCCGGAATAAATAGGCCGTACCGGTCGCTGTCGCCTGTGACGCGCCCGGCCCCTGAGCCAGCGGTGCACCTGTTCCCCCGCAGACTTCCCCTAGGAGATCACCTGTGCCTGAGACCCTGAACACTCCAGCAGAGACCAACAAAGCCGACTTCTGGTTCGACCCGATGTGCCCCTTTGCCTGGGTGACCTCCCGCTGGATCAGCGAGGTTGAGGAGGTCCGCGACATCAGCACCGAATGGCACGTCATGAGCCTCTCGGTGCTGAACGAGGGCCGCGAGGAGCTCCCGGAGGAGTACAAGGCGCTCATGGCCAAGGCCTGGGCCCCCGTGCGCGTCATCACTGCCGCAGCCGCACAGCACGGCACCGACTACGTCAAGGCGCTCTACGACGCCATGGGCACCAAGATCCACAACGAGGGCAACCAGGACATTGCCGAGGTCATCGCCAAGTCCCTCGCCGAGGTCGGGCTGCCCGCGGAACTCGCGGCGGCCGGCGAAAGCGATGACTTCGACGCCGCGCTGCGCACCAGCCACGACGCGGGAATCTCGCTGGTGGGCCAGGACGTCGGCACGCCCGTCGTCGCCTTCAACGGGACCGCTTTCTTCGGCCCCGTCCTCACCCGCATTCCGCGCGGCGAGGAGGCCGGCCGCCTGTGGGACGCCAGCGTGACCCTGGCCTCGTTCCCGTCTTTCTTCGAGCTCAAGCGCAGCCGCACCGAGAGCCCCGTTTTCGACTAGGGCACGCTCCTGATTGGTTGATGACGTTGGTTGGTGACATTTGCTGATGGCGGCTTTGGCATGCTGGAAGCATGTTGCGTACTGCCGGAGTCTCCGTGGACTCCACCGCCACCGGGCCCAACCAGCACGCAACGAACCTTGCCCGGAACACAGGGGGACCTGCGTTCCCTAGGGCTTGGGTTCTCTATAGGCGAGCAGGCGGAGGGCGTTGGCGACGACGAGCAGGGTTGATCCTTCGTGGATCAGGACGGCCAGGCCGATGCCGATGGTCCCGAAGATGGTTGCCGGGATCAGGATCGCGACGATGCCCAGGCTGGCCCACAGGTTCTGGCGGATGATCCGGCTGGATTGGCGGCTGAGGTTCACGGCGAAGGGGAGCCGTTCGAGGTCGTCGCCCATGAGGGCCACGTCTGCGGTTTCCATGGCGACGTCGGAGCCGGCGGCGCCCATGGCGATTCCTACGGTGGCGTTGGCCATGGCCGGTGCGTCGTTGACGCCGTCGCCGACCATGGCGACCTTGTGTTCCCTCGTGCGCAGGTCGATCACGGCCGCGACCTTGTCTTCGGGCAGGAGGTCGCCGCGGGCTTCGTCGAGTCCGAGCTTCCCGGCGACTGCGTCCGCGACGGTCTGGTTGTCGCCGGAGAGCATGATCATGTGGCGGATGCCGGCGGCGCGCAGTTGCGTGACGACCGTCGCTGCGGAGTCCCGGGGCGTGTCTATCAGCCCGAGGACACCCAGGTACCGGGTGCCCCGGCGTACGACCATGGTGGTCCGGCCCGCGGCCTCGAGCCGGGCGGTGGAGTCGGTGATGGCTTTGGTCAGCGGTGTTCCGTCGATTTCCGTGAAGAGTTGCTGCTTGCCGATATGGATCTCTTCGCCCTCGATCAGGGCGCTGACCCCGCGGCCGGTGATGCTGGTGACCGCCCCGGCGGACAGCAGGGGTGTTCCGTCCAGCCGGGCGCGGGCAGCCGTCACGATGGCGGAGGCCAGCGGGTGGTCGCTCTGGGTCTCGACGGCGAGGGCCACGTTGAGCAGTTCGGCTTCCTTGACGCCGTCGGCGGGTTCGACGTCGGTCATCTCGGGTTTTCCCTCCGTGAGGGTGCCGGTCTTGTCGAAGGCGATTGCACGCAGCGTGCCGAGGTTTTCGAGCGGGCCGCCGCCTTTGATGAGCAGGCCGCCGCGCGCGGCCCGGGCCAACCCGGACAGGACCGCGCTCGGCGTGGCGATGGCCAGGGCGCAGGGGCTGGCGGCGACCAGGACGGCCAGGGCGCGGTAGAGCGTGTCGGAGAAGGGCTCGTCGATGACCAGGCCGGCG
>CALMVY010000329.1 GCA_937873245.1 uncultured Arthrobacter sp. | reverse complement strand
GAGAAGGAGCCTACCCGATCGGCGTGTGGCATAGCTTCAGGATCACCCAGGAAGACAACCTCATCGTCGTGCGGATGAACGACATCGAGATCGCATCCTTTACCGATACCGAACGGCCCTATCTGCAGGGAAAGCTCGGACTTTACTCCGAGGATGCGGAAGTGTTGCTCGATGACATCACCGCGCCATTCGCGGACGACTTCGAAAGCTATCAGCTCCTGACGGAGAAGACCGACGGCTTCGTCATGAATAGCTGGTTCAGCCCGGTTCTCGGTCACGGGTTCTTGTCCATCGCCGACCGGAGCCGATGAGTCGCGATCGCATCGTGCGGGAATTTCGTAGGTAGTAATCGCAATCGAGCACGCCGCCACATTAATCGTTTTGGCGGGTCCGCAAGTTAATATTCGTGCTGGCGTTCAACGAAAAATCTGCGGCGGCTCATGGGCAAGATTGCCGACATTTTCAAAGGCGGACTGGCTTTGGAACGGTGTCGCGTGACGCCGGAAGCTTGTCCCAATGGGAGGCTTTCGGCTTGATCGTCGACGTCGCCGAACGCGAGGCTGCGGAAACCCATCTGGCGCAGATGGAGAGTCGGTATCGCGGGCTGCTGGAAGCGGCCCCGGATGCGGCCTTGCGCTCAACCGCAGAATTGCGTCCCGAGTGCCTCCGGCCTGTCCCCCATAGTGCCGGAGGCACCTCCGCGTGAAACAGTGCCGGAGGCACCTCCGCGTGAGCGGTTCGTTTCCGTTCAGACCGTGCGGACGACGTCCTCGTAAGCGAACTTCGGCTTCGCTGCACCCCAGGCGTCGTTCGCGGGCTGTCCGATGTTGACGACGAGGAAGCTCTTCTGGCCGCCGTCGGGGAAGAACGCGGCGTCGATCGCGGTGAAGTCCGCGCCCGTCATGGGTCCGGCGGAAAAGCCGAGGGACCGGACGGCGAGGATGAAGTAGCCGGCCTGCAGGTGGGCGTTGTTGTTGGCGGTGGCCGCGGCGAGGCCCGGGTCGGCGTCGTACATGGCCTTCGGGGCGTTGTAGCCGGGCAGGAAGTTGTCCCACTGCTCCTGCCAGGACGTGTCATAGCTGAGGATGGCGACGAGCGGTGCGGTGGCGGTTTTGGCGCGGTTGCCGTTGGCGAGGGTTTCGACGAGGGTGGCGCGGGCTTCCGCGGACCGGACGTAGGTCACGCGCAGCGGCTGGGAGTTGAACGCGGTGGGACCGAACTTGGTGAGTTCGTAGATGGCCCGGGCCTGCTCGTCGGTGACGTCGCCGGTGAAAGTGTTGGCGGTGCGGGCTTCGGCAAAGATGGCGTCCACTGCGGCGGCGTCGATTACTGCTTCGTCATGGGCGATGGTCATGAGCATCCCTTTCGCTGGACGTGCCCGCCGGGGCGGCGGCCACTGGATACTGTCCATAGTTGCAACTTCAACTTGTGCCGCCCGCTTCCCGTAGCGCCGCGTGACGTCCGGCACAGCGGCGCCGGCTTCAGCTGCGGCGGCGCGGGCGGCGAAGCATGCCGGAAACACCGGCGCGGTAAAGTTGCCCCCGGAAGATTCCTTCCCGCCCCGCCACACATTCTCTGAAAGGCCCCGGCAATGAGCATGCTCGGTACCAAATGGAAGCTCCACGGCAACGGCAAATCCATCCGCCCCGGTGAGGTGGTGAAGCCGGATGAGCGCCTTGCCTGGCCGCTGACTCTTGGCGTCGGGATGCAGCACGTTGTCGCCATGTTCGGTGCCACGTTCCTGGTCCCGATCATCACGGGCATGCCGCCGGCCACCACGCTCTTCTTCTCCGGCATCGGCACGCTGCTGTTCCTGGTCATCACCAAGGGCCAGGTGCCCAGCTACCTCGGATCCAGCTTCGCGTTCATCGCACCCATCATGGCCTCGCAGCAGCAGTTCGGCGTCGCCGGCGCGCTCGGCGGCGTGGTGCTGGCCGGCGTCGGGCTGGCGGTCATCGGCGCGATCGTGCAGAAGTTCGGCGCCGGCTGGATCAACCGCCTGATGCCGCCCATCGTGACCGGCGCAATCGTGGGCCTGATCGGTCTCAACCTGGCCCCGGCAGCGAAGAACAACTTCGACGCCGCTCCGATCACGGCCCTCATCACCCTGGCCACAATCATCGTGGTCAGCGTCTTCTTCCGCGGAATCCTGGGCCGGTTGAGCATCCTGGTCGGTGTGGTGGTCGGCTACCTCGTGGCGATGATCCGCGGCGAGGTGGACTTCTCCAAGATGGACTCCGCCGCCTGGGTGGGGCTGCCGTTCTTCCAGACCCCCGAATTCCACCTCGGTGTCGTTGGCCTGTTCGTGCCGGTGGTGCTGGTGCTCGTGGCGGAGAACATCGGCCACGTGAAGTCCGTGTCCGCCATGACCGGCCAGAACCTCGACGGCGTCTCCGGGCGGGCGCTGATGGCCGACGGTGCCGCCACCGTGCTGGCCGGCATGGGCGGCGGCTCCGGCACCACCACGTACGCGGAAAACATCGGCGTCATGGCCGCCACCAAGGTCTATTCGACGGCGGCCTACTGGGTGGCCGGCCTCTTCGCCATCGTGCTGAGCTTCTCGCCGAAGTTCGGCGAGCTGATCGCCACCGTCCCGGCCGGTGTGCTGGGTGGAGCGGCGACGATGCTCTACGGCATGATCGGCGTTCTGGGCGTCAAGATCTGGGTGCAGGCCAAGGTGAACTTCTCCAACCCGATCAACCTGACCACGGCCGCCGTCGCACTGATCGTCGGCATCGCCGACTACACCTGGACCATCGGCGACCTGGTATTCACCGGCATCGCCCTGGGCTCCGCGGCGGCGCTGGTGATCTACCACGGCATGACGGCGATCGCGAAGGTCCGCGGCACGGTGGCCGAGCCCGAGACGGAAGGCGCCGTGGCCGCTGCCACGGCTGCCGTCAAGCGCACGCCGAAGAAGCGCCGCTAGCGCCGCCGCCCAAGAAACCGGGCGCCGCCGCATTAGCCGGAAGGCCGGGATCCGAACTCCACGTGGGTGTTCGGGTCCCGGCCTTCGTTGCTTCGCACGGCGGCTTTGTCGGCGCGCGGAGTCGTTATCCGGCGTCGAACGATTCCTCGTCGTCGCCATCATCCTTCGGGGTTTTGTCCTCAGGCAGGTCCGTTCCTGAGCCGTCCGGCAGCCCGGCAGCATCCTGGCCGGGCTCCGAGGAGAACGGCCGTCCGGCGTCGGGCTCTTCGGTGTTGGTCTCATCCATCTCGGCCTCAGCGGACGGCATGGCCGCCTCGGAATTCTCCGTGGCGTCGGCGTCGTAGCCGGGGGCTGTACTGGCGTTTTCCGAACTCATCTGTTCCTCCGTTCCTCCGAAGCGTCCTGCCCCGGGTTCTCCTGCACTGTCCTGGTCTTCGGCGCCGAACTGGCTCAGGTCCGGGGCGCCGGCCGGGTATGTCTCGCCGTCCGGGCTGTCCTGGCTGAGTCCAGCGGCTTCGAAAGCTTCTTCTTCGCGGGGCTGGGCGAACTTCCTGGTGTCTCCGCCGGGCAGCTCCTGCTCCGCTGTCGGCGTTCCGTAGCCGCCGGCTTCCTCGATCGGTTCCTGCTGCTTTTCCTCGGTCATGCTGTTCCTCCCGTACTGGAATGGTGAACTGCGTGGTTCTTTGGAGCTCGCTGACATGCCGTGACGCGGCTCAGAGGCCTTTGCCGCCCGTGACGGGCAAGACGGCGCCGGAGATGTAGGAGCCGTGATCGGAGGCCAGGAGCACGTAGGCCGGTGCGAGTTCGGCCGGCTGCCCCGCGCGCTGCAGCGGGGTGTCCTGGCCGAAAGTCGGCAGCTTCTCCGGCCACTCGGTCGCCGGGATCAGCGGTGTCCAGATGGGCCCGGGGGCAACGGCGTTGACGCGGATTCCCTTCGGGCCGAGCTCCTGGGCCAGGGCCTTGGTGAAGGCGACCTGCGCGGCCTTGGTCATGGCGTAGTCGATCAGCCCGGGGGAAGGGTTGAACGCCTGGATTGACGCCGTCGTGATGATCGACGCGCCCTCCTTCAGGTGCGGCACAGCGGCCCGCGCGGTCCAGATCAGCGAGTAGAGGTTGGTCTGGAAGACGCGGTCGAACTCCTCAGTGGGGAGCGACTCGAAGCTGTCGCGGTTCTTCTGGTAGGCGGCGTTCAGCACTACGACGTCGAGACGGCCGAACTCGGCGATCGCATCGTCGACGAGCCTGGTGGCGAAATCCTCGTTGCGCCCATCCCCGGCGATCAGCAGCGCCTTTCGGCCGGCTTTGCGGATCCACGCGGCAGTGTCCTGGGCGTCGGCTTCCTCTTCCGGAAGATAGGAGATGGCGACGTCGGCCCCCTCCCGGGCGAACGCAATGGCCACGGCCTTGCCGATCCCGGAGTCCCCGCCGGTGATCAGCGCGGCCTTCCCTGTCAGGGCGCCGCTGCCTTCGTAGCTCTCTTCGCCGTGGTCCGGCTGGGGGTCCATGGGCGCGGTGAGGCCGGGCTGTTCCTGCACCTGCTCCGGGAACGACCCGGAGTAGTAGCCGCCGCGGGGGTCCCGCGGCTGGTCCTGCTGTTTGCTTGAATCACTCATAGTCAACCTACCCAACGTGTCGGTTTTCCAGGGGCTGTTTCCGCGGGTCGCGGGCGATGGCCCGGACCTGCGGCGCGTCCCCCACGGAGTAAACAATTACACCCTACCGGGGATTCATCAGCAACCTTAGTATCGGCTTGAATTTCGCAACGCTCAAGCCTAGGTTGAAGTTGACTGCCACCGCAGCCCGGCCATCATCCACGTGGAGGCGCAAGTGTCCGATTTAGAACCGGAGTCCACTCCGAACGAGTCCCCCGCGGGCCGAACGAAGGCGCCCGTCCAGGACGAACGCAACGAGTCCGCCATCGAAAAACTGGACCGCAACTGGATGGAACTTCTGCAGGAACTGCGGGTACTGCAGACGGGCGTGCAGATCCTGGCGGGCTTCCTGCTGACCCTGCCGTTCCAGTCCAGGTTCGAGACGCTGGACGATTACCAGACCACTCTTTACCTCGCCAACGTGGCACTGGCCGCCCTCACCACCGCCCTGATCCTGCTTCCCGTGAGCGTGCACCGCCGCCTGTTCCGGCTGCACCTCCGGGAGGCCCTTGTGTCCAGCGCGGACCGGATCGCCAAGGTGTCCCTTGCCTGCGTCGGGCTCCTCAGCGTTGGCACCTCGGCGCTGGTTTTTGACGTCACAGCCGGCCGGGCGGCGGGGCTGTGGGCCGGTGCGGTGCTGTTGGTTGTGCTGCTGGTCCTGCTGGTTATCGTGCCGACCCTGCTCCGCCGGCAGGCCGAAAAGGGGAACTGACATGGCCAGCTCAAGCCGACAAGGCACAGTGCCCGGAAGGACCGCGAGCAGTTGGGTCAAGGACCACGGACTGCTGCTGGCCAACATCGGCCTGTTCCTCATGTTCTTCGGCGGCATGGTGGTCAGCGGAGCCGCGGAGTACAGCGAGGACCAGCTGGCCCATGGGGAACCGGCCGTGACGGTGCTGGGATATCTCGGCACCGGGGCGTTCCTCGAGGCGACGTTTGAGAACTGGGAGTCCGAGTTCCTGCAGATGGGCATGTACGTCATCCTGACCGTGTTCCTGTTCCAGAAAGGATCCTCGGAGTCGAAGCCGGTGGGCCGGGATGCCCCGCAGGACGAGGATCCCCGGGACGCGGCCCTGAAAGCAGCCACCCCGTGGCCCGTGCGGCGGGGCGGGTGGGTGCTCAAGCTCTACGAGCATTCACTGTCGATCATGTTCCTGCTGCTGTTCCTGGCGTCCTTTACCCTCCACGCCGTCGGCGGTGCGGAGGAGTACAGTTCCGAGCAGCAGAGCCACGGCGAGGCTCCCGTGACGGTCCTGGAGTACCTGGCGACGAGCCGATTCTGGTTTGAGTCCTTCCAGAACTGGCAAAGTGAGTTCCTGGCCGTCGCGGTGCTGGTGGGCGCCTCGGTGTACCTCCGCGAGCGTGGCTCCCCCGAATCCAAACCTGTCGCGGAGCCGCACTATGAGACGGGCGCCTAAGAGACTGGCGCCTGAGCGCTCAAGCGCCCTCGAGCACCTGGCTGGTGGCCCAGGCGAGGTACTTCGCGGCGTTGGCGACGGCGTCGTCCGGGCTTCCGGCCACGTCCAGCAGCTGCGCCGCGGCCACCACACCGTGCTTGGCGAGGTCCTCCGGCGTGACCAGGATCCGTCCGGCGACCACTATTACCGGGATGCCCAGGCCCTGCGCGGCATCGGCGAGCGCAATCGGCGCCTTGCCGGTCAGCGACTGAGAATCCAGCGAGCCCTCGCCGGTGATCACAAGATCCGCCGTCGCGAGTTTGCCAGCCAGCCCGGTGAGTCCGGCCACCAGCTCGAAGCCGCTTTCCAGCGCGGCGTCGCCGAAGGCCAGGAACGACGCCGGGAAGCCGCCGGCCGCCCCGGCCCCGGGGACGTTGACGTCCCGGCCGGTGGATTCGCGCAGCACCGAGGCCCAGTTGCGGAGTCCGGCGTCGAGCAGTTCCACGGCGTCCTCGTCGGCGCCTTTCTGCGGGCCGAAGACGTGGGCTGCGCCGTCGCTACCATAGAGGGGATTCTGCACGTCGACCGCGATCCGGAACCTGACCGAGCCCAGCCGCGGATCGAGGCCGCTGACATCGAGCCGCGCCACATCAGCGAGCGAACCGCCGCCGAGCGGCACCACGTTGCCTCCGGCGTCGAGCGGTTTGAGGCCCAGTGCGCGCAGGGCGCCGCTGCCGCCGTCGCTCATGGCCGAGCCGCCCAGGCCCAGCACGATCTCCGTCGCGCCGGCGTCGAGGGCGGCGGCGATCAGCTGGCCGCAGCCGTAGCTGTGCGCGCGGAGGGCGTTCGCCGGGGTGGGTTCCATGTGCGCCAGCCCGGAGGCCTGCGCCGTCTCGATTACTGCGGTGGCCCCGCCGAAGGCGTCCTTCCGGATCGCCCAGGCGGCGCCCACCGGCGCCAGGATCGGGCCCACCACCGCGTTCAGCCGCTCCTCGTACCCTGCGGCGACGGCCGCTTCAAGGGTTCCTTCGCCGCCGTCGGCCACCGGAAACTGGATGGCCTCGGCGTCGGGATAGACGCGCAAGGCGCCTTCGGCGATGGCGGCGGCGGCTTCGGCGGCGGTCAGGGAGCCCTTGAACTTGTCCGGGGCGATCAGAATGCGCATGGTCCCATCTTGCCAGTCCCATGCTGCCAGTCCCGGCACCGGGCCCGACGCCGGGGCAGCCGGGGCAGCCGCGACAGGCCAGTGCGACAGGCCGGTGCGACAGGCCGGGGGCGCCGGGAGTAACGTGGCAGCCACACAGAGACGATCCGGCTCCAGGGGGCAACGGTGAATGACAACGGAATGACGCGCCAGGGCATGCCCGGCCCGTTAGGCATGGCCGAGCTGCTGCTCGTCCGGCACGGCGAGAGCCAGGGCAACGTCGCCGCCACACTGGCGCACCAGTCCGGGGCGCACGTGATCAATGTTCCGGCGCGTGACGCCGACGTCGAGCTGTCCGCAACCGGGCGCGAGCAGGCGCTGGCCTTGGGCCGCCTGCTTGCCGGGTTCCCGGAGGACCAGCGTGCCGCCGTGTGGTCCTCCCCGTACCTCCGTGCGCGGCAGACGGCGGAACTGGCCGTCCACACCGGGGGCTGGAAGACGGACGTCCTGCTGGATGAGAGGCTGCGCGACCGTGAGCTCGGGATCCTGGACATGCTCACCTCCGCCGGGGTGGAGGCCAGGCTCCCCCAGGAAGCGGAGCGGCGGCGCTGGCTGGGCAAGTTCTACTACCGCCCGCCCGGCGGCGAATCGTGGGCCGACGTCGTGCTGCGGCTGCGCTCCCTGATTGCCGACCTGGACCGCCTGTATCCCGGCCAGCGGGTGCTGCTGGTCTGCCACGATGCCGTCATCCTGCTGATCCGCTACATCCTGGAGGGGCTGACGGAGCGCGAACTGCTGGACATCGCCGCCGCGACCGCGATCCTCAATGCCTCCGTGAGCCGTTTCGTCCGGCCGGGCGGTACCGGACCCTGGCAGCTGGAAGGCTTCAACCTGGCGGACCACCTGATGAGCGAAGGAGTTCCTGTGACCGAACATGCCGGAGATGCCAATGTCCACCCGCGGTAAGGCAGACCCCGGGTCGGGGCGGGAGCCGGTCCGCCCTGAGCCCGTCACACCCACCCTCTTGCGGGACTGGCCGCTGCCCGGCGGCGGCTCCGGTAAGGACGACCGCGGCTCGGTGCTGGTGATCGGCGGGGCGCGGATGACGCCGGGCGCCGCGCTGCTGGCCGGGGTGGCCGCGCTGCGCTCCGGCGCCGGACGGCTCACCTTGGCCGTGGCGGAATCAACGGCCGTGCACCTGGCGGTCGCGTTGCCGGAGGCCGGTGTCCTCGCGCTGCCGGAAACCGCGTCGGGATCGGTCAAGGGGGCTGCGGCGGCCGACGTCGTCGCGTCCGCTGTCGAGTCGGCGGACGCCGTCCTGGTGGGGCCGGGCCTCGACGACAAGGACGAGGCCACCGCGTTGCTCCGCGGGCTCCTCAAACTGCCGGCGGGGAACACGCCGCCGGCCATCATCCTCGATGCCTTTGCGCTGGGCAGCCTGCCGGAGATGGCCGGGGAGCTGGGCCCGTGGGCGGGCCGGCTGATCCTGACGCCGAATGTCACCGAGGCCGGCATCCTGCTGGGCCACGACGCCGGCGAGCTGGCCCGCGACGTCCCGGAGCTCGCGGAGAAATACGGCGCCGTGGTGAGCTGCCAGGGGGTGATCGCGGGGCCGGGCGGTGAAGCCGGCAGGAGCGGGGCCTCGCTCTGGGAAATCACCACCGGACACAGCGGCCTGGGCACGTCGGGGTCCGGCGATGTGCTGTCCGGGACGATCGCCGGGCTGCGGGCGCGGGGAACAACGGACGCGCAGGCCACCTGCTGGGGCACCCACCTGCACGCCAGCGCCGGCGACCGGCTCGCGAGCCGGCTGGGCAGCCTGGGCTACCTCGCCCGCGAACTCACGGAGGAACTGCCGCCGCTGATGATGGAGCTCGGTTCCTGACCGGCCCCTAGCGGGTTCAGCCGCTCCAGCCGCCGCGTTCCTGCAGGACTTCCTTGAGCAGGTCCGCGCGGTCGGTGACGATCCCATCCACCCCGAGGTCCAGCAGCCGGCGCATTTCCGCAGGATCGTTGACCGTCCAGACGTGCACCTGCAGTCCGTGCCGGTGCGCACGCCGGACGAAACCGGGGGTCACCACGGTCACCGCACCGTACTTGACCGGGACCTGCAGCGCCTGGACGCCGCGCAGCGCACGACCGGCCGTGAGGCGAAGCAGCGGCGCGGGAAGCACCGGTCCGAGCAGGACGAAAAGGGCGTTGGCCACGATTCCGGCCGAGCCCGCGGCGGGGCGGCTCAGCTGCTTCTGCACGGCCCGGCGGCGGCGGTCGGAGAAGCTGGCAATCAGCACCCTGTCGTGCAGGCCGAACCGTTCGATCGCCGCGGCCAGGGTGTCCACCGAGTTCCAGTCCTTGACGTCGAGGTTGAGCCGGACGTCAGGGAAGGCCGCAGCGAGTTCCTCGAACAGCGGAATCGGCTCCGCGCCCCCGATCCTTGCCCGGGCGACGGCCTCCGCCGGGAGCTCCGAGATCCGGCCGCGGCCATCGGTGATCCGGTCCAGGGTGTCGTCGTGGAACAGCAGCAGAACGCCGTCGGCCGTGGTGTGCACGTCCGTCTCCAGATGGCGGAACCCCAGTTCGACGGCGGCGCGGAACGCCGCCATGGAATTCTCCATTCCGTCCCGGGAGAAGCCGCGGTGGGCCATGGCCACGGGAAGATCCGGGCCGTCACCGGCGGCAGGGCCGGAGGCAAAAAACGGGTGCGGGGTGCTCACTCCTGAAGCCTATCGGAGCCCTGCACGGCGGGCGCCCGCGCTCCCGGCCTGGGGGCTGTGCCGCACAGCCCGGCCGGCGAGCTGCGCGCCGTCCGTCCGGGGGGCTGGCTCAGGTGGTGTGCGGGAAAATCTCTACGCCGTCGCTGCAGTGCAGCAGGGTTCGGCCCCGGCCGCCGTCGAGGTCCACCCAGACGGCGGTGTGGTCCGCCGTGACGGCATCCACCCGGCCTGCGGCCTCGTAGCCGGGCGCCAGCCGGACGCTGACCCGGTCGCCTCGCTGCAGGCTCTTCCAGTGCGCGTCCGGGGCCGCCGGGCGCAGGGGCGTGTCGTCCATGTTCTTTGTGCGGTACCTGGCCATGATGTCCCACCGTCAGTCAGCTGTTCCGTCGTGAGATTTCAGCGTAGGACGCCTAGGTGAACGCCAGTTGACCGGAAGCTGGGAGTCTGGTGTCTGCCGGTCAGCGCAGCCGGACGCCCAGGGCGTCCAGCTTGGCCTCGAGGATCTGGGCGACGCCGTCGTCGTCGAAGTGCGGCGCCTGCTGCCCGGCGGCGAGGATGGCTTCCGGGTGGCCGCTGGCCATCGCGTAGCCGTCGCCGGCCCAGCGCAGCATCTCGATGTCGTTGGGCATGTCCCCGAAGGCCACGACGTCGGCGGAATCCACGCCAAGGGAGGCCGCATATTCGGCGAGGGTGACGGCCTTGTTCACCCCGGGCAAGGACAGCTCCAGCAGGGCCATGTTCGGCGCCGAATGCGTCGCGGCGGCCAGGTGGGCGACGGCGGGGGTCACCTCAGCCAGGAACTCGTCGGCGGTGCCCTCCCGGACGATGGCCATGAACTTCACTACGGTGTCTTCGGCCGTAAGGGTGCTGTGCAGCGGCGCAGGGGTGACCTCGGCCAGCAATGCGCTGCTGCCGGAGTTGAGGAACCCCGGTTCCAGGTGGAAGCCGGTCAGGGTCTCGGCGGCGAAGACGGCGGAGGGGCGCAGCCGCTGGATGATGCGGCGCGCCTCGAAGACGGCGTCGAGCTGCAGGCCGCGGGCTGACACAAGGCGGTCCGCTTCAAGGTCCCAGACGACGGCGCCGTTGGAGCAGATGACCGTTCCGGTGTGGCCCAGCCGGTCCTGCAGCGGGTGGAGCCAGCGTGGCGGGCGTCCCGTGACGAAGACCAGCTCGACGCCGGCCTCCCGGCAGGCGTGGAACGCGCGGACGGTCCGGTCACTGATTTTTCCGTCGTGTCCGAGGATCGTTCCGTCAATGTCACTCGCTACCAGCCGCATACAGCCAGTCTACGACGGGGGGCCATTTCGATGAGTTCCCGCCCGATCGACGTACCGTAGCGTCGAGTGCGCACGGAACCGTCGAACCGGCGACGGCGGCCGCCGGCGGGCGCCTAGTGGCGTTCGTAGATCCCGGTCAGGCTCGCCCGGGCCAGGGTGTGCGGGGCGAGCTTTGCTTCGAGCTTCGCGGGGTGGGCTCCGGCGTCGAGCCCGGAGTGCGCGACGTCGAGGGCGTGGACCGTGACGATGTACCGGTGCGGGCCGTGGCCTTTGGGCGGGGCCGCCCCCATGTAGCCGGTGCTGCCGCCGTCAT
>CALMVY010000328.1 GCA_937873245.1 uncultured Arthrobacter sp. | reverse complement strand
GCGGGCGAGCTGCGCTACTGGAGCCTGACCGCCCAAGGCCTCGTCAGCCGGGAGGTCTCCGACTATGCGGACTTCCGGCTGACCACGTTCCCCGCAGCGCCGCAGTGGCTCCGCCGGGGCACGATGTACCAGATCTTTCCGGACCGTTTCGCCCGCTCCGCCGGAACGTCGGAACATGCCGCCCCGGACTGGGCGGTGCCCTGCAGCTGGGACACCACACCGGTGGAGGGCTCAGGCCCGCAGACCCCTTACCAGCTCTACGGCGGGGACCTCGCCGGCATCACCGGAAAGCTGGACCACATCCAGCAGCTCGGCGCAGACGTCATCTACCTGACGCCGTTCTTCCCGGCGCGCTCCAACCACCGCTACGACGCCTCCACCTTTGCCTCCGTGGACCCGCTCCTCGGGGGCGACCGGGCCCTGGTGGAGCTCGTTGAGGCGGCGCATGCCCGCGGCCTGAAGGTGATGGGCGACCTCACCGCCAACCACTCCGGCGATGCCCACGAATGGTTCCGGCAGGCCCTCGCGAAGCCGGACTCCGAGGAGGCAGGCTACTACTACTTCAACGACGACCACACCGCGTACGAAGCCTGGTACGGCGTCCCCTCGCTGCCCAAACTCAACTGGACCTCGCAGGGGCTCCGGGAGAGGTTCGTCCTGGCCGACGACTCTCCCGTGGCCCGCTGGCTCAAGCCCCCCTTCAACCTGGACGGGTGGCGGATCGACGTCGGCAACATGACCGGACGGCTCGGCGCCACGGATCTCAACCACGACGTGGCCCGGCTGATCGCCGACCGGGTCCGCGAGATCAACCCGGACGCGGCACTGCTGGCCGAGGCCACCAACGACGCCGCCCCGGACTTCAGCGGTGAACACTGGCACGGCGCCATGACATACTCCAACTTCACCCGGCCGCTGTGGTCCTGGCTCGCCGGGGACGCCGCGCACGTCAACTTCTTCGGCACCCCCTTGCCCGGCCCCAACCGGACCGGCGCCGAGGATTTCCTGGCCACCCACCTGGACCTGGCGGCAGCCTTCAGCTGGGACGTCAGGCAGCAGAACATGAACGCGCTGAACAGCCACGACACCGCCCGGGCGGCGACCGTCATGGTCGACGGCGGCCAGCGGCTCGGCGCGGCGCTGATGTTCACGTTGCCCGGCGTCCCCGTGGTGTTCGCGGGCGACGAATTCGGTCTCAAGGGATACAACGGGGAAGCATCCCGGACGCCGATGCCCTGGAACGATCCGGACCGGGTCCTCGCCGACCTCCGGGAAGACTACGCCGCACTCGCCGCGCTGCGCAGGGACCAGCTTGCCCTGACCGGCGGCGGCATCCGTTGGCTGTATGCGCACGGGGATGCGCTGGCGTTTGTGCGGGAAACTGCAGGGAGCTCCGTGCTCGTCGTCGTGGCCAGGGCGGCCGCGGACGTGACACTGCAGGCGGGGATGCTCACCGACGCCCAGTTTGGGGCCCTCGACGGGGATCCCGAGTTCAGCACAGCTCCTTTCAGCGCAGCTCCAATCAGCGCAGCTCCTTCGGGGGACGGGCAGATCAGGGCGGATGGCGGGGCTTCAGGCGCCCTGATCTGCACCCGGGGCCCGGCGGCCGGGGTGTGGGTGCTGCCCGGCACACCGCTGCCCGGCACTCTGCGGCCGGGAACCCTGCTGCCTGGGGCCACGCCATAATCGACACCGCACTCCGGCGCACCCGGATCCGCGCCTTAGACTGAAGGCCGGATTCGACGAACTGGAGACCGCATGAGCATCATCGACGAGCTCACCTCTGCCCTGGGACCGGCGAAAATCACGCTGGATGCCACCACGCTGGGCGTCTATGCCGTGGACCAGGCGCCGGTGCTGGACTACCAGCTGCCGCAGGCCGTGGTCCATGCCGAATCGGTCGAAGACGTCCAGGCCACCGTCCGCGCCTGCGCCGCCCACGGGGTCCCGCTGGTGGCCCGCGGCGCCGGCACCGGCGTATCGGGCGGCGCGCACGCGAGCGAGGGCTGCGTCGTGCTGAGCCTGGAACGGATGAACCGCATCCTGGACCTGAACCCGGATGACGAGACGGCCGTCGTCGAACCCGGGGTTGTCAACGCCGACCTCAACACCGCCGCCGCGCTCCACGGACTGATGTACGCCCCGGACCCCGCGAGCTACAAACTCTCCACCATTGGCGGCAACGTCGCCACCAACGCCGGCGGCCTGCGCTGCGCCAAGTACGGGGTTACCCGCGACTCGGTGCTGGCGCTCGACGTCGTATTGGCGGACGGCTCCTTCATCCACACCGGCCATCAGACCTTCAAGGGGGTCGCCGGCTACGACCTCACCGGGCTGTTCGTCGGCTCCGAAGGGACGCTGGGGATCGTCGTCGGAATCACCGTCCGGCTCAAGTACCTCCCGCAGGACGTGCACACAATCGCTGCCTTCTACCCGGACTTCCGCAGCGCCGCGGCGGGCGTCCTCGCCGTCGGCAGGGCGCGCGTGCAGCCGGCCATCATGGAACTCCTCGACAGCGGCACCCTGGCCCAGCTCGATGAGATCCACGGCTCGGACCTCGCCGCCCGGGGGCAGTCCCTGCTGCTGATCCAGACCGACGGCTTCGGCGCAGCGGCGGAGGCGGCGGCCATCCGCCCGGTCCTCGTGGCGGGCGGTGCCGTGGTGACGATGGAGGCCAGCGAGGAAGCGGAGCGGCTCGTGGACCTGCGGCGCAACAGCCGGGGTGTGGAAGTCGACGACGAATACCGGGTGGGCGAGGACGTCGCCGTCCCGCGCTCCCGGCTGGTGGACTACGTCGCCGAGCTGGAGGCCATGGCGGCGGCGTACCGTGTCAGGCTCAAAGTAGTGGCGCACGCCGGCGACGGGAATCTGCACCCGACATTCTGGGTGGACCGGGTGGACAGCGCTGCCGGCGCGGATGCCATGGCGCGGCTGGGTGAGGCCCTGGACAAATCCATCACAGTGGCCCTCGCCATGGGCGGCACCATCACGGGGGAGCACGGGATCGGCCAGTTCAAGCTGCGCTGGCTCGGGCTGGAACAGAAGGAACCCGTCCGGGAACTCCAGCGCCGGATCAAGGACCTGTTCGACCCCGCCGGCATCCTGAACCCCGGCAAGGCGATTTAGCCCGGCTGTGCTGTTACGTGCCCCTAGTCATCGGCGTCCGGGTATTCATCGATGGACTCGTCGGCGCCGTAGCGGGATTCCTCGGTTTCCACTTCCAGGATCTTGAGCAGTCCCGTGTCCGGGTTGAGCATAATGGCGGCCTCGTCCCGGCGGTGGCGCAACTCGGAGTCAATGTAGGACTGCACGGCTTCGGCGAGCGGGATGTGCCGGTTCTCCTTCTCGGACATGTACCAGCGGTGCTCCAGGATCTCGTGCACAGCCTCCGCCGGCTCCAGCTTCCCGGACAGGTCGCGGGGGATGGAGCGGACAATCGGTTCGAAGATCTGGCTGACCCACAGGTGGGCGCTGTATTCCTCGTCCATCCCGGGGTTGTTGTCCGCCCGGAAGGAATCCATGTCGTTCAGGAGCCGGCGGGCCTGGTTTTCCTGCGCGTCCAGGCCGGTCAGGCGCAGCAGCCGGCGCTGGTGATGGCCGGCGTCCACCACCTTGGGCTGGAGCTGGATGGTGGAACCGTTCTGCGTCGTCTTGATGGCATATTCCTCGACGTCGAACCCCAGCTCGTTGAGCTTCCGGATGCGGGCGGCCACCCGCCAGCGCTCGCCGATCTCGAACGACTCCTTCTCGGTCAGCTCGGTCCAGAGGCGGCGGTAGCTGTCCATGATGAGTTCGCTCGTGGCCACGGGATCCACTTTTTCCTCGATGAGGCCGCCGTCGAGCAGGTCCATGAGCTCCCCTGCGATGTTGACGCGGGCGATTTCCAGATCGTATTCGCGCTGGCCCGTGGAGAGGTCCGGATACAACTCGCCGGTCTCCGCGTCCACGAGGTAGGCGGCGAACGCGCCGGCGTCGCGGCGGAACAGCGTATTGGAAAGCGAGACGTCGCCCCAGTAGAAGCCAATCAGATGCAGGCGGACCAGGAGCAGGGCCTGGGCGTCGATCAGGCGGGTGAGGGTGTCCTTGCGCAGCATCTGTGAGAAGAGCGCGCGGTACGGCATGGAAAACTTAAGGTGCCGGGTGACCAGCACGGGGTTCAGCGGCCGGCCCTCCGGGGTGGTACGCCCCGTGATGACGGCGACGGGTTCCACGCAGGGGACATCCAGCCGGGCGAGTTTACGGAGCATGTGGTACTCGTGGCGGGCCACGTGTTCCGAGGTTTCCTTGATGGCGATGACCGAGCCGCCCAGGTGGGCGAAACGCACAATATGCCGCGAGATGCCGCGGGGGAGCGCTGCGAGGTATTCCGCCGGCCAGTCCTCCAAAGCGATGTGCCACGGCAGGTCCAGGAGTTCCGGCTCGGTGGCGGCGGCCGTGATGCTCAACGAACTCGAGGCCACGGACCCCTTGCTGTCATTGGCGCTGGCGGCTTCGAACCGCGGCAGCTTGCCGATCTGACCGTAGTCGGTGGGTTCGTCGTGCCACTGGGCGCCGGTGTCCTCGGTGCTGGAGTTTCGCTCGGTCATAAACCAATTCTTCCGTACTAAGGGCGCCGGCCCTAACGAATGGGTGCCGCAAACGCCGGTTAACGCCCGACGGCGGCCCTCCAGTGGGGAGGACCGCCGTCGGATGCGTCTTATGCGGGCTGGGCCCACGCCGGCAGGGTTCCCTGGCCGACGCGGAGCGAGGCTAGGGTGCCGGTGGGGACTAGTCGCCCAGGCGCAGACCCGTCTTGGTGTCGAACAGGTGTACGTGGCCTGACTGCGGGCGGACCCAGACGGTCTCGCCCTTCATCGGGGGACGGCGGCCGTCGACGCGGGCCACGATGTCGTGGCTCTTGCCGTCCAGCGTGGTGTGGCCGTAGACGTAGGCGTCGGCGCCGAGTTCTTCGACGACGTCGACCTCAACCTGGAGGCCTTCGCCTTCCGGTGCGGTCTCGAGGTCTTCCGGGCGGGAGCCGACGGTGACGGTCTGGCCGTGGGCTTCCTCGAGGACGTCGCGCGGTACCGGGTAGACGGTGCCGCCGAACTGCACGCCGCCGTCGACGACGGGAAGCTCGAGCAGGTTCATCGCGGGGGAACCGATGAAGCCGGCCACGAAGACGTTCTTCGGCTTGTCGTACAGGTTGCGCGGGGTGTCGACCTGCATCAGCAGGCCGTCCTTCAGCACGGCGACGCGGTCACCCATGGTCATGGCCTCGACCTGGTCGTGGGTCACGTAGACCGTGGTGACGCCCAGGCGGCGGGTCAGGGATGCGATCTGCGTGCGGGTCTGCACGCGGAGCTTGGCGTCAAGGTTGGACAGCGGCTCATCCATGAGGAAGACCTGCGGGTTACGCACGATGGCGCGGCCCATGGCGACGCGCTGGCGCTGGCCGCCGGAGAGTGCCTTCGGCTTGCGGTCCAGGTACGGCTCGAGGTCCAGGAGCTTGGCGGCTTCACGGACACGCTCGGCGCGCTCTTCCTTGCTGACGCCGGCGATCTTCAGGGCGAAGCCCATGTTGTCCGCAACCGTCATGTGCGGGTACAGGGCGTAGTTCTGGAACACCATGGCGATGTCGCGGTCCTTGGGGGGAACGTCGGTGACGTCGCGGTCGCCAATCAGGATTCGGCCGGCGTTGACGTCCTCAAGACCTGCGAGCATGCGCAGGGAGGTCGACTTGCCACAGCCGGAGGGTCCAACGAGGACCAGGAATTCGCCATCGGCGATTTCAATGTTGAGCTTGTCAACAGCGGGCTTTTCCGTGCCCGGGTACAGACGTGTTGCGTTATCAAAAGTAACTGTAGCCACAGTTATCAATCCCTTCACCGGCAGGTACGTGCCGGACGATCCGTAGTGAATGGTCTTATTCTTCAGTTGTTAATTCAGTTGTCAGCACCTGATCGTGCGCATACTCCCCGGCCGAAGCCGAGGAGTATCCAATGACGCCGCACGGTACTTGTGCGCCACATCACAACCAGAGTATGTCAGATTTATGGCAAATGGGCCAAAATGTTACAGATGTCACATGTGATTCGCCCAACTTTAGGGCCGCCATGAGCTATGCGTCACACGCCGAGGGCGCGCTTCCGTTCCCGCAGCAAGGCCTCCAGCAGCTCGGAAACATGCACCGGAGCCTCGATCCGGAACTGGGCCTGGGTGAAGTCCAGGCCCACCTTCACCCCCAGATCCCCCGGGAGCAGGCGGGCCAGGGCGTCCTCGTCGGTGGTGTCGTCGCCGGCGAAGATGGTGGCGGTCGCGCCGGTCGCTTGGCGCAGGAAGGCGATGCCTTCCCCCTTCGAGGCATGGATCACGGAGGTCTCCAGCACGCGGTTGCCGCTCTTCAGGAAGACGCCTGGCCGGTCCTGCAGGACGGCCCGGGCCGCGGCGACGGCGTCCTCGGCGACGTCGTCCGTGGCCAGCCGGGTGTGCAGTACGACGCCGGCCGGCTTGTCTTCCAGCAGGGTCCCCGGCGCCACCTCCACGATGCCCTCCAGCTCGCGCCGGACCTCGGCCAGCAGTTCCCGACGGGCGTCATCGAGTTCCAGCGCGGCGGACCCGGGTCCCATCCAGACCTCCGCGCCGTGGCTGCCGATCAGCAGGGTCTTCTCCGGGGGGAAGGCAACCGCCCGCAGGCTGTCCAGCGCCCGCCCGGAGATGAGCGCCGTCGTCGTCCGCGGAAGTTCGGTGAGCGCGGCGAAAGCCGCTGCCGAGCGGGGGAGGGCGCGGGCATCCCCGGCATGGTCGACGAGCGGGGCCATGGTGCCGTCAAAGTCCATCGCGACGAGCAGGTGCTCGGTCGAGGCGATGGCGCGGAGGGCCTCCAGCAGGTCCGGGGCGAGCGAGAGGGGGGTCTGCTCCGGGGATAGCTCAGGAGTCATCGCGGATTACCTTCTCTTTGAGCGCGTTCAGGAAGTCGGAGGACCAGAGATCGACGTCGTGGTCCAGGATCTGTTTGCGCATCGCACGCATCCGGCGCGCAGCTTCCGCGGGCTGCATGTTCACGGCCTTCATGATGGTGTCCTTGAGGCCGTCGATGTCGTGCGGGTTCATGAGCAGGGCCTGCTTGAGCTGGTCCGCGGCGCCCGCGAACTCGCTCAGCACCAGGGCGCCGTCATTGTTGGTCCGGGCCGTGACGTATTCCTTGGCCACCAGGTTCATCCCGTCCCGCAAGGCGGTGACGAGCATGACGTCGGCCGCCAGGTACAGCGCCACCATTTCCTCGACCGGGTAGCTGTGGTGCAGGTAGCGCACGGCGGTGTTCTGCATCGTGTCGTAGGTGCCGTTGATGTGGCCGACGGTGCCTTCCACTTCCTCGCGCAGCAGGCGGTACTGTTCGACGCGCTCGCGGCTGGGGCTGGCCACCTGGATCAGGGTGGCGTCCTCCACCGTGACCTCGCCGTCCTGGAGGAGCTCCTCGTAGGCCTTGAGCCGGTGCCGGATTCCCTTGGTGTAATCCAGCCGGTCGACGCCCAGCAGGATGGTCTTGGGGTTGCCAAGATCCCGGCGGATCTGCTTGGCGCGCTCAATGATCTCCGGGTTGCGGGCCAGTTCGCTGATCGCTTTGACGTCGATGGAGATCGGGAAGGACTGGGCGCGGGCAATGTGGGTGGTCTCGCCGTCGCTGCCCTTGACGTGGACCTGCTGCTGCTTGACGCTGGCGCCGAGGAACCGGCGGGCGGAGCGCATGAAGTTGCCGGCGTCGCTGCTGCGCTGGAAGCCCACCAGGTCCGCGCCGAGCAGGCCGTCAATGATGGCGCGGCGCCAGGGCAGCTGCGCAAAGATCTCCGGCGGCGGGAAGGGAATGTGGTTGAAGAAGCCGATCGTGAGGTCCGGGCGCGCCTCGCGCAGCATCTTGGGGACGAGCTGGAGCTGGTAGTCCTGCACCCAGACGGTGGCCCCGGGGCTGGCGTGATGGATGACGGCGTCCGCGAACCGGCGGTTGACCTTGCGGTAGGAATCCCACCAGGCCCGGTGGAACTCCGGCGGGGCAATCACGTCGTGGTACAGCGGCCAGAGCGTGGCGTTGGAGAAGCCCTCGTAGAATAACTCGATGTCGTGCGTGCTGAGCTGGACGGGAACGAGGTCGATGCCGCCGTGGCTGAAGGGCTGGACATGCTCGTCCGGTGCACCGTGCCAGCCGACCCACGCGCCGTCGGTCTTGGTCATCATGGGCGCGAGGGCCGTGACCAGGCCGCCGGGGGAGCGGCGCCAGCCATCCTCGCAACCGGGCTCGTCCGGGGAGCAGCGGTCGACAGGCAGGCGGTTGGACACCACCATGAAGTCATACTGCGCGTCCGGATCCGTGTCGCCGTTGCCGTGCGCGGCGGTTCTGTGCGCGGCGGCGCTTTGCTTAGACGCGCCTGCGGACTTTGGATCCGATTCGGCGTGTTTCGTGGCCTGCATTGATGCCCCCTGGGGATTGCTCGTGGCTCCTATCCACCCTAGTCGGGCGGAATCTTCTGTGCTATTCGTCCGTTGGGAGGCGTGGGGGAAAGTTGAAAGCGCAACTTCCCAGTTTTCTCCCCTAAAATGATGAATTGCCACTCAGTGGACATCACAGGCCGATCGACCCGAGGAACTAATGAGCCCCGCAAACGAACCCCGACAGTCCAAATCAGAGCGAACTGCCGCGGCCCGCGAGAAAGCCCGTGAGATCCGCGAGGCGCAGCTGAAGAAGGACAAGCGCAACAAGCTGCTCATCGGCTGGGGCATCGTTGCCGCCGTCGTCGCCATCATTGTTGTGGTGGCGCTGGTGGTCACCTCCAACATTCAGAACAACGCGCCGGTCGCGGACGAGGGACCCACCCCCGCCAACGGCAACGTCTACGGCGGCGTGACGTTGCTGGCCAACACCGAGGTGGCGAAGACGGAACCCGCCACCGTCCGGGTGGCCGACATCCCCGCTCCGGCTGCCACCCCGCCGGCAGTGGTGACGGCGCCCGGTGCTGAAGCCGAGCCCGGGAAACCGGTCAAGGTGGTTCTCTACATCGACTTTATCTGCCCGGCGTGCAAGAACTTCGAGGCCCAGTACAACGAGACCCTCACGGGCCTTCGCAACGAAGGCAAGATCACCGTGGAGTACCGTCCGCTGGGCTTCCTGGACACGCGCTCCACCACCAACTACTCCTCCCGCGCGGCCAATGCGGCGGCCTGCGTCGTGAACGAATCGCCGGAGAAGTACGCCGACTTTGTGAATGTGCTCTTTGAGAAGCAGCCGCAGGAGGGCGGCGCCGGCATCTCCGATGACGACCTGAAGAAGATGGCAACGGACGTTGGGGCCAAGAGCATCGACACCTGCGTGGAAGAGAAGACCTTCCGCCCGTGGGTCAAGTACACCACCCAGCAGGCCGCCTCCATCGGCGTCACCGGAACGCCGACCGTATTCGTTGAGGGGCAGCAGTGGGGCAAGGGCGAGAGCGCCCAGATCCCGTTCGAGCAGTTCCTGCAGACTGCCATCGACGCCAAGCAGTAGGCGGCACAACCCCATAGCCAAGGGCAGGCCCGGTTCCGGATTCTTCCGGGGCCGGGCCTGTTTTTTATCACCGGGCCTCCGTGGGCTAACCTTATCTAGCGCCATGGCGCCAGGTCCTTCAATGCGGCCCGGTGCCGGCCGGCGCAGGAATGCCTCCTTAGCTCAGTTGGCCAGAGCACCGCTCTTGTAAAGCGGGGGTCGTCGGTTCGAATCCGACAGGGGGCCCCACGAACCCCTCCGTTCCGGTGCTTCTGCCCGGAACGGAGGGGTTTTCTTGTGCCCGCGCTTCGGGGCCGGTTTTGGGGTTATAGGACAAAACGTGTGTAAATCCCCGGCGTGTCATATACGGCCCGCCCAGCCTTTGCTGGCCCGGAGGCTTCCTCTGTGGTGGCTTTGTTGCCAGACCAAACATTCCCGGGCCCCATCCCCACGTGCGCGTTATCCTGTCACCCCGCATTCTCACGGCCGGCCTGGGTTGCGCGTGCAGGGTTTCGCGGGCAGGTGCCGACGCGCGGGCAGATCAGGGCGGATCGGCGTCGCGC
>CALMVY010000327.1 GCA_937873245.1 uncultured Arthrobacter sp. | reverse complement strand
CGCTCCCCCTCGAATTCGTACTGCCAGTCCGGTCCGCCTTCGCCGGAAACGTAAATCTTGGCGCCGGTGGCCGCGGCGAGCTCGCGGGTTCCGGAGAGGTAGTCGGCGTGGATGTGGGTCTCGGTGACGGCGACGATCTTCATGCCGTTCTTCTCGGCCAGGGCCTGGTAAACCGCGATGTCGCGGCGGCCGTCCACCACAACCGCTTCGCCCTTGGCCTGGCAGCCGATCAGGTAGCTGGCCTGGGCGAGGTCTTCATCGTAAATGCGTTCCAGAAGCATGAGTTCTCCTTCGTAAAGAGGTGGGGAAATCCCCGTCGGCTACTAACAATAATAATACCCCCGGGGGTATCTGGCAAGATGGCTGGCGCCACGGGTTCCGGCGCTCGCGTGGTCCCCGGCCGGCGTTCGGTCAGGCCTGTGCTGCCTGGGCCCGCACGCTGGCCATGTCCAGATTCTTCACGCCCTCGATGACCTGCTCGAGGCCGGCGGCGTTGAGCGCTCCGGGCTGCGAGAAGACCAGGGTTTTGTCGCGGAAGGCCATCAGTGTGGGGATCGAGGTGATTCCCGCGGCGGCCGCCAGGGCCTGCTCGGCCTCGGTGTCCACCTTGGCGAAGACGACGTCGGGGTGCTTCGCCGAGGCCGCCTCATAGGTGGGGGCGAACATGCGGCAGGGGCCGCACCAGCCTGCCCAGAAGTCGACAAAGACGATGTCGTTGGTTTCCAGCGTTTCGGCGAGGGTCTTTTCGGTGATGTCGATGGTTGCCATGTCTAACTTCCATTCCTCCGGGTTGTTGGTCTTGTGGCGGGCTGCCGCTCAGGGGCGGGTCAGGTGGTCGGCAGGCCCGCGCGGGTCCACGCGATCATGCCGCCTTCCATGGTGTCTGCGGTGAAGCCGGCACCGTTGAGGGCATCGGCCACGCGGGCGCTGCGGTTGCCGCTGCGGCAGATGGCGATGACCGGAACCTTCGGGTCCAGCTCGGCCAGCCGTGCCTGCAGCTCGCCCATGGGGATGTGGAGCGCGCCGGGGATCATGCCCTCGGCGATCTCGAAGTCCTCGCGGACGTCCAGTACCTGCGCCTGGTTCCGGCGCTGGTCTGCTTCGGTGATGCTGATTTCTGCCATGGTGATGCCTTTCGTTTCAGGATGTTTGATAGGCGGGAAGGACCAATCAGACCGCTGTGGGCAGGGCCTCCTGGTGGGCGGTGCGGTTGGACTTGCGCAGCGGGCAGGACTTGACGAAGAACCAGCAGACGGCAGCCGCGACGACGGCGCTCCCCGCCACCGCCAGGGCGATCGGTCCGCGCAGGTCCACAGGCGCCTGCTGGGTGAGGACGAAGGCGCCCATCACCAGCACGAACCAGCCGAATCCCTTGCGCAGGGCCGCTTCCGGAATGCGTCCGGCCAGCTTGGAGCCAATCAGGGTGCCCACGATGGCGGCCGCGGTAACGGCGAGCGTGATCCCCCAGTCCAGCTCCACGGTGGTGAGGTAGCCTGCAAGGCCGGCGAAGGACTTCATGGCGATCACGACGAGCGAGGTTCCGACGGCGATTGCCATCGGCAGGCCGCCGAGCAGTGCCAGGGCCGGGACCACCAGGAATCCGCCGCCGGCGCCGACGAGGCCGGTGACCAGGCCGACGACGAGGCCGTCGAGCAGGACGCGGAACAGCGGCAGTTCGGTGTGCTTCGGCGTGTCGGTGGCCGCATCAGCCTTCTTCTTGCGTCCGCGGATCATGGCGATCGAGGTGGCCACCATCATCAGGGCAAACGCGATGAGGAGGATCTGGCCGGGAATGTGCCCACCCAGGAGTCCACCCACGAAGGCGCCCGCCATGCCGGCGACGCCGAACAGCAGCCCTGTGCGCCACATGACGCGCCCCGCGCGGGCGTGGCTGAAGACGCTGACGGCCGATGTTACGCCGACCACGAACAGCGAGGCCGCAATGGCTTCCTTGGCTTCAAATCCGGCCACGTAGACGAGGATCGGCACGGTCAGGATGGAGCCGCCGCCGCCGAGCACACCGAGCGACAGCCCGATGAGCACCGACAGGGCGAGAACGAGGATCAGCGTGGTGGTCATGAGGCCCTGGACTCCGGGGTCACGGCGTTTGCGACAGGAAACTGCAGGATGGCGGACTCTCGGGTCGGCTCCTGGGCCGCCTTGTTCCACGGCATGGCGGAGATTGCTTTGCCCATGGCACAGGTGTTGGTGGCGGCAGAGAACGTCAGTCCCGTGCCGATGGCGCCGGCGAGGAGCCGGATTTTGGGTGAGACGAACTTGCCTCCGGCAAGGCCCAGCACTACGAGAGAACCGGCGGCGAGCCGGACCTGGCGCTCCAGGTCCCAGCGGGCCTTGCCGCGGACTACGTCTCCGCCGATCGCAGCGAACCCCGGAGCTCCGCCGGTCAGGACATAGGCGTTGCTGATGCCCGCGCCGCCCAGGCGCTGCCGTGCCTGCTCAGCGCGCGCTCCCGACTGGCAGACCAGCACAACGCGGCTGCCGAGGCGGGCCGCGAGCTCGTCGGCGTGCTCGGAAAGCAGCGGCAGCGGGACGTTGTAGGAGCCGCGAATATGCATGTTTTCAAACTCGGCGGCTGAGCGGACATCGATCACGATGAGGTCCTGGTGTTCCTGGAACCAGCTGCGCAGCGTTTCCGGCGCCAGCGAGGTGACGGCCGGAGCGGCGGAGGAAGCCTTGGTGGTGGAAGCAGAGGAGGGCGTCATGGGTGTCCTTTCGAGACGATCTAACAGAAACTGAATACCCCACCGAGTATTGCAGATACCCCTAGGGGTAGTCAAAAATACCCACGGGGGTATATTCTTGGGTATAGCCATCCCTAGCTTTGGAGCCCCCATGGACCTTGATTCAGCAGAACTAAAACCCACCATCAACCGGCTCAAGCGTGCTCAGGGGCAGCTGGGGGCTGTTATCCGGATGCTTGAGGAGGGGCGTGACTGCAAGGACACCGTCACGCAGCTGGCCGCCGTCTCGAAAGCACTGGACCGGGCGGGATTCGCCATCATTGCCAGCGGGCTGGAGCAGTGCGCGGCCCGGAACGACTCCAGCATGGACACAAAGGACCTGGAGAAGCTTTTCCTCTCCCTCGCCTAAGCCGTCGGCCGTGCCGGCTTTTGCCTGCCTTTAGGTTCCGCAGAACGTCCGGTAAGGACCGAAGTCCTCCGGCGCTGCGGCGGCGTAGCGCTCCAGGCCGGGCCGCTCCTCGTAAGGACTGGTCACGGCCTCGAGGAGCCGGGCCAGCGGGTCCAGGTCGCCCGCCGTCGCGGCGTCGAGGACCTCCTCGACCAGGTGGTTCCGCGGGATGTAGGCGGGGTTAACCCGGTCCATTGCGTCGGCGTCGGGACCCAGTGCCATCCAGCGGACAGCCCACGCATCAAACGCCGCCGGGTCGGGAAACAGGCTCCGCACGCGGTCAGCGCGGCCGCGGGCCGCCTCAGCCAGGCTGCGGAAGAAAACTGTGTGGTCAGCGCGGCCCGCCTGCAAAAGGCTGAGCAGCTCGTCCACGAGGGGCGAGGCCGCGTCGTCGTCGAGGTCATCGGGCAGACCGAGTTTGGCCTGCAGGCCGGCCGACCAGGCCGCGCTGTACTGCCGGCGGAACGCGGCGAGGGACTCCTGCGCCAGGACGACTGCCTGCTCCTGTTCGTCGTGGAAGAGGGGCAAAAGGGACTCTGCCAGCCGGGTGAGGTTCCACTCCGCCACCACCGGCTGGTTGCGGTAAGAGTAGCGTCCGGTCTCGTCGATCGAGCTATAGACCGCGGCCGGGTCGAAAGCGTCCATGAAAGCGCAAGGCCCGTAGTCGATTGTCTCGCCGGAGATCGTCATGTTGTCCGTGTTCATGACGCCGTGGACAAAACCCACCAGCATCCACCGGGCCACCAGCGAGGCCTGGGCTGCGATGACCGACTCGAGCAGCGCGGCATAAGGGTTCGAAGCCT
>CALMVY010000326.1 GCA_937873245.1 uncultured Arthrobacter sp. | reverse complement strand
CCCGGAAGCCAAAGCAAATCAGCGTTTCCACGACTCACAACTCCACAAGCAGGATCCCCACCCTACTCGGCACGCTAAACAGCGAACCATTTTCAGGCCATTCAGAAGGGGGTCGGTCGCTATCTTTCCGCATCAGCGGCGGCGACTCGAATTACTTTACACGCCCCACGCACCCGACACAAATCCACCCACCACACCCCACCCACACCCCCAAAAACCCCGCCACCACGCGGAAACCAGGCAGACAGACACGCCTCCGCCGGCCGGGCCGGCGGAGGCGGGCTCCTGTGCGGTGCGTCACCTGTCCCGGCCCGCCCCCGGCCACTCCCCGACCGGGGCGGCGGGACCGGAGAAGAGACCGATCAATCCGTCAATCTCCCGATGCGCGTCGGCGGGGTGGCGGAAATGCTGATGGGGTTCGATCACGTAGCGGGTCCGCCGCCCCTCCCGCCGGCGGTGCAGGTAGCCTCCATCCTCGAGGTCCTTGAGGATCAGCAGGACTGATCGCGGCGTGATGCCCACCGTTGCAGCGAGGTCGGTGACGCGGGCTTCCGAATCTGCCGCCACGGCCAACAGGACGTGCCCGTGGTTCGTGAGGAAGGTCCAGCCCGGGCGGGACCCTGTCTGCGCGGCGTCCTCGTTCACGCGCGCCCACGTCCTGCCGGTTCAGGCGGGTCGGCGTCGGCCTCGCCGGCGTCGGCCTCCCCGCCGCCGGTCTCCCCGGCGTCGGTCTCCGGGCCGCGTGACATCTCAGCTGTCACGCCGGCGCGGGCTCGCCGCCAGAGCGGTTCCAACGCGGCGAGGTCCGCAGGTGTCGCCGTACCGAATGGAGGGTTCGCCGGCGCCGCGGGCGCTTTTCGGGCCTGGCCGCGGGTGGCCCAGAGGCTTGCCCCGATGGATGCGCCCAGGATAGTGGCAATGACGGCCAGGGACAGCGGGGTGGGGATGTAGTAGATATCGATTTTGAGGAGCATTTTGATGCCGACCCAGATGAGGACGAGCGCCAGGCCGATCTTCAGGTAAATGAAGCGGTGGATCAGGTCAGCGAGCAGGAAGTACATGGCCCGGAGCCCCAGAATGGCGAAGGCGTTGGCGGTGAAGACCAGGAACACCTCGTCCGTGACGGCGAAGATCGCGGGGATGGAGTCCACGGCGAAGATGATGTCGGTGACCTCGATGAGGACCAGCACGGCCAGCAGCGGGGTGGCAAGAACCGCGCCGTTCTTGCGGATCAGGAAGCGCTGGCCGTGGAAGTCATCCGTCATGGGCACGCGCCGGCGGAAGAGCTGCAGGACCCGGGACTTTTCCGGGTCAAGGTGGTCGTTGCGGTGGCGGATCATCCGGTAGCCGGTGAAGAGCAGGAACGCGGCAAAGAGGTACAGCACCCATCCGGCACTGGCGATGATGGCGGAGCCCGCGGCGATGAAGATGCCGCGGAAGACCAGGGCGCCCAGCACCCCGAAGAACAACACGCGGTGCTGGTATTCGCGGGGAACGCCGAAGTACGTAAAGATGATCGCCCAGATGAACACGTTGTCCACCGCCAGGGATTTTTCGATCAGGTACCCGGCGAAGTACTGCTGGCCGAATTCCGCTCCGTAGCTTTGCCAGACCAGGGCGCCGAACCCCACGCCAACGGCGACCCACAGGCCGGACCACAGCGCGGCTTCCCGGACACCGATGACGGGCGCCCTGCGGTGCGCGAAAAGGTCGACGGCCAGCATCAGGAAAATAAGGGCAAGAACGGCCAACCAGGCCCAAAGAGGAACATTCATGAGGAACACCCGCTTCCAGTCAGTTCAACCAACTGGAGGTCTTTCCCGGCCCTCAGGGCCTGTCCCGCCGGGCCGCTCAGGGTCGGCCGTATTGACGACGGGACATTGCGGGGATACTCCCCTCCGTGCCAATAAGTGAAGCACATTTCACCTATGGCGGCAATGGTGCTCCGCGTGCCGGCCCGCATTGCGCGCATTGGACCGCGGTGACTAGGCTGATTACTAAGCATGCTTAGCATGTTGTGGGATTAACCCGCCCGGCCGCCGGCCGCAGCAATTTGGCACGGCCGGGCAGAACGCAACGATCCGGAGGAGCACGATGACTGACCAGTACACGTTCAGGAACCCCGTTACGGCGTATGAGCAGATCGAACCGCCCGAGCAGAGCCAGCCGGAACCCGGTCTGGATGCTGAGCTGACCCCGAAGGCAGACCTGGGCGAGGACACCTACCGCGGCACCGGCCGGCTGGAGGGGCGCAAGGCGCTCATCACCGGCGCGGACTCCGGCATCGGCGCCGCGACGGCGATCGCCTTCGCCCGAGAGGGTGCCGACGTCGTCATGTCCTACCTCCCGGAGGAGGAAGAGGACGCGGCCCGGATCGCGAACCTGATTGAGAAAGCCGGCCGCAGGGCGGTCAAGGTTCCGGGCGATTTGAAGGATTCCGCGGCGTGCCGCGCCCTCGTCGAGACCGCCGTGCGGGAGCTGGGTGGCCTCGATATCCTGGTCAACAACGCCGGCAAGCAGGTGGCGCAGAAGGCGCTGGACGACATCACGGACGTCGAGTTCGACCACACCTACAAGACGAACGTCTACGCGATGTTCTGGCTCACCAAGGAGGCCCTGCCGCACCTGCCGGCCGGGGCCGCCATCATCAACACGACCTCCATTCAGGCCTACAGCCCCTCGGAGACCCTGGTGGACTACGCCTCCACCAAGGGTGCGATCAACAACTTCACCAAGGGTTTGGCGCAGCAGCTCGCGCCCAAGGGCATCCGGGTCAACGCGGTGGCGCCCGGGCCGATCTGGACTCCTCTCCAAGCCAGCGGCGGGCAGCCGACCGAGGACCTGCCGGAGTTCGGCGTGGAGACGCCGCTGGGCCGTGCCGGCCAGCCGGCCGAGCTCGCCCCGGCGTACGTGTTCCTGGCCTCGGCCGAGTCCAGCTACGTGATCGGTGAGACCCTCAACGTCAACGGCGGCTTGCCGACGCCGTAGGTTCCACCCTCGAAATACCAGTGGGCCCTTCCCGGGATCGTCCGGGAGGGGCCCACTGGCATTGTGGGGCGGCACCTACATGAGATGCGCTCACACGCCCTCGAGCAGCCCCTGAACGTGCAGGAGGAACTTTCGTCCGCCGTCTGTCAGGGCCGCCCCGTCACTGAACGTGCGTTCCGGAACTTTCAGCTGCAGGCAGTCCAACGTCCAGCGCACGTCCGCATAGAGGTCCCGGGCGACGTCCAGCGGGACCGGCTTTCCATGGCCCACCCGGAAGCCGGCCGCGTTCAGCATGTCCGCGATGATCCGTTGCCGCTGGTCCCAGGACGGGGTGGAGCCCTCAAGCAGCCAGTGGACCGCGATGCGGGTCACCAGGGCCGCCGCCTCGTCCGCCGGGAAGGCCACAGCGGTGGCGACGAAGTCCCACAGGGGGCGGCCGCCGTCGTGCATCTTGCGTCCCGCCGGCGACAGGACCAGCCGGCCCTTGCTCTTCCGCAGCAGCTTCCACGTTTGCAGCTGCTGCCGGAGCATCAGAACCGGCAGGGTCTGGCTTTCGCGGTTCGCCGCTCCGGGCCAGCGGTAGGCCCACCCGAGTTCGCGGACGGTCTGGCTGACCACGGCGGGTTTGAGGTAGCCGTCCTGGGTTAATTGCAGTCCGTCGGCGCCCGCCTGGTTCAGCAGCCACTGCACGGGACGGACGACGGCGTCGACCTCCTCGTCCGTGGGCGGTTCCGGCCAGAGTCGTTTCGCCAGTTCGTCCAGGCGGATGCTGAGCGCCCCGGCGTCGAACACGTAGGGCGCAAAGGTGCCGGCGTCCTGGCCCGTCGCGAACTCGTACCAGTCGGAGAGCTCCTGGTGTTGCTCATCCGCAGGGTCGGCCAGGGCCTCAATGAGGCGCGCATAGCCGGAGGTCCCGCCGGCGTCCTCCACCGGTCCCCGGTTGGCGCCGCCGATGCAGCGAACGGCACCCGCCGGCAGTTCGGCCGGGCCCATCACCTCAACGAGGTGCGTCCAGGCATCGCCAAAGTCGTATTCGTACTCGAGCGTGCCGGTCCGCTGCGCGTCCAGGAGTTCACAGAGCACGACGCCGGATGCCGGCTCGTCGCCCATCTCCTCCGCCGCGTCGTCGGGGCCGATGATGACGCGGGGCTGGCCGAGCCGGTCCACACACCGGATGCCGAAGAGGTGGCGGTTCTCCCAGCCGAAGGCCGTCTGGAGGACCCGGTGCAGTTCCGGGACGGTGATGGTTTCCGGCACGAGCAGGCGCCGCCAGATTTCGGGTTCGGTGTCCTGGATGCTGACGCGAAGATCGAAGGCAGGGACTGCCGCTGGAAGGGCAGGCGCGGGAGAGTCCATGCCGGTCATTGTGCCAGAGCCGGGCCGTCGGCCCGGGAAACACGAGCTGCTGAGCGCTAATTGGGGCGGGCTACCGACTTCTCTTTGCTGTCAGCCCAGGCGATCATTGCGTAGTACGCCGGAATAGCCGGCGGAACCAGACGTTGAGCCCCAAGGGTTACCGTACCGGTGGCAGAGCCCGTCCGGCTCTTGGTTTTAGCCGACGAAACAAAGCGGATGCCCTCGGAAACGAATTTAGTCTTTTCGAAAGTCCTGGTCGCCCGATCCGTCGCCCGGAAGGACAGGTCGGCGGCCATCGGCGAAACTACCGGGTTGGCGGGGTCGGCATAGTTCGTGAATTCCAGGGACATCTTCAGCTGTCCTTTGGCCAGCCCGTTCGGAACGACCAAGTTCAGAGTACTCGTCTCCCCATCCCCGTCGATCAGTGTTGTTTGTGTGCAGGTGTTAACTTGCGTGACAGCCACAAAGCCTACTTTGTCGGGCGTAGTCGCTCCGCGGACCGTTATGACGCCTCCGAACACGCTGACCCTCGTCTGAATGCACCCATCCGTGTGGTCGAATTCCGCGGTCAGTACCTCGCCTCGCACCACGGTTTTCGCAATGACGCGCCGCTCCGCCGCGGTGCTCGGTCCGGCGCCAGCGAATTGAAGGGCGAGTGTTCCGGCCAGCGCCAGGACACCGAGTGCTGTCTTTTTCATGGCGCCTCTCTTACCTCAGACCGCGGGCCCTCACGGCTTGAGGATCATATGAGCGCGAGGTTGGGAAAACCTTGGATCGGCGCCGTGGGAGTACGCCAGCCCTCCCTTGCATCTGGAACAGGAACTCATCGGCTGGGGCTGGGCTCCGGCTGTTCTCCTGACGCACCCGCACTGCTACCTTGGCTGGATGGAACAATCACTGCTGCGGCCACGGAACCGCAAGATCATCGCGGGAGTCTGCGCGGCCATTGCCGGCCGCTTCGGCATCTCCGTGACGCTGGTCCGCCTCGGATTCGCGTTCTTCGGCCTCTTCGGCGTCGGCGAGCTCGTCTACATCGCGTTGTG
>CALMVY010000325.1 GCA_937873245.1 uncultured Arthrobacter sp. | reverse complement strand
GCCGTAGACCTTGGCGTCCGCATGCCCGCCGACCACCAGCTCGATGGACTTGCTTTCCGCCGGCAGCTGGGAGCGGTCCACCGCCTCGGCGACGACGGTGTTGATGTCCACTGCCCGCCCCTGCCGCGCGACGTTGGCGCCCTGCAGCCGGGAGAGTTCGATGATGTCCTGCACCAGGGCGGCCAGCCGGGCGGATTCCTTGTGGGTGCGCTTGGCGAAGCGGCGCACGGCCTCCGGGTCATCCGCAGAGGACTCCAGCGCCTCTGCCAGCAGCGAGATGGCCCCGACCGGGGTCTTCAGCTCATGGGAGACGTTGGCAACGAAGTCGTTCCGGACTTCCTCGGTGCGGGTGACCTCGGTCCTGTCGTCGGCAAGCAGGAGGATGTACTCCTCCGCGATCACGGCCGCCCGCACCTGGACCACGATGATGCCCTGCCCCAGGGGACCACGCGGGAGTTCGAGGAGCCGTTCGAGGATGACGCCGTCACGCCGTACTTTGGCCGTCATCTCCAGCAGCTGTTCGTGGACCAGGGTGTGGCCGCGCACCAGCCCATACGCGTAAGCAGCGGGGCTGGCCCGGACGACGCCGTCGATCGCGTCCACCACCACGAAGGCGCGGCCGACGGCGGCGAGCACCTCGGCGGCTCCCTCGGGAAGGGACGGATCCTCGAACTCGACGTCCACCAGCTTGCGCTGCTCCTCGCTGACCCGGAACGCGAGCACGCCGAAGACGCCCAGCGAAAGGCCGATCAGGCCGGCGATCACGCCGATAAGCATTGGATCCACGGCTCCAGCTTATGCTCTGGCGCGCGTCGGAAACCGAAATCTCCCCCTATTCGCGCTTCGGTTCAGCTAACGTTCACCTATTGGGGCGTAACAGTTCACCGGACGCTGGAACACTTGACAGTTGGAGTGCCGAGAGGTGACTGAAATGGGCCCGCCACTTCTGGTGGCCGGCAATGTTTCCGAGGAAAGGACGCACACGTGCGCAAGGTTTTTCAGGAAGAGCTCGCCCAAGTGGGGGAACAGCTCGTCGAAATCTCGAAGCTGGTCAGTGAGGCCATCGAGAAAGCCACGACTGCCTTCGACGGCGCCGACATCGATCTGGCCGAGGATGTCATCGCGGCGGACGCACGAATCGACTTCCTGCAGAACAGCCTCGACGAGCGCGCCATCGATATCCTCGCCCTGCAGGGCCCCGTGGCCAGCGATCTGAGGATGATCGTGGGCTCCCTCCGGATGAGCGCCTCCCTCGAGCGGATGGGCGACCTCGCCCGGCACCTCGCCCAGCTGGCGCGTCTGCGCTACCCCGCGACCGTGGTCCCCGCCCAGCTGCGGGAGACCTTCAAGAACTTCGCCGCGTATGACCTGCTGATCGCCGAGAAGCTCACGGTACTGCTGGAAACCCGGGACCTTGAAGTGGCCCGGGACATCATGAAGGCCAACACCGCCGTGAACGATCTGCACCTGAGCGTCTTCCAGGCGATCGCCCGCAGCGACTGGCAAGAATCCCCCGCCACGACCGTCGACGTCGCACTGGCCAGCCGCTACTTCGAGCGCTTCGCGGACCACGGCGTCTCCGTGGCGCAGAAGGTCACCTACCTGGTCACCGGCGCCTGGCAGCCGAACGGCATCGAACACAGCTAGCACTTCGCGTACGACGCCGGCCGGTCACCTTGGGGGTGACCGGCCGGCGTCGTTAATTCCGTGTGGCGAAGCGGGCTACTTCTTGCCCTGGTTGGCGACGGCCTTGATGGCCTCGGCCGCGGCCTCGGGATCGAGGTAGGTGCCGCCCGGGTTGATCGGCTGGAAGTTCTCGTCCAGGTCGTAGACCAGCGGGATGCCGGTGGGAATGTTCAGCCCGGCGATGGCTTCGTCGCTGATGCCGTCGAGGTGCTTGACGAGGGCGCGCAGCGAGTTGCCGTGGGCCGTGACCAGGACGGTTTTGCCGGCCTTGAGGTCTTCCTTGATGTCCGATTCCCAGTAGGGCATCAGTCGGACCAGGACATCCTTGAGGCACTCAGTGCGGGGCAGGGCGTCGCCGAGGTCCGCGTAGCGCGGGTCATGGGCCTGGGAGAACTCTGAATTGTCGTCCAGGGGCGGCGGCGGGGTGTCGTAGGACCGGCGCCAGGTCATGAACTGCTCCTCGCCGTATTCGGCGAGGGTCTGGGCCTTGTCCTTGCCCTGCAGGGCACCGTAGTGGCGCTCGTTGAGCCGCCAGTCGCGCTTGACCGGGATCCAGCCGCGGTCGGCCTTGTCGAGGGTCATGTTGGCGGTGTTGATGGCCCGCTTCAGCAGGGACGTGTAGACGATGTCCGGGAGGATGTTGTGCTCCACGAGAAGCTCGCCGCCGCGGATCGCTTCGGCCCGGCCCTGGTCGTTGAGGTCAACGTCCACCCAGCCGGTGAACAGGTTCTTGGCGTTCCATTCGCTGTGGCCGTGGCGCAGCAGAATCAGCTTATAAGTCATGGTTTTCATCCTAGCCGAGCGGCCAAGGGCAGTGCCGTGCGTTACATCGCCACCGCCCCGCGCGTGGGGGGATCCCGGTGGAGGATAGGGTGGGCTGGTGGTGCAGAAGGCTGAGCGGGTGGCGTCCCCGCAGACCCATGTAATGGAAAAACGCCGCATGGAAAAACGCGGCGCGGAAAAACCCGGCACGGAAAAACGCCGTACGGAAAAGCGCGGCGTGCCGCACAGCCGGCCCCGCTCCGGCAGGCCGGTGGGCAACATTACCCGCGGCACCACCAACCCCAACCGGATGCGGCGGCTGGACCGCTGGCTGACCGGGCCGCAGGCCTGGCGGCTGCGCGCGGCGGCCGATCCGCTGGTGGTGGATCTGGGCTACGGCGCGTCCCCGGCCACCGCCGTCGAACTCTTTGAACGGCTGTCAGTGATCCGGCCCGATGTGCGGGTGGTCGGCATCGAAATCGAGCCCGAGCGGGTCCGGCTGGCCCGGGAACTTGATCGGCCCGGCCTGAGCTTCCAGCTGGGCGGGTTTGAACTGCCGGTGGCCGGCCGGCCCGTCCTGGTGCGGGCGTTCAATGTGCTGCGGCAGTACGAGGAGGCGGACGTCGCGGCCATCTGGCGGCTGGTGCAGGGCCGGCTGGCGCCGGAAGGGCTGTTCATCGACGGCACCTGCGACGAGATCGGCCGCCGGGTGACATGGGTGGCGCTGGACGCCGAGCGGCCGCTGAGCTTGAGCCTGTCCCTGCGGTTCGGCAGTTTTTCACTGCCGTCGGACGTGGCCGAGCGGCTACCGAAGGCCCTCATCCACCGAAACGTCCCGGGCGAGAAAATTCACGCGTTCCTGCAGGCAATGGACAAGGCCTGGCTGGAGGCCGCGCCGCTGGCCTCGTTCGGGAACCGGCAGCGCTGGACTGCCATGTGCCGGGAACTGCGCGACGGCGGCTGGCCGGTCCGGGACGGCCCGTCCCGGTGGCGGCTGGGCGAACTGACGGTCGGCTGGGACGCGGTGGCCCCGGGTTAACTGGGAGAGGTCACCAGGGGCCGTAGGGGCCCATGTTGCGGCTCCCGCCGCGGCCGGCGTCCTTGACGGCGGGGCGGACGTCGGCGAGGTAGACGGACGCTGCCGTCACGGCGACAAGTCCGAAGAGTCCCAGCGGGCCCAGGAGGCCCCCGCCCCCGCCGCCCAGGAGGGAGAGCAGGCCCACGGCCATGGCGCCGCCGGTGACGGCCAGCCAGAACGTCTTGGTGCGCTTGGACACGGCTTCGAAGGCGTTCGCCTTGTGCCGCAGGCAGTCAAAGAACGCCCACACCTCGAGGGCGAGGGCTACGAGGGCGAGGAGAAAATAGATCCCTGTTTCGACATAGTAAATAAGCGCTCTTCCGTCCATCCCCCCAGCCTAGCCGTCCAACGTGGCAAGGGCCTGTTCCAAATCGGCCCAAAGGTCCTCGACGTTTTCGATCCCGACGCTCATCCGTACCAGGTTCTCCGGCACACTGGCTGGCTCGGCCGTGTGCCGGCGCCGCCGTTCGATCAGGGACTCCACGCCGCCCAGGGAGGTCGCCGGCAGCCACAGCTTCAGGGCACGGACCATCCGGTCCGCCGCGTCTGCCCCGCTGAGGCCACTGGTGGCGCTGCCGTTCCCGCCGCTGGCAACCGGGGCCATTTCAATGCACAGCACCGAGCCGAAACCCTTCATCTGGCTCTTGGCCCGTTCGTGGCCGGGATCGGAGGGGAGGCCCGGGAACCGGATGCTGCCGACCCGGGGGTGCGTGCTCAGCCGCTCGGCCAGCACCGCCGCCGAGGCCTGCGACCGCTCGACCCGCAGGGCCAGCGTGCGCAGGCCGCGCAGCGCCAGCCAGGCCTCGAACGGCCCCGCGATGCCGCCGTGGATGGTGCGGTGGTGCAGCAGCGAGGCGCGGATTTCGGCGTCGGACGTCACCAAGGCGCCCAACACGACGTCGGAATGGCCGGACAGGTACTTCGTCACCGAGTGCAGGACGACGTCGGAGCCCAGCGCCAGCGGCTGCTGCACGAGCGGGGTGGAGAAGGTGTTGTCGGTGACGACGACGGCTCCGGCCGCGTGCGCGGCGGCTGTCAGCGCACGGATGTCCGCGACACCAAGCATCGGGTTGGTGGGACTCTCCAGCCAGAGCATGCTGGCCGGCCGTCCGTCCGCCGGGGCGAGCTGCGCCAGGACGGCGTCGGTGTCCGAAATGTCTACCGTCCGCAGTTCCAGGAAGCCTTTCTGGGCAAGTTCCGTGGCCATCACCAGGGATCCGGCGTAACTGTGGGACGGCATGACCAGCACTCCCCCGGCCGGAACCAGGGACAGCGCTGAACTGACGGCGGAGAGGCCGGAGGCATAGAGCAGCCCCGGGAGTGTGGCGCCTTCGAGCTGGCCGAGCGCTTCCTCGAACGGGTCCCAGGTGGGGTTGGAGTAGCGCCCGTAGCCGCGGTCGCCGGCGTCCAGCGGGCCCGTGCCGAAGTAGGTCGAGGAGAGCACCAGCGGAGGGTTAACCGGCTCATCGCGTTGACGCGGCGGGCGGCCCGCCGCCACAACGACTGTCTCTGCGGAGAGCGCGGCTGCCTGTTGTTCAGAAAGACTCATGGTCACAGGGTACTTCGGCGCCCCGCAGGGCACCGAAGGCGTTACGCCGCGTCAGGATTCTGTCAGGGATTGTCGGTAGGCTAGAGCAGTGACCACCCAGAACCCCGGACTGTTTATCGCCTTCGAAGGCGGCGACGGCGCCGGCAAGTCCACGCAGGCGGCCGAGCTGGCCGCAGCCCTTGAGTCGCGCGGCCTCACTGTGCGGCGGACCCGGGAGCCGGGCGGCACGCCGATCGGCGAGAAACTGCGCTCCCTGGTCCTGGACCACGGCCACGGCCACATCGACGCGCACACTGAAGCCCTGATCTTCGCGGCGTCCCGCGCCGCCCACGCCAGCCAGGTCATCCGCCCTGCCCTCGAACGCGGCGAGATTGTCCTCACCGACCGCTACATCGACTCCTCGGTCGCCTACCAGGGTGCCGGCCGTGACCTTGGCACCGACGCCGTCCGGGACATTAACACCTGGGCCACCTCGGGCCTGCAGCCGGACCTTACCGTGCTGCTCGACGTCGACCCCGAAGTCGGCCGCCGCCGCCGCACGGCGGGCGACGCGGCCGAGGACCGGCTGGAATCCGAGGCCGATGAATTCCACGCCAGGATCCGGACCGCGTTCCTGAGCCTCGCCGCGGCCCGGCCGGAGCAGTACCTCGTCCTCCCCGCACACCTTCCGGTCGATCAGCTGGCCGCCCGGATCCTCGAGAGAGTGGAGTCCCTGCTGCCACTCCACCACGGGGTGGGATCATGAGCGTCTGGGACGACCTCCAGGGCCAGCCCGCCGTCGTGGAGCAGCTTCGTCAGGCAGCCCAGGGTGAGAGCCCGACCCATGCCTGGCTTTTCACCGGCCCGCCGGGTTCCGGCCGGTCCAACGCGGCGAAGGCCTTTGCCGCCGCGTTGAACTGCGACCAGGAAAACGTCAGCCTGCGCGGCTGCGGCGAGTGCGCAGCGTGCCTGACGATCCTGGGCGAGACTCACTCCGATGTGGCCTTTGTGCGCACCGAAAAAGTCACCATCACCATCGATGAGGCCCGCGACCTGGTCTCCACCGCCGGGAACCGGCCCTCCTCGGCGCGCTGGCGCATCATCGTCGTGGAGGACGCTGACCGGATGGCGGAACGCACCACCAATGTGCTGCTCAAAGCGATCGAGGAACCTACCCCCCGCACCGTATGGATGCTGTGCGCACCCTCCCCCGCCGACGTCCTGGTCACTATCCGCTCCCGTTGCCGCCCGGTGGCACTGCGGCTTCCGCCCGCGGCTGACGTCGCGGCGCTGCTGGTCAAGCGCGACGGCGTCGACCCTGCCGTCGCCGAACGTGCGGCCCGGGCGGCGCAAAGCCACGTCGGGATCGCCCGCCGCCTGGCACGCGATCCCGAGGCCCGCGAACGGCGGCTCGAAACGGTCCGGTTCCCCCTGGGCCTGCGGGGCGTCACCGCCGCGGTGCTCATGGCCGAAAAGCTCGTCAAGATCGCCACCGAGGAAGCCAACAGCTCCAACGACGAACGCGACGCCGCCGAGAAGGCCGCCTTGCTCGCCACCCTCGGAGCGCCCGAAAGCGGCACGCTGCCGCCAGCCATGCGTGGCCAGGTGAAGCAGCTCGAGGACGACCAAAAGCGCCGCGCCAAGCGTTCGGTGACCGATTCCCTCGACCGCACGCTGACCGACCTGCTGTCTTTCTACCGGGATGTGCTGATCATCCAAATGGGGAACGCCGTGGAACTGGTCAACGTTGAGCTCAGGAGTGAACTCGTTGAGTTTGCCCGCCACTCCTCCGCAGAAACCACCCTTGCCCGCATGGATGCCATCAACAAGGCCCGCAACCGGATCACGACCTCCAACGTGGCCCCGCTGCTGACCATCGAGTCCATGGCCGCCAGCCTCATCTGAGGGGCCATCCAGTGACCCTTTCCCCTCCAAGGAGAACCGTATGAAGTCTGCACGAGCAGTGTCCGCCAGATCCCGATCCGTGGCGATCGGGCTGCGGGCAGCCGGTGCCATGGCCCTGGTCCTGGTGTTGTCCTCGTGCACCCTCTTCGGCGGCGGCAGCGGGTCGAAAGACTCCAGCTCGCCGAATCCCGAGATCGCCGAGGCCGCTCCCGCCGATCTCCGCAGCTATTACACGCAGCAGGTCGCCTGGGCCCCTTGCGAGTCCGACTTTGAATGCGCCAAGATCAAGGTCCCGATGGACTACGGCAAGCCGGACGGCGAGAGCATTGAAATCGCGGCGCTCAGACTGCCCAGCGAGGGCAGCAACAAGAAGGGCAGCCTGCTGGTCAACCCCGGTGGCCCCGGCGGCTCGGGCTACGACTTCGTCCGCGACGCCGGTGCAACCAACATCTCGGAGAAGGTCCGCAGCAATTACGACATCGTCGGGTTCGATCCGCGCGGAGTGAAACGCTCCGCCCCGGTCACGTGCCTCACCGACCAGGAGCGCGACGCCGCCCGGGCGAAGGTCTATGCCCTTGACACGGACGCCGGGCTGGCCGAGGCCCTCGCGGACAACAAGGCGATCGCGGCCAAGTGCGCGGAAAAGACCGGCCCCGTGCTCGGCCACGTCGACACTGTCAGCGCCGCCAAGGACCTCGACATCCTGCGCGGCGTGCTCAACGACAGCAAGCTCAACTACCTCGGCTACTCCTACGGCACCTTCCTCGGCTCCACCTACGCCTCGCTGTTCCCGGACAACGTCGGCCGGATGGTCCTCGATGGCGCGATGGACCCCTCGCTGAGCTACGAGGAGCTGACGAGCGGTCAGGCGAAGGCGTTCGAGAAGGCAATCATGGCCTACGTGACCCATTGCCTCGCCAACAGCGGCTGCCCGCTCAGCGGTACGCCTGAGGAGGCTGTCGGCCAGATCCAGGACGTCATCAAGGCCGTGGAAGCGGACCCGAGGTCCGCGAAGGACGGCCGGACGGTCAACGCCTCCACGTTTGTCAGCGGCTTCATCCTGCCGTTCTACAACGATGACAACTGGCCCTTGCTGACCCAGGCCCTGGACAGCGCGATCAAAGGTGACGTGTCGCCCATGCTCCGGCTCGCCGACTTCGGCGCGGACCGCGAGCCGAACGGCACGTACACGGCGAATTCGACCTTTGCCTTCGGCGCCATCAACTGCCTGGACTATCCCATGGTGACCGATACGGCCGGGATGCGGGCAGACGAGCAGCAGCTCCGCGAGGCCTCCCCCACCCTCGGCTACTACTTCGCCTACGGCGGCACCAACTGCAAGGACTGGCCGCACCAAAGCGTCCGGACCCCGGCGCCCGCGGACTACAAGGGTTCCGCCGACATCGTGGTCATCGGTACCACGGGCGACCCGGCCACCCCGGTGGAATGGGCCACCGAACTGCGCAAGCAGCTGGGAACAGCCGCGCTGCTGACGTGGAAGGGCGAGGGCCACACGGCCTACGGCCGCTCCAACGACTGCATCGGCAATGCCGTGGACAGTTACCTGGTGGACGGCAAGACCCCGGCTGACAACACCGTCTGCTGAGGCGTCCGGCACTCATTTTGACCCGGGCCCGAGGACTCAACTACAGTTATCTCTGGCATGAAACGCCCGGGCCACCCGGACATTTCACGCGGTCGCTTCCTTAGCTCAGTTGGTAGAGCGTCTCACTCGTAATGAGAAGGTCGCCAGTTCGATTCTGGCAGGAAGCTCAACGAAAAAACCCCGTATTTCCGCTGATTCAGCGGGATTGCGGGGTTTTTTGTTGATTGCTGGTAATCCTTAGGGTTACGGGTCAAAACGTGGGTAAATCCCCGGCGCGTCACGGTCCTCCGGCCCAGCCTTTGCGGGCCGGAGGCTTCCTCTGTGGTGGCTTTGTTGCCAGACCAAACATTCCCAGGCCCCATCCACACGTGCGCGTTATGCCCGCGGCGTCCGCCGGAGCCCTGAACTGCCGGACCCGGGCGCCCCTGGCCGCGACCGGTGGCTGCGGTCCGGGGGCACTTTGACACGGACACGCCGACGACACCGGACCCAGGGGCCGGAACCGTGGCCAAAGCCGCCCCGGACGGC
>CALMVY010000324.1 GCA_937873245.1 uncultured Arthrobacter sp. | reverse complement strand
TAGGTTCCCCACGCGCCGTTGTCGCGCTGCTGGAACAGTCCTCTGGAGTCAGGTCCCGGGCCGTCGCCGTAGTCCAGGACACGCAGCCCGGATTCGCCCATGGCCGTCATGACGCCGATCGTCTGCCCCCGGGCCGACAGGCCGAGGGCTTTGCCTGCGTTGATGATCAGGGCGGCGTTTTTCAGCTGTTCTCCTTCGTAGCCGGCGACAGCGACCTTGGGCAGCTGGCTTGCGTCAACGCTGACGCTGGACCCGGTCGGTGAACAGACGTCGGCAGCGGCCTGAGCGCCCCCACCGAACAGGATGATGGACAGAACCAAGCCGACGGGTGCAAGGACGGCGCCGGCGACCAGCGCAGGCGCGCTCGTTCGTGATTGCATGTGTCCCCCTCACATATGCTCGTCGGCTGCTTCGCCTTAGGGCTGGTCCTCGTCGTTCACTTCTGGTGTCTGGCCCTTCCTGAGCGTGTTCCGGTTCTCCCAGACCCAGTCCTTGACTTGATCTCTGGCGATTAACCATGTCTTCTCGACTTGGTAAGCAGGAATCACTCCGGTTTGGAGCCAGCGGTAGACGGTGTTTCGGGACAACCCAAAGATCTCCTCGAGGTCCTGAGGCGTAAGACGCTCCGGGTACTTGGCGAAGAGTGCTTCCAGGTACTTGGGGTCCACGCTCAGTCCGTCCCACCGCATAGAGCCATCGTAGACCACAAATTGGTACTGTGATGTACTGGAAGTGATTGAAAGGTACTAAAGCTGTTATTGGGGGTCACTTTGGCCTTTCGTGTCGGATGGTACCGATACGATCTTTGCGGACATTAGTAGGGGATGTGAAATGCCGGTCTCAAAGAATCGCTGGGTGACGCTCGGCGCAGAAACTATCGACGAACCCGTTCCAGCTATCCCGGAAGAGCCGCCTTTCATCCCTACGGGGGCGACGAGGCCGCAGCTGAGTGTTCCGCAGCCGGACCACGCGGACCGACTTCCCCGAAGGAACGTTGCGGGGAGGGAACCGAGCTTTTGGTGGCTTGGCGTCCACGGCGGCGCGGGCGAAACGTCGCTTGCACGCCTGGACAAGAGAACCAAAGCCGCCGAGCATCAGTGGCCTTTGACGGCAGCCGGATCCGTGATCGTCCTGGTTGCCCGGTCCAATATCCCAAGCCTTCGTGCAGCACGGCTGGCTGCAACTGAATGGGCTTCCCGTTCTCTCCCCGGGATCCAGGTCGCCGGCCTCGTAGTCATGGCTGATACTCCCGGACGGCTCCCCAAAGAGATCCGCGACTTCGCCCGCGTCGTCGGCGGGGGAGTGCCCCACATGTGGCATTTCCCCTGGGTCGACCCATGGCGCTACGGCCACGACGTCGCCCCCGAGGAACTTCCCAAAGAAGCCCGCACCACCCTTGAACAGGTGCACATCGCAATAACGGCCACCGCCGGACTCCCGGCCACGTAGAAAGAAGAAACTCATGTTGTTCTCCAAGGCCATGGAATGGTCCAGCTTTGCCATCACCGAGATACCGAACCCGGGCACAGGTGAGGCACCTCCCGGATCTGAAGGCTTACTGACAATCCTCAAATGGGTCGCATG
>CALMVY010000323.1 GCA_937873245.1 uncultured Arthrobacter sp. | reverse complement strand
CTGTCGTGGGGTGACGCGCTTGGAACCCGCGTCTACAGCCTCACGGAGACCAACGACCGTCAGACCCGCTTCGAGATGGTCGAACGCATCGGAGGCCCGGTGTTCCCGCTCTTCGCGAACAAGATCCCCTCATTCGATGCCAGCTTCGCCCAGTTCACCGCTGACCTGAAATCCGCAGCCGAACGGGCCCGCTGACCGTGAGGGCGGGGCGGTGGCGCACTCCCGCATGTCCCGGGATGACCCGGAACCTCGTTGTCAGCCCGGACGTTGGAGAGGCATGAAAAGACGCCCTGTCATGTCGGCCGTGCTCATACTCGCCGCCATCGCGGTCGCCGTCGGGCTGTATCTGTTTCAACCATGGCGGATATTCACGAGTTCCACCGTGACCGAGGACGTTCCGGTCGCAGCGGCGCCCAGCCAATCCGCCAGCCAGGCGGCGCAGCCAACAAATGCGCCCTCCGCGACCGCACCGCGTGTGCTGGTGACCGGCGACCTCATCAGCCACGAACATGCCAGCTCCGGAACCGTGAAAATCCTCGAACTCGCCGACGGCAGCCGGATTCTGCGGCTCGAAGGCCTCGATACTTCCGACGGCCCGGATCTACGGGTGTGGCTCACCGACGCCCCCGTGATCGAAGGATCGGCCGGTTGGCACGTCTTTGACGCCGGCGCCTACCTCGATCTGGGTGCGCTCAAAGCCAACCAAGGAGATCAGAACTACGTGATCCCGCCCGGAGCGGATCTGGCCGGCTACAGCTCTGTCAGTATCTGGTGCGCGCGTTTCGCTGTCTCCTTCGCTGCCGCCGAGTTGACGAGTTAGGCGTCAACCCGGCAGCAGCCAAGGAGTCTTGGGCAGAAGGCGGGCCCTGTCACAACGTCACCTGTCAGTGGACTGCCCGGAGGAGAGCATTGGCCGCCGCCTCTTCGTCCATCGCCAGCGAGTCTAGGGTTTCCGCCAGGTCGGCGAAGTGCGCGGCGAGCTCCCCGGGCGGGCAGTCCGGATCGATCATGTCGGCCAGCCCGTCCCACCGCGTTCCCAGCGCCCCGTACAGCGGGGCCACGTCCCGCAGGGCAGCGAGGCCGTCAATCTCGGCGGCCTCCTGCAGGAAACCGGCGTACAGCGGCCGGAGGGCGCCTGATCCGGACCATTCATCGCCGGCCAGGAATCCCTGAACCTGGGTGAGTGCCTGGACGCGCCGCTGCTCGCCGGCGAACATGGCCGGCCACCCCTTGCGGGTCCGTGTGTCGCGCAGGCGTTCCTCCCAGGTTCGCATTCCGCTGACCCCGAAGTTCTTGCTGAACCGGTCGGGTATTCCGGCCTGGCCGTGCGTGTTCAGCAGCGCTTCAGCTGTGTCCCGGATGGCGGACCGGAGGTAGTTTTCCTGCGTAACA
>CALMVY010000322.1 GCA_937873245.1 uncultured Arthrobacter sp. | reverse complement strand
GCCATGGTCTACCTGTCTCTTCAGGGTGTGGGCGGCGGCACCCATCTGAAGGACGAGTACGACTTGCCTGTGGGCCACAACGTCTACGTTCAGATGGATCCCCTGAGCAGTGCCGGGAAAACCCTCTCGGAGGCGGAACGGGTCATCAAGGAGAAGTTCGACGAGATCAAGAAGAACCTCCGGGACCGGGAACAGAAACCCGGTTCCGAGTAACCTGGGTCCAGCAAACAGAGGAACCCCGCAGTGCCCAGCGCTGCGGGGTTCCTCTGTTTGTCACTGTGCACAGGGCGCCGCCTCTAAGATGAGGCAATGGACTTCGAAGGCACGCTCTGGACGGTTTTGGGGGCCGGGCTGGTCCTGCTGATGCTCGTTGATGTCTTTCGTACGCTCCTATACCCGCATGGGTCTGGTCCTCTAGGCCGGGCGATCATGCGCGGATTCTGGCTGATGTCCAGAAAGCTGCGGGGCCGTGGCTCCTTCATCGCAGCACCTTTGGCCATGGCTGCTGTGATTGGCGCGTGGGCAAGCCTGGCGGCCATCGGCTGGGCCCTGCTCTATCTGCCCCACCTGCCGGCCGGTTTCATTCACGGGGCCGGGGTGCCACAGCGGGGCGACTTTGCCGAAGCGCTCTACATCTCCCTTGTCACTCTGTCCACTGTGGGGTTCGGCGACATTGTGCCGGCGGATCCGCTGCTCAGGCTGGTTGTGGCCCTGCAGGCCGTCGCCGGCTTCGGGCTGCTGACGGCAACGGTCACGTGGATCCTGCAGATGTTCCCGGCCCTGAACCGCCGCCGGACCCTCGCCCACCAGCTGAACCTGTTCAGGGAGGCAACAGGTCCGGCGGGTGTGTCATCGCTGGATCCCGGGCATGCTGCCGGGCTGCTGGAATCAATGGCCGGAAACGTGGCTGCGGTGAGCGTAGACCTGCTTGCCTTCCATGAAACCTACTACTTCCGTGAAATTGAGCAGCGCGGCTCCTTGCCCGCCACGGTGGCCTACGCCCAGGAGCTGGCATCCCAGGCCCAGCGCAGCGACAGCCCAGAACTCCAGTTCGCCGGACGGATGCTCCACGCGTCGCTGGACGCCCTCGCGGAGGTCCTCCGCGGCAAATTCGGCCATACAGGAACCACGTCCTCCGATGTGTTCGACAGCTACGAGCTGCACCACCGGCACCGGCGGAGCGGCAAACCGGACACGAACTAGACCCTAGACATGTGACTAATCAGTCACCTATTCTGAAGCTGTGGACGCCGTATTCAAGGCCCTGGCCGACGCCACCCGCCGTGATCTCCTGGATGAACTCTTCAGGAACGACGGGCAGACACTCCACGCCCTTGAGGCCCGCTTCGAGATGACCCGCTACGGCGTGATGAAGCACCTCAAGGTTCTGGAAGACGCCGGCCTGGTGGTGACCCGCCGTCGGGGACGCGAGAAACTCCACTTCCTGAATCCGGTGCCCATCCGGCTGGTCCACGACCGCTGGGTGAGCAAGTATGCCGAACCATGGGCCGCTGGCCTCAGCGACCTCAAAACCAGATTGGAAAGTCCCATGGAAAAGATCTTCGAAATCTATATCAAGACCACCCCGGAGCGGCTCTGGGAGGCCATCACGGACGGTGAAATCCGCAGCAAGTACCAGTTCGGTTCCGTCATCACCTCGGACTGGACGCCGGGTTCCCGGTTCCAGATGGCACCCAAGAGCGGGGAACCCCTGGGCGAGGGCGAGAACCCG
>CALMVY010000321.1 GCA_937873245.1 uncultured Arthrobacter sp. | reverse complement strand
GGACCTTTGTTGTATGCGATCGCCGATACACGCACTGCTACCCAACACGAACTCCTGCGAGCCGCTGATTTCACCGCCCGTGTCGTCATTGGGCAGCTCGTGTCGGCGGTAATCCAAATTCTGCGACAAGCACCGGCAGTCGCCGCTGAGGCAGTACTGCTCAAAGGGATGGCGGCGTGCCACCGCCACTATCTGGCGCCGCACCATCGGCTCATGGGCGATCATCACGAACAGCGGGCTCAACGCCGACCTGATCGACGTACAAACCCCGGGGCACGCGACCACAAACGACCAGGGCGTCTACGTGGCAGGCAGTAACGTACACATCGGGCACCTCCGCATCGTCTCCATGCAGGGTGACACCCCCGGCCTCAATGGCGCGTTCATCGGCAACGCCAGCGGTGCGGCCCGAACGAACGTCCGCATCGACCGGCTGGAAGTCACAGGCTTCCAGCGACCCGTTCGCATCATCAACCTCGCCGACTCGTGCATCGCCAACATCGATATCCGTAACTTTGTAGTCGGCGTATACCTGCAGAACAACGTCTCCAACGTCACGTTCCCCCGCGCCACGATCTCGGGCACGTCAGCGGCGTCTGCTGCTGGTCCGTTCAACGGCATGAATGGCCTGCTCATCGAATCGACTGTGGACTACAACACGCAAGGGCTTCGGTTCTACGACTGGACCGTGGACGGGGCACCGGAACACTCTTACCGATTGGGCGGCGGCTACAGCATAGCCGACGTGACTTTCACTAACTGCCTCAGCCGCAACCCCGGCAACGCACCGGGCAACGTTTCGACAGGCGGCGGCGCGTTTAAGGTCCTGGGCGGAGGCTCCGCGAACTGGCACAAGAACATTCGACTGGTCAACTGCTCCGCCATTGATTCCAACACCAACGGCGCCGGGATCAACAATTTTACCCAATTCGCTTTTGGCTATGTGGACGGGCTGACGCTGATCAACCCGACCGTTCGGGCGAGGAATAACACCTACTCGGCGCAGGTAGCACTGTTCCTGAATGCGGTAAAGAACGTGCAGGTAATCAATCCTGATTTCCGCGACACCAAGACGTTCGCCGTGTTCATGGGGAAGGACGGCACTAACCTCGACGGGGAAGGCGTCACCAACGTCAAGATCAGCGGCGGGTTTATCCACTCGGCCACGACGCACGCGCTCTACCTGGCACCCGACACTACGGTCCTGAAGAATGCCTATCTGGATAACGTCACGATCGTTGGCAACACGGCGACGGCGCGTGGTGCGCGGTGTGAGTCTGCCGACGTCGCGGCCCCCGTCCTGTCGGCCCCGACGACAGCGACCACGGGCGGCACCCTCGCGGCCGCGACGTACTACTACAAAGCGACCTACACGAACGCCCGCGGTGAAACTACCGGCTCTAACGAGATCAGCCAGGTTACCACCGGCACAACCTCAACAGTGACGTTCACCATCGGGGCGGCCCCGGCCAACAGCACGGGCATGAAGATATACCGCTCCACCGCTGCCGGGGCCGAGGTCCTGCTAGACACGCTGGCGGCCACGCCGACGAACTACACCGACAACGGCTCGAAAACCCCGGGAACCGCGACCGTCCCCACGGTGAACACCTCGGGCAACAAGTCTGCTTACGTTAACGTGGTGCTCCGAGTGAACTATGAGCTGAACACCACGGCAGGAGCAGAACCGCCCCTGATCACACCAACGTTCGGTGTGTGGCTGCACTACCAGGGCCCGCTCTACGGCTACACAATGAGCGTGGAAAACGGCTCGACGATGGTGGACACCACAAACGGGCAGTTCAAGATCCGCAAAGCCGGCGCCTGGACGGCGCTCTAAGCGTCAAAGTAAAGGCCCTTTCTCGGAGGGGCCTTTACTTTTGGCTATTGATAGACTGGGACTATTCTTCGACCGAAAGTAGCCGCTGTGCCCACAGTAATCAAGAGCTCCAGTAATGTCTCCGAACTGGGCGAACTCAGCACGTACAACATTTCCACCTCAGCCATTCCTTATGACACCTCGGATTCCAGCGGCGCAATTCCCACGGTGTCCGTGACAATGGCTGACGGGAAGGAAACTGATTACCTGATCGGTGAAACTCTCACCCTCGAAAATCAGGCTGTCGGCAAATACGTCGGGGAAATTGTGGAAGTCTCCGGCAGCGCAAATTCTGGCCGCTACACCATGAGCGCGGAGACCCTGCTGTCCCGACTCAATTCCGAACAACGGCTCTACCCCTCGCCGTCGAAGACGACGCCCACGGTGTGGATGCCTCTCGGGACACTGGACTACTGGAGCCAAGAGTGTGGGGTGTTTTACGATGCGGTCCCCGGCGACGTGCTGTTCTACCAGTCCAACTACTACCACTGGTTTGCCTTTGCCAAGGGCGCCACCAAGCCCATCCGTGGCATCAACTACATTCCCTCCGGGGCTCCCGGGGAAGAACTTAGCAGTGGGTATTCTCTCGGCGCACGACTCGTGTCCAATTTCGGCAAGAACCGCGAGTTGACCGTGGACTTTCCCTCTGCCGAGCCCCTGCCTATCCTGATCCCGTCGCCCTCGGATTCCAGGGTCATGGTGTTTAGCTCGGGCATCCTGAACCAAGGCACCGGGCGGAAGGCCACGATCACCTGGAACTTCACCACCCCCGACAAGAAGCCTCTGGCCATCAGGGTCACCATCGACAACGCGGCAGGCATGTCCTACCAAGTCAACGATGCCGGGGTGTTCAACGAGGTGGCCTCGATCCCCGGGGCGATCAACGGCAACTACCGGGTCCAGCTGGCGCTGACTTCCACGACAGCCACGAGCACACAGTTCACGTTCCGTACCGTCTCGGACACCGGGGCGATTCTTGACGCGGCCCCCAACGTTCCGGTGACCACTCTCCGGGGTAACCTGTCGCTGACCAAGATTGTCTACCGTGGGGAGGATCAGGGCTCCGGCAGCCAGATTCTTCACTGGGGGGACTTCATCTCCGTCATGGATGCCATGCCCACCACCCGCCTTGTCACCCAGAAGAACCTGACCCCCGGCCCCAAGCAGGCGCAGACCTTTGTCGGATTCAGCGGGAACGTCTGGGAGAGCATCAAGGCTTACTGCTCGATCTACCACCTCGATGTCTCCTACACGGGAGGCCTGCTGACCATTGGACCACGGCAGACTGAGACCACGCCGCTGGCAGCCCTCGGCACACTGAGCAAGCGGATCAGCAAGAGGGACCAAGCCCGCTTTGTCGAGCTGGTGTGCCAGAACAGCAAGCCGACGCTCAGTGCTGACGGTACAACGGTCTCGCCACAGGTCATGTGGAAGGCCGACAGCGTGTACCAGGTGGCCGTGGGTGAGATTCAGGAGTTCCTGGTACAGACGGAGCACTCCATCCTCGAACTGCAGCAGCCTGTGGCTGTCTCGGGCATCAGCCCGTTCCCCTACAAATCAGGCACCGGGCAGTACGTGGTGACCGGCTCGGACGGCTACATTGTCTCCCCGACGTTCTGGCGCGATCAGGGGGGAAAGATCACCGTCGAGACGACGGAGAACGAGGGCGAAATCAAGGTCGTCATCAAGGGACCGGACTTCGATTCGGCGCGTGCGCCCTACCGCATCTCCGAGGGTGACGCGGGACGACCTGCCCTCTACATCACGGGGCAGGGTGTCATCAACACGCCCACGACGCTGAAGGTCAGCACGGGCAACACACGCGCCGCCAAAGAGGTGGGTGTGAAGCTGGAAAGCCCGTTCATCTCCGACCTCACGCTGGCCTACGACGCAGCTGCACGGGCCGCACGGAAGTTCGCCACCCCGGACGTGGCGGTTTCGATCAGCGAGGCGCTGGGCTACGATGCCACGAGCGATCTGGGGCAGCGCCCTGCTGGCCAGCTCATCAAGCGGGACGGGAACATTCTGCGGATCACGGACACCTCGCAGACGCCCGCTGCCTTGTCCGGCACCGCCGTCCAGTACAACACCATCGACCAAGTGAAGCGCAGCTTTGGCCCGTCCCGAAACCTCGCCCGGACCAACCTTGCATCGGGCCCACGACCCAACACCACCACGGGGTTCGCTTACCAGGATGGTACGGGGGAGGTTTCAGCTACCTCCGTCGATACGAGCGTGGGTCCGAATAATCTCCTAGGGTTTTTGCGGCGCACCATCACCACGGCGAAAACGGGCGGAAACTCCGGGTTCTACAGGGACGACAACAACGCGACGGGCGTGACAGGAGAAAAGGTAACAGGTTCTCTGTGGATTCGGTCAAGCGTGGACATTCAGGTGGACCTAAGCGTGACTTGCCGTGTTGGTACGGGCACCACCGCGGCCGGTACGGCTGCTACAGGGGCAAAGGCCATTCCGGCGAACCAATGGACTCGGCTCTCAGCCACGACGACGGCGACGGCAGACTACGGAAACGTACAGGTGTGGGCTATTCTTTCCGCCGCTAACATTCTGCCTGCCGGGGCTACGTTCGACGCAACCCAGATGATGATTGAGAAGTCTGCCACGCTGGGTGATTTCTTCGACGGCGACAGCCCGGACACGCTGGACACCAAGTACGACTGGGCCGGAACGCCCAATGCATCCTCCAGCACAGCCACAGCAGTCTCAGGCACTATCGGCCAGACCAAGGCCTACTACGCGGGCAAGACCATCGGGCAGGTCAACCTCAAACCCTTGAAAGTAGTGAAGTAATGGCAACTCCGATCCAGGGTGTCCCTCCCACCGCCCAGCCGTGGGCTCGCAGTGTCGAGGACCGCATGGGCAAGGCCGAGCGGAAGCTGGGGATTCTGGACACGGCCTTCGGCGGTGTGCCTGATCTGGATAAGACGGTGTTCTCCGAGTTCAACACGGGGCAGAACCTCGCGGTGGGGACCAACGGCAGGGTGGAGCCTACCGCTCCTGTTAAGGTCCGGTTTGTTTCCAGCACGGGACTGTTCGAGGTCACGGTGTCTCTGGCGGGGCTGGTACGGGACGGCGCGATCCTAGGCGCGGGTTTTGAGTCTACCGAGGAGCCGTATGAGGTCAGCTATGACCTGCCGAAATACGGCGTGGCATTCTCTGCGGCCCCCGCGCAAACCACATGGGCAGTAAATTCCCAGTCCTATTCCACGGTGATTAGCACACGTCCCGGGGTGCAGGAATTGTCCATGTATCTGTACGGCGTTTGCAACCAAGGACCGAATAGCGCCGCGTATGTAAAGCGAGCCCGGCTGTCAGTAAAGGCCGTGTAGAATTGCCCTATGGACAATGACTTTATGCAGCAGGTCGAAATTGCGCTGGACGAGTTTCGGACCCGCATTTCTGCGCTCGAAAATGCTGTGACGCAAATCCCGCAGATCAATATGCAGGCTGACCCGTCCCGCCTGCCCGGAGTCGTTGTCGAGCCTGCCGCGTTGGTGAGCAACTAATGGGACAGACCACCGCCAACCTGCAAATCTGGACCCCCGATGAGGCTGACCTTGACGAGCCGGATGTCTACCTCGCCGCCATGTCCGCGTCCATCGAGAACGGTACTGGCGAGAGGCTGAAGCTTCAGGAAATTGCTGTCGGCTTAAAGGCTGGCATTTCGACGGCATTCGGTATTGATAACGCGCAAAAAATTGTGCCGTTTTCCGTAGGCGCGTCTAATGCTGAGTTCAATCAGGGTCTTACCTTTGACGGGGGTATAGTCACTGTCCAGACTCCTGGCATGTATCTGGTCTCTGCCGCACTGGGGGTGAATCCGGATGCTACCTACGCGGGGACAAGCTCAGGGGTCATCTGGCTTTATAAAAACAGCACCATTGTTACCTATGGTGAGACCCCAATCTCGGCCACGTATACGGTCTCAACACAATGTACAGCGGTTGTGAACTGCGTCGCCGGGGATACTATCAAAGTCCAAGGTAGTACAGGTGGGGGCACTACGACAGGAGTAACCTTGAATAACGCCGGTTACCCCACGTATCTTTCCATTGCAATGGTTCAGGCCGTTCCGCAATAGCCCACCCTGTAGAATTGTGTGTAGATACGCTTTTCTACAGGAAGACCTACAATGTCCCGTTTCACCAAACCGAAATGGCTGAGCAGAGTCTCCCAGCAAGTCATGGAGACTCTGCCGTCCGTTTACGGCCCCCGAGGAATGGTCATGCTGGGCCAAGCCGCCCTGTGTGCCTGCTTCGGCTTTGCCTACATCGGCATCCTGAATCTTCCCCCGTTGACTGCGGGCCTCGCACTCCCGCTGTTGTTCCTGCCTCTCCCCATCTGGGGAGTCCTCTGGTTCATTTGTGCGTTCACCCTCACCGTTGCCGCATTCAAGGTGGATCAAGCCAAGGCACTCGGCGGGGTAGCATCCCTGCTGGTCATCTGGTCCATCTCCTACCTGTACTTCTGGCTCACCACGCCTGTCCTGCCGAGCGGTTACACCAACGCCGCGTTCCTCTCGTCGGCCATGCTCGGCTCGATGGTGCTGAACGCCATCGGCTGCTCCCGGATGCTGAATCACGCTCCATCCCATGCTGAGGTCATCGAGGCCCCGGGAGCGCCTGATGCCCACTGACATCAACTGGTCCACAGTCATTGCTTCGCTGATCGCAGCTGCCGGAGCAGTCATCGTTGGCGTCCTCACCACCAAGTGGAACCGCACCTCGCAGAGGGAGGCCAACCAGCTCACTGGCTCCGGGCAGGTGTTCAACCAACAGTCCACCTTCCTCCAGGACGTTCAGGAGGAAAAGGACAAGGCCAAGGCCGAACTGAAAGAGGAGCGCGAGGCCAACAAGAAGGGCATCGCGGAACTACGCACCGAGTTCGAGCAGTTCAAGATGAGCGTCGAAGAGACCTTCAGCGGCTACCGCGCCTACATCCACGGGCTGCGCCTCCAGGTCCACGAGCTGGGCGGTGTGCCCATCGCATGGCCCAAGAACCTCAAGCAGTAAGGAGTACGACGTGAGACCAGTGGACAGCAAGTTCAAGGACACGCAGCAATTTGGTTCAGGGGCTACGCAAGGCGTCAAGGCCAACTCCAACCCCAACAGCGGGATGGGCTATTACGTCTGGCTCTACGGCAACTACCAGCCCCTCGGCCATGCAGGGCTCGACATCGGCTGCCCCATCGGCACACCGATCTACGCTCCCGCTGACGGGACGGTACTCTACGCAGGCTGGGTCGAGGACCTCCCCGGCAACGGTCCTGTCCGCAAGTGGCTGCTGTACTACAACTTCGGCGGCATCGTCACGGTCACGCAGCACACCGGGTGGATCAGCATCATTGCCCACCAGAGCAACAACGATTACGTCAAGGCGGGCCAGCGCATCACGGAAGGCCAACTAATCGGTCTCTCGGGCAACACCATGACCCGCAAGACAACGCTGGCACCGCACGTCCATGTTGAGGCGCTGGTAGACCTCACCTACCGTTCAACCGGGGGCCTGATCTACGGGCGCACCGACCCCCAGAAGTTTTTCAACAGCGGAATATCCGCACAAGGCTCAACCACCACCACCACCACATCGAAGGAGTGGGACGACATGGCATCAATCGAAGAGTTCAAGCAGGCTGTCCGGGAAGTCGCGAAGGAAGGCCCCGCGGGCCGTGACCTTGCGTGGTTTACCTGGCGGGAACACCTGCTGCCCGGGTGGAATGGTGACGTGTCCGCCGCCGCCCGCATCGCCGGGACCGACCAGGCCGTCAACGACATCCGCGCCCAGCTCGGCGCGTTGCATGGTCAGGTCGTCGGACTTGTCGGGGCACTGGCTTCGGTCACCAAGGGAGAACCGTTCGATGAGGCCAAGCTCCTTGCCGGGGTGCAGGCCGCCGCCGAGTCCGGCGTCAAGGACGCCATCGAGTCCATCACCGTCACCGTGAAAGAAGGCAAATAACATGGCAGATCACGCAGCTCCCACGTCCGTCAAGCTCGATGCGCTCAACCGCGCATGGCGCACGCTCTACACCGCACTCGGGGCCGACGTAGCACTGCTCGTCGGAACCGGCCTGCTCGCGCTCTTGGACTCGGTGGAAATCACCAGTCAGGCCTTCTGGATCGGCTTCGGCATCCTCGTGGTCAAGTCCGTCCTGACGGCACTGGGCTCCTACCTGCTCCGGCTGAAGAAGGCGCCCCGTGCCGATCCCGAACCTACCCTCACCGCCTAGCCCCTCGATCCCGGCAGACCTCTTGACCGCAGTGGCCGCAGTGGGGGAACTGCCGGAGATTGAGTACCAGCCGATCATGCGGTTCATGCCCTGCCCCTCGTGTCCGGGTTCGTAAATTACTACTTTGGTAGAATGAGACCAGTAACCTACAGGGTTACTGGTCTCATTCGTTTCTAGGGGAGCACACAATGGCACTGGCAGATTCAGTCACACATTTCGCAGGCAAGGCGCCGGCAACCAAAAACCGGGTTGACCTGCTCATCGACCGGCTCGGCGCGGAGAAATCCCCGGACCTTCCCATCCTCCTGTCGGCCCTGCGCGACGGGAGCCTGCGCCCCTCGGCCCTGACCAACGCACTGCGCAAGGAGTACGGCCACGACGCTGTGAAGGATACCTCGGTGAGCCTCTGGCGGCGTCAGCACCTCGTAACAGACGTGAACGGCCTGTGACTCTGGCCGATACCCTGTCCACGGTGACGCTCCCGCTGACAGCCAAGGAACAGCCCACGATCACCTACCGTGACGGGCTCCCGGAGTTCATCCACATCCCCTCAGCCCCAGAGGCAAGTACCCCCGCAGAGTTCAACGCCATCATGGCTGACCTCGGTGTGCCGATCCCTGACGGCTACGAGCTCCAGCTGGTCGAGGCGCGGAAGAACATGGCTGCCTGGACCCGCGACTCCGTGGATCAGGAACTCGCCATCACCAAGCCCAACTGGACCTACCGCTTCAAGGTGGTCCGCACGGCCTTCACCTACCAGATCAAGGAGTTCCGGGACTATGCCGCTGCCCTCAAACGCAAGCCCAAGGTTCAGGCCCCTGCCGTCAAGGACCGCGCTGTCGGAATCATGTACGCCGATCCGCAGGTTGGCAAGGCTCAGCACACGGGTGGTGGGACGGTTGACACTGAGCATCGTGTGGCTGACCTTTTCGACATGGCTCAGGACTACATCAGAGCCCAGAAGCCCACGTCGCTTGTATTCGGTGATCTGGGAGACGCCTGTGAAAGCACCCAGAACTCCTCGGCTCAGAAGCACACCAACGATCTGAGCTTCCCCGAGCAGATCAGGGTGGCCCGCCGCCTGTTCATGTACGGCGCTGACACGTTCTCCAAGCTGACCACGGACCTGACTGTCTTCGGTGTCCCGAGCAACCACATGCAGTGGCGCGAGAACGGCAAGGCTCAGGGCAACGCGAGTGCGGACTTCGGGCTCGACATCGTGGCCAGCGTGCAGGATGCCTTTGGACTCAATGATGACGCCTACGGGCATGTGAAGTTCGCCTACCCGGAGCGTCACCGCGAGGCGCTGGTGCTCAACGTCGCAGGACTCAACACGGGATTCTTCCACGGCCATCAGGCCAACAACCCTGACAGCATCCCCAAGTTCATCGCCGGCCAGATTGCCGGAAAGCAGACACTCTCGCAGGCCGAGCTGTTCGTGTGGGCGCACTTCCACAGCTTCCAGGAGAAGACGATGCTGGGGAACAACACCGGCCTCCAATGTCCGTCTGCTGACAACGGCTCCGACTGGTTCACCAACCTCACGGGCATCTGGTCCAAGCCCGGCCTGCTGGTCTTCACCATCGAAGACGGTGTGCTCGTAGACCGCAAGAACCTCCAGGCATAAGAAAAGGGAGCCTCTAGGTGGAGGCTCCCTTTTCCGTAGATACGTCCTGCTAAGAGTGCTTGACTAAGCTATCACGCTAGCCATCCTCCCTCCGCCAAACTGCAATCTTGTGGTGGAGAGAGGTCATAGCTTCTGACATAGCCTCCACGAACATGTCCGTGTATGCGCCACGGATGGGCTTTACGTACACCTTGCCGATGATCTTAGTCCGGCAGGAGTCACCATCGGGATCGTCGTTGAACTGGAAATGCCCCTTGCTGCACAGGTAGCCAATCTCAATCCGGCGCCTCATACCGACACCGGCTCGATGACGATGCCCTGCCCCAGCTTGAAGCTGACGGTCTCGGGCTTGATGCGCCCTCCGGTAGCAAACACTCGCTGCTCCGGTTTCAACCAGAGCGGGTAGACCCACGATTGGATTCCCAGAGCCTTGCCCAGAGCCACCTCAGCACGAGCGCCCTTGGAGTCCTCCCAGCCGTACAGCAGTGCGATCCCCTCGGCGTGGTCACAAATCCAGGAGAGGTCTTGCTTCAGGGCCGTCCGCAGATCGAAGCCGTGCTCCGCTGCCTCGTGACCCTGCAGGCCGGTTGCGTCGAAGCCGTCCTCCCGGTCATTCTCGGCGGGGGAAAAGACCTCATGGCCTGCCTCCCGCAACTGATCTGCCGCAGCATCGAACGCCGGAAAATTGTACTCGGGCAGGCCGGTCATTGGCCCACAAAGATAAAGACGTGTCAAGGTGTCTCCTTGGGGTGCAAAAGTTCGATGGTGGGACGGTGCCTGACCTTCACCAAGTACGCAAGTGCATGCCTCAGCGCCTCGACCTGATGGCCCTCACGAAGTTCCCCCCGTTTCGGATACAAGCCTGCCCGCTTCAGGACGGCGGTGGAGATGAGCTTGCCCTTGCCCCGCTGGTTCCTGCGCTGCCACTGGATCGGCACACCAAGACCTTTCAGCCAACCGATAATCTCGATGGGCGTGTAGTCGATCCCGTGAGTGCCTTCCTCGGCCTCGAAGGACTCGACCACAACAGCGTCAACGTGAAATCCGACTTCTCCGAACTCGAAGTAGTTCTGGATGCCCTTCAAGCCGTTGGGGATGATGAGCGAGACGACGATCTTCTGGGCGTCCGCGTCGAACAGTGCCACGCCGGTCTGGGCGCCGGGGTCGATGGCGAGGACTCTCAATGGACCCTCCTGCAGTAGCGACACCAGCGCGGCGCCGGGGTCCAGATGATGGCGAGGGCTCTCACTGCTTGTCCTCCTTCGCAGGCTCCAGTTCCTCCTGGATGAAGGGGGTGCCAGCCGGAGCGACATATAAGGCGTGCTGGGCCATCAGCTCCTTCATCCTTGCTGTCTTGCCGTAGCCGCGTCCGCTGACGCGAACCACACGGCCCTCGATAGGCTCGCTCACGCTGTCTGCTCCAGCCATGCGCTGAGGTGATCCCGCAGGTGCTCGACGGCGGCGCGGTCGAAGTTGGCGCCAAGCCATTCGCCGGTCCACTCGCCGTCGTTGCCGGACCAGTAGCCGCTGATGTCCACGGAGTCGGGGTTGAAGCAGACCTGCGTGCGGTACTCGCTGTCATCGCCTCCGTCTCCGTAGACGACAGACATGATGCCCTTCTCGGTCTCAGCGACCTCGATCAGCGTGGGTTCCAGATCACTATTGCTCATGCTGTGCTCCTATGTGGTTGACTGCGATAGGACAAACCTACAGACCCTTGAATACAGGTGTCAAGCGTTTTGCTAGACTTCGGCCAGATTCTTTCCGTAGCCCCAGTCAGCGTCGTGCTGGCGGAATTTCTCGGGAGGGATGTTGCGCTTACGCCGCACCCTGTCTCTCCCGCATTTTCGACACTGACGACTTCTGCCGTTGATCTTTGTGTTCTCCACGTTGTACTCGTGACCTTGGGGGCAGTGTGTTTTGCTAGACATGCGCTTGGCCGTGTTCCCCCTGTTGATGTTCTCCTTCTGGGTCACCGGCTCTAAGTGAGCAGGGTTCACACAAGGGCGGTGCGGGCAGGCAGGGCCTCCTGGACAATCTGACTCCGTATGACAGAGGTGGTCGAGAACCATCCCCTCGGGGACCGGGCCTACAAGCTGCTCGTAAAAGAACTTGTGCGCCACCTTGGTAGTCCCGTCGATCCCGAGGCGCCCGTAGCCAGAATCCTGCTTCTGGCCCGTCCATATCCAGCAGCCTGCCTCGTTCACGATTACCCTCTGGTCTAGGCGATCTTGAACGCTTAGCTTATACATCGGCCAGCGTCTTCCCGTATCCCCAATCAGCCGTGAACGGAATGAGGTCACCGTACACAGCCTCGCCGGCCTTCTTCAGCTCGCGCACCAGCAGCTCACCCACCAGATCGACTTCCTCAGTCGGGGTGGAGGTGTAGATGGCGTCATGGATGGTCCCCATGAGGTGTGCCCCGTAAGCCGGTAGCTGGGCGTCCACTGCCAGGGCTGCTGTGAGGCAGATGTCGTTGGCCGTGGACTGCGAGGTGAACGAGAGAGCGGAGTTGATGACGTTCTGCTTGTTCTTGCGGGTGATGAGTTCGGATTGGAAATGCCGCCCGAACTTGGTCACGATGGCCTCGCCCTCGACGGCCCGGTTAGTGATGTCCTCGCGCCACATGGCGAACATCGAACCGGGACGGACGAAGGCGTTCACGAGCTGCTGGGACTCGTAAATCGGAATCTTCAGCGCACGAGCGATGGCAGGAACACCACGCCCGAAGGACACACCGTAAACGACGCCCTTCATACGGGCGCGGGCGTTGTTGTAGAGGTCCGACTCGGCTTCCGTCGTCTCGTGTGCCGACACCCTGCGGTGCAACTCGAACCAGTCCCGCTTGGGGTAGGCCTCGGTCAGCAGGAGGTCGAAGAAATCAGCGGCGCCCGGCTGGAAGGCCGCGATCAGCCACTCATCCATCGACTCGCACGCCATGACGCGGAGTTCTGCCTGCGAGAGGTCAGCGCCCACGACGCGGTGGTTGTCCTGGAACGCCAGCACCATCTTCTTCAGGCGCTTGTCGCGGGGCAGGGTGAGCATGGACGCGCCCTGACCGCCCAGACGGCCCGTGGTGGACGCGGTGAGCTTGTAGCCGGGGCGCACGATGCCCTTGGCGTCAGCCTGCTTGCGGTAGCCGTCCACGTAGGTGCCCAGCTGCTTGGTGTAGTCCCGGCACACCAACAGCTGGTTCACGAAATCGAGCTCTTGGCTCTCGCCCTCCTCGTTCTCCTTGAACTCGGTCAGGATGGGCTCGGAGGTGTTCTTCAGGTGCAGGCCGTGGTCCTTCAGCCAGTTGCCCACCTGAACGTGCGAGTTGGGATTGATGGGCTTCTCGGCAATCTCGTTGAGCTTGGCTAGCGCCTCGATCTTCTCAGCCGTGAGAACCTTGGACAGCTCCTCCAGGTAGGGGATGTCCAGCCGGATGCCACGCTTCTCCACAGCCATGAACATGTCCGAGAGCTTCATCAGCAGCGCGAGCACCTTCCGGGAGTCCTCGTCGTCGGCAAGGTATTCCTCCATGAGGACATCCCAGTGCCAGGTGGCGTAGACATCGAAGGCGTTGTAGCGGTAGAGCAGTTCCCGGGGGATGCGCTCGTAGCCAGAGCCCGAGGAGTAGGAGCGGGCGTCAGCCCATGCTCCGGTCTCCTCGTCGCGCCATGCCTCCTCGTAGGTGGCCTTGCCGGTGAACTCCTTGGTGGCAGCGTCCCAGTCCTCGAAGCCGAAATACTTCTTGGTGGTGTTCTTCAGGTCATGCTGGCCCGCTGCCGGGAACAGCGCGTAGTGGGCCAGCTGGGTGTCCCGGAGGAACTTCACCAGACTGTCGGGGAAGTACTTCAGGTCGAACTTGCCATTGACGGCGATGATGCCGTTGGCTGCGAGGAACCGGCAGAACGCATGGTAGAACAGTTGCTCGGCACACAGCTCCTCGGTGAAGACGTAGGCCATGCCCCCGGCTGTGATCGAGACTGAGATGATGCGCTCGGGCGTGGCCTCGTCCACCGAGATGTCACCGGAGGTCTCGATGTCCACGACAACCTTGGGCAGGTCCACGGTGTCTGTCAGGAACTCGATGGCCCCTTCCAGGTCATCAATCACGGTGTACTCGAACTCAGGGAGCTCGGGAGGATCAACCAGCAGGCGGAAGGCGGTGCCGAGACGGGTCACGATGTCGGCCTTGGTCATGATGGCTGCGACTGAAGGCGCGATTACTACCCGCTCATCCCCTACCCTCTTATACGAGCCCAGCGAGAGGACTGTGGCATTGGGCGGGAGCTCTGCATCGCTGGCCGCCAGCAAGGAGAACTCAAGCTCCTCGATAACACCAGACTGCTCCTTGGCCCCCTGCATGATTTCCAACGCAGACGGTGTAACTGCCTGCTCACTACTCAGATATACGCGCATGGTGCTCCTTTCGCGCTCGTGCCTCACGGTGACGCCTTGCGTCTAGTTCTCGATAGCCGGGCTGATTCTTCCGCCTTTGGGTCTTGGCACGCCCACAGGCTCGGCAGAGGCGATGCCCTCGGCTGGAGGTAAAGGTATTGGTCTCGGTGTACTCATGCCCTTGAGGGCAGTGAGTCTTCAAGCCATTGGCACTGCGCCCGCGATTGGTATTGATCTTCCGTGTCGTAGGCTCCAGGTGGCTCGGATTGACACAGCGACGATGGGGGCAAGCGTCACCTCCCACGCAGTCGGACTCGTTATGGCACTTGTGGTCCAGTACCTTCCCCTCCGGTATTTCGCCCACAAGTTCGGTGTAGAAGAACCTATGCGCCAGCCAGTGCCGCCCTCCAGACCCAATCTGGCCGTACCCGTTTTTCAAGATGGTGCCTTGCCAGTGACAGCATCCGTCAGGACTCAGGACTACTTTGGCCATACGTGTTGAGAACGGCACCCTATAGCCCAGACCGCCTGCCATTAGGCCGTCACCTCCCCGAAAGCGAGGTCGAGCGCGGCGTCGATCTGGTCATGCAGGACTGCGATGTCACTCCCGTTGTGCAGCCAGATGCGCTCGTTCATCTTGCCCGCCCACATCTCGGAGGCGTGGCCGTTGGCAGCTGCGAGGCCGGGGCGCGCGACAGCCCAGAGCCCTGCCGGGTTCATCTTGGCGATGACCTCGGCCTCGTTGGGGAAGCGGCAGTCATCGAAGACG
>CALMVY010000320.1 GCA_937873245.1 uncultured Arthrobacter sp. | reverse complement strand
GTATCGTGTCGGGAACGCCGTGGAAGGCGCGGAAGTACAGCGACGCGGTGTCGAGCAGCATCAGGCGGTGGGACATAGCTGATCCTGACACGTCCGGTTCGGGGAAGGGTAGCGCTGCCGACCGCGAAAGGGTCCGGCCAGCCATTTCCCGAGGACATCCGGGGAACAAAGTCCTACGATTCAGCCATGAAGCAAGAGACGTGGAAGAAGTATTCCGAGTGGCCCCTCGTTGGTGCGGCCTTCCTTTTCCTGGCGGCGTACTCCATTCTGATCATCGCGGAACCGCCCGCCCCCTACGCGGACGCTCTGGTAATTGTCATCTGGTCAACATGGGCCGTCTTCGGCGTCGACTACGTCGTGAAACTGCTCCTGGCGCCCCAGCCGGGCCGATGGTTCATCCGCCACCCCTTTGAGCTGCTGATGGTGGTGATCCCTGTGATGCGGCCATTGCGGCTCCTGCGGCCCTTCTCGTTGCGTCAGGTCATGGAGCGGGCGCCGGGCACTGCCATCAGATCGCGCGTCATGGCCTACGTCATTGCATCCGCCGTCATTCTCGTCTACACCGTGGCCCTGAGCGTCCTCAGCTTCGAAAAGAGCGCCCAGAACGCGAATATCACCACGATGGGCGACTCCCTGTGGTGGGCGATGGTCACCATCACAACCATCGGTTATGGGGACTTTTATCCCGTCACGATACCGGGTCGGTGGGCTGCGGCCGCGCTGATGATCGGAGGGTTCGCCGTCTTGAGTATGGTCACCGCGACTGTGTCTTCATGGCTGGTTGAAAGCGTGGCCGCCGCAACCGCTGCGCGGACGAAAGCGGGCGAATCCGCAAGGAACGAGGAGCTCGCCCGGCTCACGGCGCAGATCGAGAGGCTCTACGACCGGATGGCCGTGGGACCGGTGGAAACCGGCAGCGACCCCACTGAAGTCAAGCCACGCAAGGAACCAGGTTAGGGGAAGCAATGTTGCCGGTCGCGCGGGCGGCGCGCCAGCAGCGCGTTGACGATTCAGCGCGGCAGGGCCACAATCGCATTGTGACGGCGGTCGAGATACGTGACTACGCAGCCATTTGATGAGCACGGAGCCAAGGCGCCTTTGCGCGCTCAGCCGGGACTGGCGCCAGGCACCTTGTGCCGGTGACGGTTCCTGACGTAAATGGGAGGTCGGCGGTCATGGCCGAAACCAAAGTCAAGCACCCGAGCGTCGAAAAGCGTCTTGCAAAGGGCAAAGGGTGCCGGGAACAGACGCCCGTTTCCAGCCACACAGGCTGGACTCCCGCCCCCGACCGCCCGGATCCGGTCGCGTTGCTCGAGGAACAGAACCGCACCCGGGAACAAGACCTGGTGCCAGTGCGTCACGGCCGGATGCTGGTCTCACCGTTCACGTTTTACCGTGGTGCTGCCAAGATCATGGCCGCCGATCTGAAAGACACGCCGAGGGCCGGCCTCGTGTCCCAGCTGTGCGGGGACGCCCACCTGTCCAACTTCGGCGTGTTCGCCTCACCGGAGCGAACCCTGCTGTTCGACCTCAACGACTTCGACGAGACACTGCCCGGCCCGTTCGAGTACGACGTCAAACGCATGGCGGCGAGCTTCACCATCGCGGCGCGGAACAACGCGTTCACCACGGAAGAAACGCGCGATGTCACCCTCGCCGCGGTCCGGGCCTACCGCGAGGCGATGGCGGAGTTCGCGCAGATGGGCACACTGGACATCTGGTACGCCCGCCTGTCCGAAGAGCAGTTGCTGGAAACTCTCTCGTTGGCCGCGGCAAGCCAGAAGGGCAAGGCCCTCAAGAAGGCCGCCGCGGGCCTGGAAAAGGCGGCCCGGCAGAACGTGGCAAAGGCCCACACCCGCGACAGCCTGCAGGCGCTGTCCAAGCTTGCCGAGCGCGTAGACGGGAAGTACCGCATCGTCAGCCAGCCACCGATCGTCATCCCCGTCCGGGAGCTGGGTGCCTCGTATGGAATGAGCGGCGATGAAGTTCAGCGCGTGATTCGTTCGCAGCTTCGTTCCTACCGGGCCACGCTGCCGGACGACCGCCGTATCCTGCTTGAGCGCTTCGAAGTCATCGACGTTGCCCGCAAGGTGGTGGGCGTGGGCAGCGTCGGCACCCGGGCATTCATCGCCTTGCTTCAGGGGCGGGATGAGCAGGATCCGCTGTTCCTGCAGGTCAAGGAGGCCACGAGGTCGGTACTCGAGGACCACCTCCCGAAGAGCCGGTACAAGCAGCCGGGCGAGCGTGTGGTGCAGGGGCAACGGATGATGCAGGCCGCGAGCGACATCTTCCTGGGATGGACCAAGGGTGCGCAGGACAACCGGTACCTCTACTGGCGCCAGCTGCGTGACATGAAGGGCTCAGCCGTTGTGGAAGGGATGAAACCGATGGGCATGACGGTCTATGCCCACGTCTGCGGATGGACCCTCGCCCGCGCCCACGCCCGGTCCGGCGATCCGATCTCGATCGCCGCTTACCTGGGCAAGAGCGACAAGTTCGACCGGTCGATCACCGACTTCTCCGAACGCTATGCGGACCAGAACGAACAGGACTATCAGGCCTTTGCCGATGCGGTGCGAACCGGCCGGCTGGAAGCATCCGACGCCATTTAGGCCCCCGCCGCCGGCATCGGCACAACGTCAGCGGCCAGGCGGCAGCGGCGGGACGTGGTCGTCTTTGCCGACGTTCTGAATGCCCACCGGTTCGCCCGGCCGGGTGTTGGACTTCCTGGTGATCAACCAGGTGATGAACCACAGCACGACGCCGATCGCCATCAGGCCCCCTGCGATCTGGTACTGGATGACGGGCCGGCCCACCCACGGACCGGCGAGAAAGGCACACAGCAGGGCCGCCACGACCGGTAGCTGCCCGGGCGAGGTGAAGAACACCTTGCGGCTGGGGTCCCGCTTGCCGCGGAGCACCAGGCAGGCCACATTCACCACGGTGAAGACGCACAGCAGCAGGAACGCCGTCGTGCCGGAGAGGTTCGCAACGACGTTGCTGTCCGGGTCGCTGGTGACGTACCAGATCAGCCCCAGTGCGAGGACAGTCGAGAAAGCGATGCCGGCCCACGGAGTACGGCGTTCCGGAAGCACCTTTCCCAGTGACCGCGGCAGGACGTTCTGGCGGGCCATGCCGTAGATCAGGCGGCTGGCCATCAACATGTTGATCAAGGCGGTGTTGGCGACGGCGAAGACCGCCAGGAACGGAAAGACCTTGTCGATCGGGAAGTCCGGCGAGCCCTTGTGCACCACTTCCATGAGCGCGGCGCCTTCGGCCTCCCTGATCCCCTCGAGTTCAGTGGGCGTGAGCACGGTGACCACGGAGACGGCCACCAGCATGTAGAGGATCACCGCGACGCCGAGACCGGTCAGCATGGTCCGGGGGAAGATCCGCTCGGGGTCCCGGGTCTCCTCGACCATGTTCACGGAGTCCTCGAAACCGACCATGGCAAAGAACGCGATGGAGGTCGCAGCGGTGACTGCCAGGAACAGGCCCTTGTCCTGTGAGTCGGTGAAGACGGTGATCTCTCCGAAGTTCCCGGTTCCCTGTGCCATCACATAGAAGCCGACGCCGATCACGATGCACAGGGCGGTCATCTCGATGAGGGTGAGCACCACGTTGAACTTCACGCTCTCGCCCACACCGCGCAGGTTGATCGCCGCCAGCAGCAGCATGAAGCCCATCGCGACGGCGGTGATCGCTCCCTGTCCGGGCATGCCCATCCAGCCGTTGATCGCCAAGCCCCCGAAGAGATTTTGGGCGAGTACGTTCGCGGATGTCGAGGCGCTCGTGATGCCTGAACAGACGACGGCGAACGCAACCAGGAAGGTCACGAAGTGGATCCCGAACGCCTTGTGGGCGTAGAGCGCTGCGCCGGCTGCCTGCGGGTACTGTGTCACCAGCTCAAGGTAGGAGAAGGCGGTCAATGTCGCGACGATGAACGCGAGCAGGAACGGCAGCCAGACGAGGCCACCGACCGTGCCGGCCATGGTTCCGGTCACGGCGTAGACACCGGCTCCCAGGATGTCACCGACGATGAACAGGAGCAGGAGCTTGGGTCCCAGGACCCGCTTGAGCCCGGGTTCGTCCCCTTCGGGAGTTGCATCGAACACTTTGTCTTCCATTGTGCTCATGGTGGACCTTCCAAGCCGCCGTGCGGGGCCCATGATGAGCCGCGCGGAGCCGATATTGCTGTGACCTACCTCACCATGGCACCATCAGGGCCCTTTGGCCACACCTATCGCCCCGCTGGGCGACGACTGCACGTCTCCCCCTGCTCAGAACGACGACGGCCGCTTCACTTGTCTACTGACATGCGGAGCCGGCCTCGGATAAACTCTGGTCTCACGGTCCATCAACCGATGCCCGGCGGCTCGGCCAGGTCAGTAGATCGCCGGGCTGAACAGAGAGGCCAGCCATGGACTTCGCCCCGGCCAATGAGCATCCGCTGGATCCCTTTTCCCAGTACGGGCGGATGAGGGAAGCCGCACCGGTCTATCACGACGAGCAAACGGGAAGCTGGCATGTCTTCCGGTACGACGACGTGCAGCAGGTACTCTCCGAACACGCCAGGTTTTCCTCACGGATGGGCGGCGACGACCCGTCTGAGACAGGCCAATTGTTCGCGTCGAGCCTGATCACCACTGACCCTCCGAGGCACCGGCAACTACGCTCGCTCGTGACCCAGGCGTTCACCCCGAAAGCCGTCGATGCGCTTGCCCCCCGCATATCAGAGCTCACGGACGAGCTTCTGAAGGAGATCGCTTCCCGCGGATCAGCGGACCTGATCGAGGCATTGGCGTACCCTTTGCCGGTCATCGTGATCTCGGAACTTATGGGCATTCCCGCGGATGACCGTGACCGCTTCAAGCAGTGGTCCGATGTGATCGTAAGCCAGACGCGGACCGGTGCGGCGACGCAGGACCAGCACAAAACCAACCAGGAGATGACCGGGTACTTCCTGGAGCTGATCGAACAGCGACGGAGCCGGCCCGGCGATGACTTGATCAGCAACCTGCTGGCCGCGGAGATTGACGGGCAGAAACTGAACGTGGCTGAACTGCTGGGCTTCTGCGCCCTGCTGCTCGTCGCCGGCAATGAAACAACAACCAATCTGATCGGCAACGCGGTTCTTTGCTTCACCGAAGTGCCCGGAACCGTCGAACGGATCGTCAACGAGCCATCCCTGCTTCCCCAGGCCATAGAAGAAGTGCTCCGCTTTCGCTCTCCCGTCCAGTCCATGTACCGGGTGACGGTTGCCGACACCACCCTGGGCGGCGTCCAGATTCCGGCCGGCGCCCCGGTGGTGGCCTGGATAGGGTCCGCGAACCGCGACGAGCGGCAATTCGAGCGGGCTGCCCAGTTCGACGTCGACCGGGGCCAGATCCGGCATCTGGCCTTCGGCCACGGCATCCACTTCTGCCTCGGTGCCCCGCTGGCACGGCTTGAAGCGAAAATCGCGCTGGAGGCAGTCCTGTCCCGGCTGCCCGGACTGTCCCTTGCCACGGGATCGCAGCTTGAACGGATGGACAGCACCATCGTCTACGGGCTGAAGTCGCTCCCCGTCAGCTGGAATGCGGCCTGAATGAACCCGCCCAAGACCCCGGCCGAGATCCTCACCATCGCCGGCGCCGAGGTGAGGATCTCGAGTCCGGACAAGGTGGTGTTCCCCGAGCCCGGGCTGACGAAGCTCGATTTGGTCCGCTACTACCTCGCTGTCGCGGATGGGGCACTGCGGGGCGCCGGCGGACGGCCCATGGTGCTCAAGCGCTTCCCCAAGGGGATCGACACTGAGCCGTTTTTTCAGAAGCGGGTGCCCGATAACCACCCCGACTTCATCGACACGGCGACGCTGCACTACGCGTCGGGGACATCAGCCGAAGAGGCCGTCATCCGGGATGCCGCGGGCCTGGCGTGGGTGGTGAATCTTGGATGCCTGGACCTCAACCCGCACCCCGTGCGCGCCGAGGACCTCGAACACCCCGACGAGCTCCGGGTCGACCTCGACCCGATGCCGGGCGTCGACTGGAAGCAGATCGTCGACGTCGCCTACGTCGCGCGGGAGGTGCTCGACGACGTCGGGCTGGTGGGGTGGCCGAAGACGAGCGGTTCGCGGGGACTCCACATCCTGGTGCGCATCGCACCCCAGTGGTCGTACCGCGACGTTCGCCTCGCCGCCGAGAGCCTCGCCCGCGAGGTCGAGAACCGCGCTCCGGGCCTCGCCACAGCAAGGTGGTGGAAGGAGGAGCGCGGCGAGAGTGTGTTCGTCGACTTCAACCAGAACGCCAAGGACCGCACCGTGGCATCGGCGTACTCGATCCGGGCCCTGCCCGACGCCCGGGTCTCGACTCCGCTCACCTGGGACGAGGTCACTTCCACCCGGCCGGAACAATTCACCGTACTCACGGTCCCCGGGCGCTTCGCCGACGTCGGAGACCCCCACGCCGGCATCGACGACGCGGTCGGGACACTCGACGGACTCCTCACCTTGGCTGCCGCGCTCGGCCCCGCTGAAAAGCCGCCGCGCGGCGGCGACGGCTCGGGCCGCCGGCAGTCGGTGATGCCGCTTGTCGAGGTGGCACGTACCAAGACCAAGCAGGAGGCGCTCGCGGCGCTCGACGCATGGAAAACCCGGCATGCTGATGTCGTCGGTGCCCTGCATCCTGCCGACATACTCATCGACGGAATGCGCGGCTCGAGTTCCCTCTGGTACCGGGTGCGGGTGAACCTGCAGCACGTCCCTGAAAACGAGCGGCCGCCGCAGGAGGAACTCATCGCTGCCTACGACCCCTGGGCGGGCAAGGAGTGGCCGGGGCGCCCCGGGTCATGACAGCACCAAACGCTTCGCCGACCGGAAACCTGTTCGCGAGTCCGTTCAGGAGGTGGCCGTCGGCGCGGTTTCTCCGGGCCGTAGCTCGTCGCCGTGGGCGATGACCGCGTAGATGATCAGCACGTCCATGGCGATGACGATCAAGGACCACCATGGCTGCGCCGGAATGAGCATCATTTGAACCACCGCGCTGACGCCCGCAACCACCACAGCAACGATTCGGGCCCACGTTGCACCGGAGAAGAGCGCGACCGCAGTGAGGATCAAGAGCACCCCGAGAGCCACATTCCACCAGCCCCACCCCTGGGCATCGAAGAGGAACAAGGCGCCCGGCGTAGACACATAGTAGGTGTCGGGCCCTGTGAGGGCGACGAGGCCCTGAAGGCCGCTGAAAACGCCGTTGATGATCAGAATGACTCCGGCGAAACGGACCCAACCGGTCCAGCCAGTCGAAGCGACAGGATGATGGGTAGTACTCATTTTGCCGACCGCTTTCCGTTGAATGCTCTGTGGCGTCGGCCTCATGGTCGGCGCCGTCGTGTCGTGAAGCTAGTACCGATTTCCGGTGACGTTCCTCGCTGTCCGGGCCGGCCAATCGATATCCGACGGCCCGCCGCAGGTCCATCCTGCGCCCCCGATGCAGTGCGGCACCTCATCCGCGCCGGGTGACCTGACGCACCGCGCCGGGCCGGCCCGTGACCGCAGCGTGCTCTTGACGCGGCCCGGGCCACAAGCGTATACAAGGGCCATCCGGGGTCGTCGCAGGGGTCACCGACGCGAACCCGCGTGGGCAGCGCGAGGACCGTCACTACGATCCACGGCGGAGCAGCGGAGTGAGGTGTGAGCGATGGGCGGATTAGCTTCCCTCCGCGTCGTGGCGCTCGGCTCGGCGGGATTCTTCGCCGCGGAAGCAGGGATTGCGGATGACTGGGGGTACTACTTCGGCGTCTTCGTGATCGTGTTGGCACAGTGCGCCGGCGTCCCACTTCCCGCTGTGGCTGTACTGCTTGGCGCCTACGCCTCGGCCCGCCACGGAGAGCTCAACCTTGCTGCCGTTATCGCCGTCGGCAGCCTGGGCGCCATGATCGGGAGCACTATTGGCTACGTACTTGGGCGGGTGGGAGGCCGCCCGCTGATGCTGCGCCTCGCACATCGCTTCCACGCCGACGAGAACCGCATCGTCCAGCTGGAGTCGTTCTTCGACCGGCACGGCGGTACGGCGTTGTTCTTCGGCCGCTGGGTCATTGTCGTCCGGCTCTGGGGCGCCATTGCCGCGGGGGCTGCCAAGATGCCGTGGCCCAAGTTCGCCCTGTGGACCATCACAGGGTCGATTGCCTGGGTCGCGAGCCTCAGCGTTCTCGCGTACCTGGCCGGGGCGCTGGCCCATGCCATCGGTGACGCCTTCGACATCGGCGGCTGGGTGCTGGTCCCCATCGTCGTGCTTGGCCTGGTGATGGTCCGGCGCCGGCGCAGACGCCGGAAGCTCAAGCCAGCCGAAGCGTCAGGGGACGGCGTGCCCGACGCCGAAAATGAAGCCGGAGCCTAACTGTCCCGCCCAGGAGTGAGTAGTCCGGGGCTGAAAGACTGGTAGTACCAGCGAAAGAACGAGTATCGGGAAGCCCCTTGCCACGCTGGTCGGCCTATTATCCCGGACATACACTGGCCAAATCTCGTTGGCCTTAATTTCATCGGAGCATCTCACGGTTCGGCGCTGGGCCGCCCGCGACTCACAGAACGTAGGACGCCATGTCTGTGCGCAGTCTCCCGAATCGACATAAGTTTGCTGCCATGCTGACGGTGGCCGGGCTACTCGCTGGACTACATGTCGGGCTCGCCGCTCCGGCTGCGAACGCGGCCGTGGCGCAGATGAGCGCAACGGTCGAAACGGCCCCGATACACGGATCCGGGGATGCCGCGGACGATCCGGCCATCTGGATCCATCCCGCCGACCCGTCGAAGAGCACCATCATCGGCACCGACAAGAGCACGGATGGGCGCGGTCTCGTCGTCTACGACCTGTCTGGACGGGAGTTGTTCTACTACCCCGACGGACGGATGAACAATGTTGATGTCCGTTACAACTTCCCCCTCGGCGGCAGCCGCGTCGGCTTGGTCGGTGCTTCGAACCGGGGAAGGAGCCTTGACTTCTACAAGGTCAACGAGTCGGACCGCTCGCTCACGAAGATCGGCAGCTTTGCGCCCACCGCCAACATCGGCACGCCCCGCGGGTTCTCCTTCTACCGCTCCCCGGACACCGGCAAGTACTTCGCTTATGTCACCGATATCGGCAAGGTCGAGCAGTGGGAACTTGATGGCTCCACCGGATCAGTGACGGGGCGGCTCGTGCGCAGCTGGACGGTGAGCGGTCCCGCCCATACCGAGGGCCTGGTGGCCGATGATGAGATGAAGCGGCTCTACATCGCGCAGGAGGACATCGGCGGGATCTGGCGCTACGGCGCCGAGCCCGGGGACCCGACCGCCGGAACGAAAGTTGTCAGCACCACCGAGAATGGCGGCGACATCGTCCAGGACATCAAGGGCATCAGCATCTACTACGGCAGCGGGGGCACCGGTTACCTGCTGGCCGCGAGCCAGGGCTCCAACAGATTCCATGCCTACGCCCGCGACGACAACCGGCCGCTGGGAGCCTTCGCCATCCCGGCCGGGAACGGGATCGACGCCGTGACCGGCATGGACGGGATCGACGTCACCAATTTCGGCGTCGGCGGGCCCTTCCCCCAGGGCTTCTTCGTCACACAGGACACTGCCAACGACAACGGGCAGCGCCAGAACTTCAAGGCGGTGCCGTGGCAGTCCATCGCTGCCGCCTACACGCCGGCTTTACTTGTCGATGCTGCCTACGACCCGCGCAAAATTGGGGCGGGGACCCCCACGTCCCAACCGCCGGACACTACGATCACGAGCAAACCAGCCAACCCGTCGAGCTCCACATCGGCCCAGTTCAGCTTCACCTCGACATCGGCCAGCGCGACCTTCGCCTGCTCGCTCGACTCTGCAGCATTCGAGAACTGCCTCAGTCCGGTGTCGTACACAGGACTGTCCGTCGGCGCGCATACCTTCCAGGTTCGTTCCTCTGACCAGGACGGCACTGACCCGACTCCCGCCAGCCATACGTGGACCGTGGAAACGATGCCTCCGGCAGGGGACGCCACACCCCCGGAGACGACGATCACGTCGGGACCACCCGCAACCTCGACGTCGACCAGCGCCTCCTTCGTTTTCGCCTCAAGTGAAGCCAATTCGACGTTCCAGTGCAGCCTCGACGGTGCGCCGCGCGTCGCGTGCACCTCGCCCCAGACCTACACCGCGTTGTCGACCGGGTCCCACACCTTCGGTGTCTGGGCCACCGACGCGGCCGGCAACACCGATGCGACAGCAGCGAGCCAGACCTGGAGTGTCAGCCCCAGCGACCCGGGCGGCGGCAGCGGCATCGTCCGCGAGTCGGTAAGCCAGGCCACGAACACCGCGGCGGGCACCACGCTCACGGTCCCCAAGCCGGTGAACGTCGCCCCGGGAGATCTCCTGGTCAGCTGTCTCGCCCTGAACGGCGGCAGCATCACCGCGACTGGTGTCCCGGCCGGGTGGACAAGGCTGGCCGCCGTGACCACTATCTCAAACCCGAAAGTCTACGGCTACTACAAGGTTGCCACTGCGTCCGAGGCGGCGAGCTACTCCTGGACGACAACCTCGACGACGAGCGGGGGTGCTGTCGCGAGGTATTCCGGCGCCTCAGGGCTTGACGCCGCCGCCACGTCCGCGTCCGGCGCGGCAAAAGCCTCGGGAACCGTCCCGGCAGTGACCACCACGACCGCGAACGCGATGCTCGTCGGATGTATGAGCGTCAACTCCAGCTCCGCCACCCTCACTTCGCCGGCCGGGATGGCCCAGGCAGTCGAGACCGGCGCACGCCGCTTCGAGGTTGCCGACGGCGTTCAGGCGGCCGCGGGACCAAGCGGGGCGAAGACGTGGACCTTCAGCGCCGCACGCGAGTGGGCCGGCTGGCTGGTTGCGCTACGACCAAAGACGCCGTAGCTCCCCCGGCACCGTCTCACTGGGCCGGCGCTTCGACGGCTCAGGCGCCGCGCTTCTCCCGGGAGAGGCCGATGCCGAGGACGATCAGGACAGGCGCTGCCAGGAGCAGCGTCGTCACCAGGAGTGCCGCGCCGTAGTACTCGACGGCCAGTCCGATGACGCCGAGCAGCAGAGCGAACCCGGCGAAGCTCAGGGAGGTGATCGGCGGGCCCTGGCTGCGGCCGCGCTGGTTGGCCAGCAGGACGATACCGGCGGTGATGTTGCCGATGGCCGCGACCAGGATGAGGAACGCCATGAAACCCGTGCTGCCTTCGCTGAACCCGGCAATGGACGGGACCAACAGCCAGGTGCCAAGCACGATCCCGACGATCCCGGCAGCGACCCGGAATCCGGAGGACCTGGGTTTCAGCGGGCCGGCCGGTCCCCACTGCGCCGCGGGCGGGTACTGCTGCGGCGGATAAGGGGCGAACTGCGGAGGCGCGTAGTACTGCTGCGAGTAGGGCGCCTGCGGCGCCTGGGTGTACGGCTGAGGCGGGCCGAACGGAGGCTCGTTGCCCGGGATAGGGCCGTCGGGCCCGTGGGACGGGTAGCCCCTCGGAGCGTCAAACTGCGGTGCCGGCGGAATCGGCGGGATGTTCTCGGTCAATGTTCCCCCATGACTAATAGTTCGATGTCAGAGTACAGCCAGCTGACGGCCATGACCGGTATGACGCCGCCCCTCCGCATGGTCGGTCCATGAGTCCGCGTGCGTGCTGGCGACCTCCCCGCGCCGGTGGGGTATGTTCCCTGTTACTCCGCCCGGGACTTCGGCTCAACGGGGTCTGCGCCCTCTTCCGGAGTGCCCATGTCCGGGTCAATCTTGTTTGCTATGTCCCCGGCAAGCGAGTCCCTCGCGGACACGTCCTCGGGCTGCCCCTCGACGGGATCGCCCTCGCGGCCATCTGCCGCGCTTCCTCCCGGCTTCCGCGTTTCTTCTCCGTGATCCATGGTTTTCCTCCTTGAAATGCGTGAAAAATGGCCTGCCTCAGCCCGTCCCGGCACATTCCGGCACGGGCCGAGCAGCTATTGGTATGACTCCTGCCCTCACCCGCGGCCCATGGAAGCAGTCGGATCGCCGTCCGCCTCTGAGGGGTCAGCCCGGACCCCTTCGGGGTCCGGATCCGGCAGGCCGCCGGACCCGGGCACACCCTGCCCGGGACGTGGGACGTTACCATCCTCTGCTGTTGCCTCGTCGCGGGACAGCGCAGGGGCCTGGTCCACGACGCTGCCGGCTCCGGCGCTCTCCGGGCCGTGCTCCGGCGCAGGTTCGTCGGTGCGGCCTGCGCCGCCGGCCGAACCGCGCTCGGCCGCCTCCGCGTTGGATCCCTCGCTGATCGAGGAGTGGACCTTTATTGTCTCGTCGGGGTCTCCGGGCTCCGGAACGTGGCCGTCGTCGGTCCGCTCCGACAGCCCCGCCAGGTCCTTGAGAGCGTTTTCGGCTGCTCCGCGGACGTTGTCTCCAATTCCCATCAGCTTGCCTTTCCCTTTGGTTCCGTGCGCGTTGACAGCACCAGCATTATCAGCATGCTTACCAATAGTCCAGAGCCAGCCTCGGGCAGGGAGGTCGCGCGTACGGACGCCTGGCGGTTCTGTTCAGTGTTCCCTGCGGGCGCCCGACCTGCGCCTTCGTCCCGCGGTCCATGGCCGGGAACGAAGAAGTATTGAATTATAAGCAAGCTTATGTTTTCCTGCTTCTAAGTCCTGCCACGGGCTTACCGGAACCCATGGTCAAAGGACCTGCTGACATGGTTGAATCCAAAAAATCCTCGTCCCGGAACGGGCAACTCCGTGAGGCATTCCAGAACCAGCTGGTTCTGGAGTACCTGGATCTGGCGCAATCGCTGGCAGCGCGTTTCGCGGGCAGGGGGCGTGAAAGGGAGGACCTGGTCCAGGTGGCCTATTTGGGCCTGGTCAAGGCGGCCCGGGCATTCGACGAATCCAGGGGGATCAGTTTTCCCGGCTACGCTGCGCCCACCATCACCGGGGAGCTGAAGCGGTATCTGCGGGACCGTTGCTGGGTTGTCCGGCCCCCGCGGAGCGTTCAGGATCTGCGTGCCCAAATCCTGCGGGTGGAGCCGGAATTGACGCAGGCTCTGGGCCGGAACCCGACGCCCGCCGAAGTGGCGCGGGAGCTGGGCGTGCCTGTCCGGGCCGTCGGCGAGGCTTCGGCCGCGGCCTCCAGCATGCGGCCTGATTCACTCGACGCCGCGGATCCGAACAGCGACGGGCGGCCGCCGTCGGAGAGCGTCACGGTGCAGGATCCGGCGTTTGAGCGCCTGGAGGAACTCATCTGCCTCACTCAGGCCATAGGAGAGCTCTCAGTTCCCGATCGCGAGCTCTTGTATC
>CALMVY010000319.1 GCA_937873245.1 uncultured Arthrobacter sp. | reverse complement strand
CGCGCGCCGCGGGCTGATCGCCGGCGGCGTCCTCCTGGCCATTGTCGGGCTGGTCTTCCTGGCAGGCGCCCTGCGCCGCGACCAGGTCGAGGGTCACGCCTTCGCCATTCCTTCCTCCAGCGATCACGCGCTCCAGGTTGAAGTGCTGAACGGCAGCGGCCGCACCGGTCTCGCCCGTCTCGGGGCGCGGCACCTGCGTCGCCAGGGGATGGATGTGGTGCTCTTCGGCAATGCGGTGGGCGAACGGGTGGACAGCACCCGCGTGATCCTACGGCGGGGCACGCGCGACGCGGCCGAGCGGGTGCGCGGCGCCCTGGGGGTGGGCCGGATCGAGGTCGCCACGGATACCCTGCGGCGAGTGGACGTCACCGTCCTCCTGGGGCCGGACTTCCAGCCGGACCTGGCGGAGCGCCCGTGAGGTAGCGGCCCGCCCACGCACTCCCGGGAATACGCGGTGGGAGGGCGGGTGCCGCGGGACCTAGCCGGTCCGAGGAAGAAAGCCCAGCACCAGGTCCATCACGTTGGTGCCGGTCATCCCCGTCTGGAACAGGTCGCCGGCTGCGGCAAGCGCGGCATTGCTGGCGTGGCGGGCCAGGTCCGCCGCCGGGTCCCGGCCCGCGGCCCGGATCCGGGACCATGTGCCGCCGTCGGCGAATCCTCCGGCGGCGTCGGTGGGCCCGTCGCGGCCGTCGGTCCCCGCCGCCAGGAGGGTGATGGCGGGGCGCCGGGCGGGCTCCGCAGTGACCAGCGCGCCGGCGGCGGCGAGGGCCAGTTCCTGCGACCGGCCGCCCAGTCCGGCATCGGGGGACAGGGTCACGGTGGTCTCCCCGCCCCAGACCAAAACCGTATCTTTATTCACCCGTCCGACTTGCGCTCCCGCGACATTTGTGGCATCATAAGCCAGCATGCCCGCCCCGAGGCGGCGCCCCACATCGGCCGCCTCACCGGCCAGGGCGGCATCGAGTAACCGGGCTTCGAATCCCCGAGCCTCGGCCCGGCGGCCCGCCGCCTCCAGCGCCAAATGGTTGCTGGCAAAGAGGGTGGTGCGGCTGGTGGCAAAGGCCGGAGCATCCGGCTTGGGAGTCTCGGGGAGTTCCCCACGCATGACCGCTGCGAGGTGTTGCCGCAGCGGCGCAGGAAGCTGATCCCACAATCCGGCGGAGCCCAGGGCTTCTCTCACCTCCGCCGCGCTGGACGCATCCGGAACGCAGGGACCCGAACCGATGGACCCCAAGTCGTCCCCGATTACGTCCGAGATTGTGAAATTTTTCACGTGCGCCGGGTGGAGCGCCGCCGCCAGGCGGCCCCCGGCCCAGCGGGCAAAGCGCTTGCGGATCCGGTTCATGGCGGTGATATCGAGGCCGGAGCCGAGCAGGAGCCGGTAGAGGGTCGTGAGGTCGCCGGGGGTGATGCCCGCGGTCGGCGCGCCGATCAGGCTGGTGGTGCCGCCGGAAAGCAGCACCCAGACTTCGTGGTCGGGGCGCACCTGCTGGACGGCCAGCCCGAGGGCATCGGCCGCCCCGAGGGAGCCCGTGCCCGGTTGCGGGTGATCGCCGACCGCGACGGCCAGTGCGGGGTGGGGCGCGGCGGACGGCTCGGGGACCACCAGCAGTCCGCCCACCGGCTCCCGGCCGGGCACCAGGTCAGCGTTGAAGTCGCCCACGGGCGCACCATTGAGGAAGCGATCGACGACCTCGAGTGGGACGAGGGCGAGATCATGATCGTGGGCTCCTCGCGGCTCGCGGAAAAGAACAAACTGTTCATCGGCAGCACGGCCCACAAAGTGCTCCTGGCCCTGCCGGTGCCCATGGTGGTGGTCCCGCGCGATTACCAAAGGGTCGACACCAGCCCCGAGGACTGACAGCAGGTCCGGTCGGCGCGGCCGCCTGAGCCGGTCTCAGGCGGCTGCGCGGGCCAGTTTACGCGTGACGGAGTTCTTCCTCGCGGTCCGCAGCATGTCTACGGTGAGGACCAGCAGCGCCAGCCAGACGACGCCGAAACCGATCCAGCGGTCCGCCGTCATGGGCTCGTGGAACACGGCCAGCGCCACGATGAACTGCAGCACGGGGGCAAAGTACTGCAGCAGGCCGATCGTTGTCATCGGCAGCCGCCGGGCCGAGGCTCCGAAGAACAGCAGCGGCACGGCGGTGATGACGCCGGAGGCCGCGAGCAGCCAGAAGTGCGCGGCCCCGTTGGTGGCCAGCGTCGCGGCGCCCGTCAGCGCCAGGACGATCATCGTGGCGCCGGCCACCGGCGCCAGCACGATCGTCTCGACCGTGAGGCTGGTGATCGCATCAGCGCGCGGGCCGACGCGCTTCTTGACGAATCCGTAGAGGCCGAAGCTCAGCGCAAGCGTCAAGGCGATCCACGGGAGTTTGCCGTAGGAAACCGTCAGCACACCCACGGCAATGAAGCCGATTCCAACGGCGGCCCACTGCAGCGGCCGCAGTTTCTCCTTCAGCACCACCACGCCCAGCAGGACCGAGACGAGGGGGTTGATGAAGTAGCCCAGGGAGGCTTCCACCGCCTGGCCGGTGGTCACGCCGTAGACATAGGTCAGCCAGTTCACGGCGATCAGGACCGCGGCAATGATCAGCGGAAAGATGACCGTGCGGTTCCGGAACGCGGCCCCCAGAACCCGCCAGGAGCGGGTGATAGTGATCAGCAGGACGCAGAAAATGAGCGACCAGAGCACCCGGTTGGCCACGATTTCGACCGCGCCGGCCGGTTGCAGCAGGAAGAAGTACAGGGGCATCAGCCCCCACAGCCCGTACGCTCCGATCCCGAAGATGATGCCCGCAGTTGTGTCCGTATCCACGGCCTTGAGGGCGGCCGGCGGACGCTTCGACGAGCTTCTGCCGGGCGACGCTGCGCCCGGGGAGGTCAGCGTGGCGGGGGAGGGGGATCCGTCGGGGGTAGGCACAAGATCAATAACACCACCCGCAGGGCGCCTATTCCTGCCTTTGGCCTCAGAGGCACGCGGCGCCGGAGCGCGGTTCCCTGCGGCGTCGGTCACCTGGGCGTCCACAACTTAGTGCGGACATTTAGAATAGGGGGATTGTGCGCTGCTTGAACTGGCGCAGCCGCCAAGACTCAGAAGGGCTCCCGGTGTCCAACTCGGCCGAAACTTCGCCTAAAAGTACGTCCAAACGTCCCCTCCGCGTTGCGATTGTCGGCGCCGGACCGGCCGGCGTCTACGCCGCGGACATCCTGACCAAGTCCAATGAGGTCAAGGACGGCGACTTCGAGGTCAGCATCGACCTCTTCGAGGCGTACCCGGCCCCGTACGGCCTGATCCGCTACGGCGTCGCCCCGGACCACCCGCGCATCAAGGGGATCGTCAACGCGCTGCACAAAGTCCTGGACCGCGGAGACATCCGCTTCCTCGGCAACGTCACCTACGGCCGCGACCTGACCCTGCACGATTTCCGCGCCTTCTACGATGCCGTGATCTTCTCCACCGGCGCCATCAACGACGCGGAACTGGACATTCCCGGCGTCGGACTCCAGGGGTCCTTCGGCGGGGCCGATTTCGTGTCCTGGTACGACGGACACCCGGACGTGCCCCGCGACTGGCCGCTGGAAGCGAAGGAGATCGCGGTGATCGGCAACGGCAACGTGGCCCTCGACGTGGCCCGCATGCTGGTCAAGCACGCCGACGATCTGCTGGTCACGGAAATCCCGGACAACGTCTATCAGGCACTGAAGAACTCCCCGGTCACAGACGTGCACGTCTTTGGCCGCCGCGGCCCCGCCCAGGTCAAGTTCACGCCGCTGGAGCTGCGTGAACTTTCCCACGCCCGGGACGTCGACATCGTCCTCTATCCGGAGGACTTCGAGTTTGACGAGGCCTCCGACGAGGCCATCCGCAGCAACAACCAGATCCGCACCATGGTCAACACCCTGACGAACTGGCTCGTCGAGGAGCACGCCGAGGCCGAGGAGCCGTCCTCCCGCCGGCTGCACCTGCACTTCCTGCACAGCCCCGTTGAAATACACGACGACGCCGATCACCCCGGAAAGGTCACCGGCATCAAGTTTGAGCGCATGCAGCTGGACGGGACCGGCAACGTCAAGGGCACGGGGGAGTTCCTGGACTACCCGGTCCAGGCCGTCTACCGGGCGATCGGCTACCACGGCTCGCCGCTGGACGAACTGGAATACGACTCCCGCCGCGGCGTGATCCCCAACGAGGGCGGCCGTGTACTGGACGCCGACGGCAATCCCGTCCCGGGCATCTACGCAACCGGGTGGATCAAGCGCGGTCCCGTGGGACTGATCGGCCACACCAAGGGCGATGCCCTGGAGACCATCGGCTTCCTGCTCGAGGACCGGCTCAGCCTCCCCCCGGCGCAGAACCCGGACCCGCAGGCGATCATCGACCTCCTCGACGAGCGTGGGATCGAGTACACCACGTGGGAAGGCTGGAACAAGCTCGACGCCCACGAACTGGCCCTCGGCGCGGAGTGGTCCGCTTCCGCCGGCGCCAACGGCATTGTGCGGGAACGCATCAAGGTGGTTCCCCGCCAGGACATGGTGGAGATCTCCCGCGACTAGGCGCCCGCCCGCCCGCCGCGGAATCCGCTGCGGAAACGGACAGCCGCCACGCGGATCCACGTAGCGCCTGTCTGAATTCGGCGCGGACTCCGTGCGCGGGAGGCGGGCTCTGGCGGGCGGCCGGAACGCCCCGTACACTTGACCGGACATGGCTGCCCCCGGCACGCCGTCGTGCCTGTCCGGTGGGAGTTCAATGAGGAATCCGATCCATCCGGCAGCGCTGCTCCCGCCAGCCGGCGGGGTCCCCGCAGCGCTGCGCCAGCGCTACGCCAGTGCAGGCCATGAACAGCTGGACTCGCGGGGGCAGGGACTTCCGGATGACCTGCACCTGCCGGGTCTCAGCAGCCTGATCCAGGAGTCCTGGCGGCGGTCGGCACAGCTGCAGGCCAATCCTGACAACCCCGAGGCCCCGCTGGCGATGGACCGCGAAGAGCTCGAAGAGTACCGGCGGCAACATCCGCTGGCGGCCATCATGCCGGTCATCCACAAGCTGCTGGTCCTGCCCAGCCACGACAGCGGGATGCTGGTGGCAGTGGGCGATGAAGTGGGCCGGCTCCTCTGGGTCGAAGGCGACGCCGCCATGCAGCGCCGGGCTGAAGGCATGATGTTCGTTCCCGGGGCCGACTGGTCCGAAGCCACCGTGGGCACCAGCGCCCCCGGAACCGCCTTGGCCCTGGGGCGGGGCATCCAGATCTCCGGTGCGGAACACTACAAACGTTCCGTCCACCCCTGGAGCTGCACCGCCGTTCCTTTCCATGATCCGGATTCCGGCGCCCTCCTGGGCGTAGTGGACATCACCGGCACCGAGTCCGCTGTGGCCCCGCACACCCTGTCGCTGGTGGAGGCCACGGTGGCCGCCGCCCAGGCGCACCTGCGGGTGGAACGGCTGCAGCTCGCCGCCGCGCTCCAGTCTTCGCCGGCCCGACGCCGGAACCCGGCCCCGCCGAAAGCGGCGCGCGGGCCGGCTGCCAACAGCCTCTACCGCAACAGCCTCCAGCTCCTCGGCCGGGACCAGGCGCTGCTCAGCATCGACGGGCGAACCGTCGCGCTTTCCGCCCGGCACAGCGAGATCCTGACCCTGCTCAGCACGCACCCGGAGGGCCTCAACGCCGAGGAACTCTGCAACCTTCTTTACCCGGGCGACGCTTCCACCATGACCCTGCGGGCCGAGATGGTGCGCCTGCGCAAGGTGCTCCAGCAGCTCAATCCGGGTGCCGTTCCGGAGTCCCGCCCCTACCGGCTGCCCCTGGACCTGGTGCCGGACGCCGGGCAGGTCCTGAACTGCTTGCAGCGCGGCGCCCACCGGATCGCCCTGGAGATCTACCGCGGCGCCGTCCTGCCCCGCTCCGAAGCCCCCGGCATCGCCGAACTGCGAAACCGGGTCTCCTCCCGGCTCCGCGAGGCGGTGCTGACGGACGGCAGCGCCGAGTCGCTCCTGAGGTATGCCGAGCTTCCCGAGGCGAGGGACGACGTCGAGATCCGGACCGCGGCACTGAAGCTGCTGCCGCCGCGTTCGCCCAAGCGGGCCGCCCTCGTCGCCGATCTGGAACGGCTCGAGGCCGAGCTCAGCACCTGATCCGCTCCTCCACCCCCCAAGTGACCCGCGTCACTCCGGCTGCAACCTGACTGCAACCTCCTGGCTCCTAGGCTGAACGCAACGGCGGCGCCGACATCTGGCCGCCATCAATCTTGTACAGCAAAGGAGCTGCAATGACTGTCTACGCACAGCCCGGTACCGAGGGCTCGAAGGTCACCTTCAAGGACCGTTACGAGAACTGGATCGGCGGCGAGTGGGTCGCCCCGGTCAAGGGCCAGTACTTCGAGAACATCACCCCCGTTACCGGCAAGGTCTTCTGCGAGGTCGCCCGAGGCACCGCCGAGGATATTGAGCTGGCGCTGGACGCCGCCCACAAGGCTGCCCCGTCCTGGGGCAAGACCTCCGTCGCCGAGCGTGCAGCCATCCTGAACAAGATCGCGGACCGGATCGACGAGAACCTCGAGATGCTCGCCGTCGCCGAATCCTGGGACAACGGCAAGCCGATCCGTGAAACCCTCAACGCGGACCTTCCCCTCGCCTCCGACCACTTCCGCTACTTCGCGTCCGCTGTCCGCGCCCAGGAAGGACGGCTGTCACAGCTCGACGACGACACCACCGCCTACCACTACCACGAGCCGCTCGGCGTCGTCGGCCAGATCATTCCCTGGAACTTCCCGATCCTGATGGCCGTCTGGAAGCTCGCCCCGGCCCTCGCGGCCGGCAACGCCGTCGTCCTGAAGCCGGCCGAGCAGACCCCGTCCTCGATCCTGGTCCTGATGGAACTCATCGGCGACCTGCTGCCGGCCGGCGTCCTCAACGTGGTCAACGGCTTCGGCGTCGAGGCCGGCAAGCCACTGGCCTCCAGCCCCCGCATCCGCAAGATCGCCTTCACCGGCGAGACCTCCACCGGCCGTCTGATCAGCCAGTACGCCAGCCAGAACCTGATCCCGGTCACGCTCGAACTCGGCGGCAAGAGCCCCAACATCTTCTTCAACGACGTTGCAGACAGCACCGACGACGCGTTCTACGACAAGGCGCAGGAAGGCTTCACGCTCTTTGCCTTCAACCAGGGTGAAGTGTGCACCTGCCCCTCCCGCGCCCTGATCCAGGAGGACATCTACGATTCCTTCATGGCCGACGCCGTGGCCCGCGTGGAGAAAATCATCCAGGGCAACCCGCTGGACACCGACACCCAGCTCGGCGCCCAGGCCTCCAACGACCAGCTCGAAAAGATCCTCTCCTACATCGACATTGGGAAGCAGGAAGGCGCCAAGGTGCTCACCGGCGGCGGCCGCGCCGAGATGCCGGGAGACCTGGCCGGCGGCTACTACGTCCAGCCGACCATCTTCGAAGGCCACAACAAGATGCGGATCTTCCAGGAGGAAATTTTCGGCCCGGTGGTGTCCGTGACCCGTTTCAGCGACTACAACGACGCCATGGGCATCGCCAATGACACCCTCTACGGCCTCGGCGCCGGCGTCTGGTCCCGCAACGGCAACGTGGCCTACCGTGCCGGCCGCGAGATCCAGGCCGGCCGCGTGTGGGTGAACAACTACCACGCCTACCCCGCGGGCGCTGCGTTCGGCGGCTACAAGTCCTCCGGCATCGGCCGCGAGAACCACTCGATGATGCTGGACCACTACCAGCAGACCAAGAACCTCCTGGTCAGCTACAACGAGAACAAGCTCGGCTTCTTCTAAGCCGCAAACACCCGGGCGGGGCGGACCACGATGGATCCGCCCCGCCCGCACCACTTGTGCACCACACTGCCCACCCGAGGAGACACCGATGTCCCAGACCAGGCTCGACGCCGCCGTCACCCGCCCCGGCGAGGATTTCTCCCGGGTGGCGCTCACTGCGGAGGCGGTGGAACTGCTGCGCAAGCTCTGGCTGCAGCACGGGCCGCTGATGTTCCATCAGTCCGGCGGCTGCTGCGACGGTTCCTCGCCAATGTGCTACCCGGCGGGGGAGTTCATCACCGGGGACTCGGATGTGCAGTTGGGCTTGTTCGACATTTCCGACGGCGTGCAGCCGCAGCCGATTGACTTCTGGATGTCGAAGGAACAGTTCAACTACTGGAGCCACACGCACCTGACGGTGGATGTGGTTCCCGGCAGGGGGAGCGGTTTCTCGGTGGAAGCGCCCGAAGGCAAGCGGTTCCTGATCCGCTCCACGCTGATGGATTGGCCGGTCTGAACGGTCTGAACCTATCCTGAAGCGACGCTGGACAAGCGCGGACGGGCTGTGCGGGGGACCCTGCACAGCCCGCTTTTCGTCTCATTATGTGGGACAAATCTGGCCGTCCAGTGGATGGACACTACGATAGATAGGTCTGTTTCCAACAAGTTACCGAGATTGTGGACTTTCCTATGAACCTATTCCGGACCAAATCGATCGAGCAGTCCATGTCGGACGCCGATGAACCCGGACGCAAGCTGAAGCGCTCGCTCAGCTCCTGGGACCTGATGATCATGGGCGTCGCCGTTGCCGTCGGCGCCGGGATCTTCTCGGTCGGTGCCAAGGCTGCAGCGAACTTCGCCGGCCCGGCCGTGACCCTCTCCTTCGCCATTGCCGCTGTCACGTGTGCGCTGGCGATCATGTGCTACGCCGAGTTTGCCACTGCCATCCCGGTTGCCGGCTCTGCCTACGTCTTCACGTACGCGACCATGGGCGAGTTGCTGGCCTGGATCATCGGCTGGAACCTCATCCTCGAACTGTTCACCGCTGGTGCCGTGATCGCCAAGTACTGGGGCATCTACCTCAGTAAGGTGTTCGCGCTGATGGGCGTGGACATTCCGCCGTCGATCTCCCTCGGCGGTGTCGATCTGTACTGGGGCGCCTTCCTGATCGTCGCCGTGTTCACGGTGCTGCTGGTGCTCGGGACGAAGCTGTCCGCGCGGGTCGGCAACATCTTCACGCTGGTCAAGATCGGCGTCGTGCTCTTTGTGATTGTGGTGGGCTTCACCTACGTGAAGTTCGAGAACTACACCCCGTTCGTTCCGACCTCCGTGCCCACCGGCGGCACTGGCGCCGCCGACGTCATGAAGCAGTCCTTCTTTGCCTTCCTCACCGGTGCCGCGCCGGCACAGTACGGCGCGCTGGGCATCTTCGCGGGAGCCGCCCTCGTCTTCTTCGCCTTCATCGGCTTCGACGTCGTGGCCACCTCGGCCGAGGAAGTCAAGAACCCGCAGAAAACGCTGCCCCGCGGCATCTTCGGCGGACTCGCCGTCGTCACGGTGCTCTATATCCTGGTGTCCCTGGCACTGACCGGCATGGTCTCCTACACCCAGCTTGCCGAGGCCGAAAACCCGACCCTCACCACCGCGTTTGAGGCCGTCGGCAACACCGACGCCGCCAAGATCATCGCCTTCGGCTCCCTCGTGGGCCTGACCACCGTGATCATGGTGCTGCTGATGGGCCTCTCCCGTGTGGTGCTGGCCATGAGCCGCGACGGCCTGCTGCCGCGCTCGCTGTCCAAGACCAGCACCATCCGCGCGACGCCGGTCCGCCTGCAGATCATCTGTGGTGCTGCCGTGGCGCTCGTCGCCGGACTCACCAATGTGGACCTGCTGGAAGAAATGATCAACATCGGCACGCTGTCCGCTTTCGTGACGGTGAGTATCGGCGTCCTGGTGCTGCGGAAGAAGCGCCCCGACCTGAAGCCGGCGTTCCGGGTGCCGTTCGGCAAGGTGCTCCCGATCCTCTCGGCCGTCCTGTGCCTCTATCTCATGACCAACCTGGCCGTGGAGACCTGGATCTTCTTTGCCATCTGGCTCGTGATCGGCGTGGCCATCTACTTCTCCTACGGCCAGCGGCACTCCCGGCTGAACGAGAAGTTCGCCGAAGCCAAAGCCTCTGTCAACGGCCCCGCAGACAAGAGCGCCGCCACGGTACCGGCACCGGCAGCGGCAGAGGCCGACGCCGACGCCGAGGCGAGCCTGGGCAGGCGGCCCCGCTCCTAATAGAGGAGCAGCCGGTCACGGCAATCGAAATCGCCGGAGACGTGCGGGTTCGCCGGAACCTCGGCGAATTGACACGCTTCCGGCGATTTCGGCGTCTGGCCGTCCGGACCGGGATGCATCGGGCACGGAGGAGCCCTGTGCCATCCATCCCTATGATGGTTTTATGGCCCGCCCAGCACGACCTGAACGCAAGGCAGAGCTGTTGGCCGCCATTCTCGACTACCTTATGGACAAGACTCTCGCGGAGCTCACATTCCGGAGCCTGGCCGAAGGTCTCGGCGTCAGCAGCTATGTGCTGGTCTACCACTTCGGCCACCGTGAGCAGTTGGTGAACGAGATCATCCGCACCATCGAATCCCGGCTGGACAGCATCCGCGCCACGGATGCGCGGGACATTGACCGGGAAGCCTGGCGGGCGTTCCTCCTGGAGTCCTGGCGCTGGACCATGGCGCAGCGCAACCGCCACCTGGCCAGGCTCGAGTTCGAGGCGACCGCGCAGGACATCGTGGCGGATTCACCACGGGGCACAGCGCAGGAACATTTCAGAATGCTCCACGAAAAGGCCCGGGACTGGCTCATGCTCCAGGGCATCCGGGAGGAGTTCGCCAACACCGACGCCCGCCTGTTTACCGCGGCCTTCTATGGGCTCCAGTTCGACTTCGTGGTGAACAACCAGCCCGAGGAGGCCAGCAAGGCGTTTGACCTGATGATGCTGGTTTTCTTCAACAACCTCGACCGGCGCCTGGCCGCCGACGGCGAGCACATCTGACGGGCGCATTCGACCAGGTACGGCCGGCAGGCTTATCCTGCGGGCATGCCCCGGCCGGCCGGGGTGGAACCTCAGGGCGCGGCGTAGCGGCCGATCCACTCAACCAGGGGCCGAAGCTCTTCCCAGCGCCGGGCCACCTCCCGGGCCGCTTCCGGTGTTGAGATCCAGTCCGGCCGTCCCACGTGCACTCCGGCCGCGAGCGACTTGTGCTTCAGCAGGTCCGCGCGGGGGTGGTCCTTCTCGAAGCCCCGAGGGACCGTCTTCAGGGTCTCTCCCTCCACCGCGAAGCCCAGCGCCTCGACCTGCGCGACAATCTGCTGAAGGACGCCTCCGCTGGAGGGTGCGTCCACGGCGCTGCGGAAACGTGCCAGCTGGGCCGGCGTGGAGATGTGGTAGCCGCCGCCGATAAGCAGGCCGTCGGCGTCGAGCTGGAGGTAGAAGCCCATGCCCTCGGCGACAGACGCGACAGCTCCCTGGGCTGTCTTGTACGGAGATTTATCAGCAGAAAATCGGATGTCCCGGTTGGGACGGAACAGCCTGGCTTCGCCGAACTCCGGCTCCAGCTCCGCCAGCAGCCCGCTCAGGGGTTCCTTGACCGCGGAGTCGTAGGTGGACTTGTTTTCCACCCACCAGTCGCGGTTGTTGTTGTGTTCCAGTTCCGCGTAAAACTCGAAGGCGGCGACAGGGATGCCTGCAAAGGGGGTCATGCATGCATCCTAGGGACAGGGCGGGCTTCACGGCGAGTGGCGCACCCCGTATGTGGAAAGACGCAAAACACCCCGCCACGGCGAGCCGTGACGGGGTGTTTCCGATGCGCGGGTGAACCCGGGCCGCGCCGGGGGATCAGACCTTGTTGGCGGCCTCGGCGTCGGACTCGACCTGGCCTGCGCCCAGGTTGGCGCGGAGCTTGGCGCCGAACTCGGCATCGACGTTCGTCCAGTACTGGATGGCGCGTTCCTTGATGCCGGCGTTCTTGACGCCGCTGACGGCACCGGTGACGGTCTCCAGCAGGCGGGCCTTCTCGCCCTCGTTGAACACCTCGCGGTACAGCGTGCCGGCCTGGCCGAAGTCGCCGTCCTCAGCGTGCAGGGAGTGCGCGGAGAGCGTCAGCGCGCCGTCGTTCTCCCAGCCGCCGGCCGGGTTCTGCGGCTCCACGGCAGCGGGGCCGCCAACGGAGTTCGGTGCGTAGACCGGGACCGACGGGGCGTTGAAGTGGTAGCGGCCGGCGCCGTCCTGGCTGTAGTTGTTGACCTGGTTCTTGGGCAGGTTGACCGGCAGCTGGGCGTGGTTGGTGCCCACGCGGTAGCGGTGCGCGTCCGCGTAGGAGAAGATGCGGGCCTGCAGCATCTTGTCCGGGGAAGCGGCAATGCCCGGCACGAAGTTCGACGGCGCGAAGGCGGCCTGCTCGATCTGCGCGAAGTAGTTCTCCGGGTTCCGGTTCAGCTCCATGGTGCCCACCTTGATCAGCGGGTAGTCCCCGTGCGGCCACACCTTGGTGAGGTCGAACGGGTTGAAGCGGTACGTCTTGGCGTCCTCGTACGGCATGACCTGGACGTGGAGGTCCCAGGAGGGGAAGTTGCCGGCGGCAATGTTCTCCTGCAGGTCGCGGATGTAGAAGTCGGCGTCCGAGCCGGCCATCGCCTCGGCCTCGTCACCGGTCATGGACTTGACGCCCTGGTTGGACTTGAAGTGGTACTTGACCCAGAAGCGCTCGCCCTCGGCGTTGATCCACTGGTAGGTGTGCGAGCCGTAGCCCTGCATTTCACGCCAGGAGGCCGGGAGGCCGCGGTCGCCCATGAGCCAGGTGACCTGGTGGGCGGACTCGGGGGACAGGGTCCAGAAGTCCCACTGCATGTCGGCATCGCGCAGGTGGGTGCCCGGCAGGCGCTTCTGCGAGTGGATGAAGTCCGGGAACTTGATGCCGTCGCGGATAAAGAACACCGGGGTGTTGTTGCCGACGAGGTCGTAGTTGCCCTCGGTGGTGTAGAACTTCACGGCGAAACCGCGGGGGTCGCGCCAGGTGTCGGGGGAGCCCGCCTCGCCGGCGACGGAGGAGAAGCGGATGAGCATCTCCGTCTCGGTGCCCGGCTGGAACAGTGCGGCCTTCGTGTACTTCGAGACGTCCTCGGAGGTCTTGAAGGTGCCGAACGCGCCGCCGCCCTTGGCGTGCACCACACGCTCCGGCACACGCTCGCGGTTGAACTGCGCCAGCTTTTCGATCAGGTAGTGATCGGTGAGGATGATCGCGCCGTCGGCGCCGACGGACTGCGAGTGGGCATCGGAAGTGACCGGGGCACCGGACTGTGTCGTGGACACTGCGGGCGCAGAGATGTTCTGAGTCATCTTTCTCCTAATTTGTTGTTGCTACTTAATTACGTTCGGCGGGAAGTTGTTGGGTGCGCTGGCAGTCCTGGCAGATGCCCTGGTACAGCACGTCCGCGATCTGGATGGTCATCGGCTTGGAGTCCTCGTCCCAGTGCGGGGTCAGGCACGGAGCGTGGCCAACGGCGCATTCGACGTCCTCCACGCGGCCGCAGCTGATGCAGACGGCGTGGTGGTGGTTGTCGCCCACCCGGGTCTCGTACAGCGCGGGGGAGTGCGGCGGCTCAAAGCGGCGCAGCATGTGCAGGTCGGTCAGATCGTTCAGGACCACATAGACGGACTGGGCGGTCAGCTCGGGAAGATCCCGGCGGGCGGTGGCGAGGATGTGCTCGGCGGGGGAATGCGGGTGGTGTTCGACGGCGGCCAGCACCGCCAGCCGCTGTTTTGTCACCCTGCGGCCGTGGGCACGCAGGGCCGCGGCCCATGCTTCGTGGCTGCCCGTCGAATCCGTCATGCCCCCATTCAAGCACTTATTATGAGTCGATCATAATAGGGCGGGGCTTATGACGCTGCGAGGGGGTCTCGGGGCTGGCGGGGCCGACGTGGCCCGTGCGTCTCATGGGGCCCATGCGCCACTAGAGTATCCGGGTGGGGAAATATCTGGCGGACATCACGCCCTTGCGCGAGAGTCCGGCCTTCCGCCGCCTGTGGCTGGGATCCGCCGTCGCGGCCCTGGGCAGCCAGCTGACCCTGGTAGCCGTAAGCCTGGAGGTCTACCGGCTCACCCAGGACAGCCTGTACGTCGGGCTGTTGAGCATCTTCGCCCTCGTCCCGCTGGTCTTCGGCGGACTGCTGGGCGGCTCGATCGCCGACGCCCACGACCGCCGCAAGGTGGCGCTCATGGCCTCTTCGGTGCTGTGGCTGACCACCGCCTGCCTCGCCCTGCAGGCCTGGCTGCAGCTGGGCAACGTCTGGGTGCTCTACGCCCTGGTTGCGGTGCAGAGCGGCGCGCAGGCCATCAACCAGCCGGCCCGCAGCGCCATGATCCCGCTGCTGGTCCGCAAGGAACTCCTGCCGGCCGCCAACGCACTGAGCATGATGAGCTTCGGCCTCACCTTCACAGCCGGACCGCTGCTGGCCGGGCTGCTGGTGGCCACGGTGGGCTTCGCCTGGACCTACACGATCGACGTGGCCACCTTCGTCTTTGCATTGTGGGCGCTGCTGAGGCTGCCGGCCATGCCGCCGGGGGACCATGCGCGGCCCGCGGGGCTGCGGTCCGTCGTCGAGGGCTTCCGCTTCCTCGGCACGCGCCCCAACCTTCGGATGACCTTCGTCATTGACATTGTCGCGATGATCTTCGCCCAGCCCCGGGCCCTGCTGCCCGCGATTGGCGCCGTGATGATCGGCGGCGGCGAAGCCACGGTGGGGATCCTGCTGGCATCCACCGCCGTCGGCGCGTTCCTCGCCGGGCTCTTCTCCGGGCCGCTGGGGGCGGTGCGGCGGCAGGGGGCCGCCGTCGTCTGGTCCGTGATGGGCTGGGGCGCCTCGATCGCCGGCTTCGGCCTCGTCGTCGTGCTCGCCGGGAACTCCGGCGCCGACGGCGTGACGTGGTGGCTGCTGCCCGCCGCGCTGTGCTGCGGGCTGGCCGGAATCGCCGACTCCGTCAGTGCCGTCTTCCGAACCACCATCCTGCAGGCATCCACGCCGGACCACCTGCGCGGCCGGCTGCAGGGCGTGTTCATCGTCGTCGTTGCGGGCGGTCCCCGGGTGGGGGACATGCTTGCGGGCGGCGGGACTAAAATTCTGAGTGAAGGCTGGGTTCTGCTTCTGGGCGGCTTGTTGTGCATCGCGGTGGCCTGGGCCGTGGCGCACTGGCAGTCGGGCTTCCTGAAGTACGACGCGCGGAACCCCGTGCCGTAGCGGGACGTTTTCCGGGTGTGGGTCCACCGTGGGACGACTTCAGGAGGAACAGTGCATCAGCATCACAACGGACTGAAGACCGCGGCCCTTTTCGGCGTCCTGTGGGCCGTGCTCCTGGGTCTCGGCGCCCTGATGGCCTCCAGTATGGGCAGCTCTGCTCCGATCTGGATCATGGCCCTGGTGGGCGTCGCCACCACGGCCTATGGCTACTGGAACAGTGACAAGATCGCCATCCGGTCCATGCAGGCCTATCCCGTGACGGAGGCCGAGGCGCCCCAGCTCCACCAGATTGTCCGGGAGCTCTCTGCCACGGCGCAGCAGCCGATGCCGCGGATCTACCTCTCACCCACGATGGCCCCGAACGCCTTCGCCACCGGCCGGAACCCGCAGAATGCCGCGGTGTGCTGCACCGAAGGCATCCTCCGGCTGCTCGACGCCCGGGAACTCCGCGGCGTGCTGGGCCACGAGCTGATGCACGTCTACAACCGGGACATCCTGACCTCGTCGGTCGCGGCCGCCGTCGCCGGTGTTATCACCTCGGTGGCGCAGATGTTCCTGATCTTCGGCGGCGGGGACCGGCGCAATGCCAACCCGATCGCCGCGATCGCCATGGCGCTGCTGGCGCCGTTTGCTGCTTCGCTGATCCAGATGGCCATCTCCCGGACCAGGGAGTTCGACGCCGACGAGGACGGTTCCAAGCTCACGGGGGATCCGCTGGCGCTCGCCTCAGCCCTGCGCAAGATCGAGCAGGGCGTGCAGCTCGCGCCGCTGCCCCAGGACCAGCGGCTGGTCAACGCCTCCCACCTCATGATCGCGAACCCGTTCCGCGCCGGCGGAGTCGCGAAAATGTTCTCGACGCATCCGCCGATGAGCGAGCGCATCGGCCGGCTGGAGCGGATGGCCGGCCAGCCGCTGGGCTAGTTAGTTTTGGGGCTGGGGCTGGGGCTGGGGCGGTGGCATCCGCGACACGCCAAAGGGCTGCCGACGCGGGCATACCCGGTGCGACAGCCCTTTAGCGCAGCGTCAGGAATCTGCGCGGCGAAGGCGTGGCTAGCTGCGGAAGTTCACGAACTGCAGGTCGGCCTCGTCGAAGCCCTTGAGCAGGTTCATGGTCTCCTGGAGGTCGTCCCGCGACTTCGAGGTCACGCGGAGTTCGTCGCCCTGGATCTGCGACTTGACGGACTTCGGAGCCTCGTCGCGGATGAGCTTGTTGATCTTCTTCGCGAGATCCTGCGCGATGCCCTCCTTGATGGTCGCCTCGAGCCGGAATTCCTTGCCGGACGCGTAGGGCTCGCCCGTGTCGAGGGACTTCAACGAGATGCCGCGGCGGATGAGCTTGGACTGCAGCACGTCCAGGACTGCGAGCACGCGCTCCTCGGAGTTGGCCTTCATAAGGATCTTCTCGCCGCTGAAATCGACCTCGGCGCCGACGCCCTTGAAGTCGTAGCGCTGGACCAGTTCCTTCTGCGCCTGGTTCAGCGCGTTGGCGACTTCCTGCTTGTCTACCTTGCTGACGACGTCGAATGTGGATTCGCCTGCCATGACTGTCCTCCTGATGGTTGGGGATGTGCCCGGGGAAGGGCCATAGTGTCTGCAATCCAGCCTAGTACGGATGCCCCTGTTGTGAAGTTCGGTCGGGATGTTTGAGCCGTTCACAGTCCGCTCAAAGCTGAGTCAGGGCGGGAACGAAGCTTCGCCCGGCAGAGTTGCAGGAGTTGGAAGAGTCGCTTGAAAGGTACCAGTCCATGCCGCACAAGGCCGTCCGCTATGTCATCAGTTCCACCGCAGTTGCCGCTGGCGGGTTCGCGACGGCCGCGACGTCCGTGGCGGCGGCAACGCTGGCGGCATCGGTCATCTTCAGCCCCGCCGCGGATGCCTCGTCGAGGCTGGACGGGGTCCACGCCGATCTGGCGCGTGCCGTACAGCTGAACCAGATCACGGAGGAGCAGGCTGCGAGGTTTGAGTCCAAACTCGCAGGCCGCATACTCGGTGACGCCTGACTTCCCGGGCTTTTTGGGGGCCTTTTGAACGGCTGGGGCGCCGATTCGATTCTTCGGCGGAAGTTCTGTAAAGTTGTCTTGCCCGCGGTTACTGGAAGCGGAACGAACTGGAAACAGGCGTTCTGAACACGGAAGCCGCGAGTGATCTTCTTTTGAAGTTCGGCAGATTACCCGAGCGGCCAAAGGGGGCTGACTGTAAATCAGCTGGCAACGCCTACGGGGGTTCGAATCCCTCATCTGCCACCCTTGGAGAAGCCTCCGGAACCAACAGGTTCCGGAGGCTTTTTCTTTGCCCTCTGGAGGGTTATCGGATAAGACGTGTGTAATGCCGGGCGTGTCAAGGGGCGTCTGCCGGGGCACGGAGCTACCGGGATTGGGCGCCGCTGGTCTCGCCCGGCGTCTGCGGTTCGGGGGCACATTGACACGGACACGCCGCGGAAACAGAACGCTAGGGCCCGAATTGTGTTCAAACCCGCCCCGGACGGCGAGCGGCGTTGTCCGGAGCGTCCTTCGGCGCAGAGCCTAGCCTTCCGTAAGGAGTCTCGCGTAGTTCGCCATGGAGCGCTGGTACCGGGGAAGGTGGGGAATGAGGGCTTCGAGCGCGACGCGGAGGGCCTCATCGTGCCGACCTGCGTCCCGGAGAGCCAGGGCTCGTACGGCGCTGGGTGCCCCGCCCAGCGCATGCGGATCGGCGCGGGAGAGAATTTCCAGGGCCTCGTCGGTGTAGCCGAGTGCCCGCTGCGAGCTGGCCATCTGCACATGGGCGCGGGTGTGCCGGATGGGGTCCAGGCCGGCAGCGAACCCCGCCTCGTAACATGCGACAGCATCGGCGGTCCGTCCGGTGGAATCGCGGATGCAGGCGCGCTCGAAATGGGCCCGGCCATCGGACGCAGGGGAGGCGGCGGCGAGCGCGTCAAGCTTGTCAACGATGTCCTCTCCGTCCCCCGGCGATGCTTCGAAGGCGGTCCAGAATTCGGCTATCCGGCGTTCCCACTCGTCAATCGTCATGTGCAGATCCTACGCGGCCCAGTATTCGGACCCTCCAACTCTGGGAATCGTCCTTGGCTCTGGACGAATCCGTTCCGGGCGCGTTGCCTGTCGCCCCGTCCGGGAACACCACGTCAGGCTTTCCGTCCAGGGTCAGAGTGGCCGATCAAGCCACTGAAGGTTTGGAACGAAAAAAAGGAGAGCCGCCGATGCATGAACCTTTCGTCGTGAACCACCGGCACTCTGAGCACACAAAACGTGACCTAGTGGGCGGCTGGTTCGACTCGCGCCTTTCACGCCCGGCGCGATCACCCTTCTGCGGCACGACGACTACTGGCGCAAGCGCTGCGTGGCCGCACTCGCCGACGCCAGGCACGTGGCCAGCGACCAGCTCACCTCCGGATTTGGCGGGGCCCCTGTGGCGGCCGGCCCCGCTGGTCGCCGGGACCTTAGGCTGAGTGCATGATGCAGAACCCGGAAGTCGTTCTCGTTCACGGGCTGTGGCACCAGCCGGCGCACTTCGACCGCTTGGCGGACCATTTGCGCGGGCAGGGTGTTCTGGTCCATGTTCCTCGCCTGCACCGCGGCTCTCTCGCGGCGGACACCGCGGCAGTGCAGGAGACGGTGGACGGATGTCGGACGGCGCCGGTCGTCGTGGGACATTCCTACGGGGGATCAGTCATCACCGGCCTTGACCGGATCGGCCATCTCTTCTACGTCGCAGCATTCGTGCCGGCGTCCGATGAAAGTGGCGCGCTCCTCGGAGGCTCCGGGGCGCTGGTTAACGACGCGGTGCAGCGCAACGACGACGGGACGAGCAGCATTCGCCGCGAACGCGCCCGAGACGTTCTGTACGCTGATTGCACAGAAGCCGAGAGTGACTGGGCGACGGAGGTGCTCGTGCCGCAGCAACCCGGTCATGGCCGTGGAGTGCCCGCGCGGATCGCCTGGCAAAGCGTCGAGAGTACGTATCTGCTGTGCGAGCAGGACAGGGCGCTCAGTCCCGACCTCCAGCAACGCATGGCCCGCCGGTGCACCAACACGATCAGCTTTTCTTCGAGTCATTCTCCCTTCATCAGCCGCTCCCGCCGGCTCGCCGACTTGATCGTCAGAACTTAGGAGTTGCACTGCCGGCACTGTCACGTCTACCCGGGTGGGCTCACCCGAAAGGGATGATGCGGCGACCGGTCGTTGGCGATGTAGTGGTCCCCAGGAACTCCCTGAACAGAAACTCGCATCTGCCTGCTCTCCAGCCGGGCGCAGGACAGAAAGTACCAAAAACCTTCGCCGTGACCCGGCAGCTACACCCGCGAGAGGGAGGCCGTTCCGAGCGTGGCCGGGCCGGCCTGCCCGCCGTGGGAATCACCCGACGGGGGTGGTTCCCTTGCAGCAGCCAACGTCCAGACTAAGACGAGCGCGCCGGACAGTGCGCTCGAAACAGAACGGAGGAATGCCAGTGACAACCACACCGGAGACCGAGGCCCACGGGCCGGTCGACTTCGTGCTCCTCGAGTTCCCCATGGCAGGACTGACGGGTCAGGCGAGTGAGGAACTCATCCGGCTCGTCGAGCAGGGTGTGATCAGGCTCTTCGATCTGCTCGTCGTCATGAAGAACGAGGACGGCACCGTCGAGGTGCTTGAGCTCACTGACCCAGGCGGTCCCGCGGAGGCGTTCTCGTACTTCGACGGCGCGCATTCCGGGCTTCTCGGCGACGAGGAAATCGCGGAGGCGGCAGACGCGATCCTCCCCGGGAGCCTTGCCGCGCTGATCGTTTACGAGAACATCTGGGCGGCACCGTTTGTGGCGGCCGTTCGCGACAGCGGGGGCGAGCTCGTCGCGAGCACACGGATCCCCGCGCCCGACGTGATGGCGGCGCTGGAGGCCCTCGAGGCCGAGTCGCCCGTTGTCTGAGACACAAGACGCCACGCGAGAGGAGAAAAGTTATGGGACTGCTTAGAGGTATGGCACGGACGGCTGTGGTTGCCGGGACGGCGTCTGCGGTCAGCGGCCGCGTCCAGCGCCGGCAGGCTAACAAGTTCGCCGAGAAGGACGCCGCGACCGCGGCCAAGCAGCAGGAGGCCTACGACGCGCAGATGGCCCAGCAGGAACCTGTCTACGAGGAGCCGGCTCCGCCGCCACCTGCGGCCGGCGGAATCTCGAACGACGCCATCCAGCAGCTCAAAGAGCTCGCGGCGCTGAAGGAGCAGGGGATTCTCACGGAGCAGGAGTTCGGGGTGCAGAAGGCGAAGATCCTGGGCGGGTAGTATCGCCCGGCCTTTGACGCGAAAATATCCCCGCAGGTGCCGGCGAAGGCACCTGCGGGGGTGTTTCCTTGCTAGTTGACAGCCTCGACGGTCCAGCTGCGGTCAGCGGACGTTGGACCCGGCGAGGATGGCGTCGATCTGGCCCAGGGCCTGCTTCATTCCCTCTTCCATGCCCATGGCGAGAACCTTTTCCAGCGCGTCGGCTGAATCGAAGGTGGACACCATGGTCATCCGGGTGCGGTGTGCGACTGCCTCCAGCCTCATCACGGCGTGACTCGTGCCCATCGCGGGGATCGGGTCGCCGTTCTCGTCGGCGAAACCGTCGTCGAACTCCAGTCG
>CALMVY010000318.1 GCA_937873245.1 uncultured Arthrobacter sp. | reverse complement strand
GCGGCTCATGCGCCTGGCGCCGCCGCCCGCCGACGGGGTCCACCCGACGGCCCGGCTGGCCCGCCGTGAACTCGATGTGCTGGCACAGGTGGCGCTCGGTTGTTCGTACCAGGAAACCGCGGAACGCCTCGGGCTGAAAGCGGTGACCGTCAAAAGCTATCTGCAGAACGCCATGGCCAAACTGTCCGCGCACAACCGGCTCGAGGCCGTGTCCGCAGCCCGCCGGCTGGGACTCATTCCGTAGAGCGGGGTTGCCGGTTCCGCCGCCAACCCCGCTCCCGGTCCGCGGATCCCGCCAATGCCAGGATCCGCAGTGCGGCCCGGACCCCTAGGACCCGGCGACCGACTCGGTGACTCCTGCGGCGTCGGCGTGCTGCGCGGCAGGCTGCCGCTTGCCGCCTTCAAGGCCCTGCCGTTCGCGGTTGGGCAGCGCGAGGGTGCACAGCACGCTGAACACGCCGATCCCGGCGAGCAGCAACCCGACGGACCAGGCCCCGGACGTGCCGGCCAGCTGGGCGGCCACGAGCGGCACAATGCCGCCGCCCACCACGCCGGCGAGGTTATAGCCCATGCCGGCACCGGTGTAGCGGTAGCGCGTCTCGAACAGTTCCGGCAGCAGCGCCCCGGCCGGACCGTAGGCGATGGCGAAAATCACCAGGGTAACCGTGAGGCCGACGGCGAACGCGAAGACGGTGTTCGCGCTCAGGATCGGGAACAGCGCCAGGGACCACGGCACCGCAAGGATACAGGAGGTCGCGATGACCTTCTTCCGGCCGAAGTGGTCCGAGAGAATCCCGGAAGCCAAGGTGGCGGCGGCCACGAAGACCGAGGCGATGATGCCTGTGCTGAGCACTTCCACCCGGCTCAGCTGCATGCCGGTGGGGCTTGTGGCGTAGCTGGTGAGGTAGGCCGTGCCCATGTAGAAGAAGGCGAACAGCAGGGTGAGGGAGCCGCCGGCGAGCAGGATTTCGCGCGGCTGGCGCTTGATCGATTCGAGGACGGGCAGCCTGGTGGTGGTTTCAGTCGCCTTGGCGGCGTTCTTGAACACCGGGGTTTCCTCAATGCTCAGCCGGACCCACAGGCCCACGAGCACCAGCACGGCGCTGAGGATGAACGGCACCCGCCAGCCGATGGAGATGAAGGCCTCGGACTTGTCCCCCAGCGTGAGGTTGGTGATCAGGAACGTGCCGCTGGCCAGGGCAAAGGCCACGGACGGGCCAATCTGCGGGAAGGATCCGAAGAGCCCCCGCTTGCCCTTCGGCGCGTATTCGGCGACCAGCAAGGTGGCCCCGGCCCACTCTCCGCCCACGGCGAGGCCCTGCACGAAGCGCAGCACCACCAGGATGATCGGGGCGGCGACGCCGATGGTGTTGGCGTCGGGAATGAAGCCGATCAGCACGGTGGCGATGCCCATCATGAGCAGCGTGGTGATGAGGGTCTTTTTCCGGCCGATCCGGTCGCCGAAGTGGCCGAAGATGATGGCGCCGACCGGACGGGCGAAGAACGCGACCGCGAAGGTGCCGAAGGAGGCGATGGTGCCGGCCGCAGCGCCGAGGGCCGGGAAGAACACGACCGGGAAGACCAGGGCGGCGGCGGTTCCGTAGATGAAGAAGTCGTAGAACTCGATGGTGGTGCCGGCGAAACTGGCGAACGCTACCTTGCGCAGGGTTTTGCGGCTCGGTGGCGCTTGCACCCCGGCCGGTGAAGTCGGTGAAACTGAGGTCATGGCAATCTCCTTTGATGTCAGCCTCGATGCACGGCTTTGTGACTTAGCTCACCGTAACGAAAGCGTGGACATCCAACTACCTCCTAAAAGAGGTAGTCGGGAAAGGCGCAGGACCGCCCCGTCGGTCCCCTAGACTTCGGAAAGAAACCGACCCTGTAACTGAGGAGCGCAATGATTCCGGAGATCAACATCTGGGCAGTACTGCTGGCCACACTGTCCAGCATGGTGGTCGGGTCCGTCTGGTACACGCCGAAGGTGTTCGGCAACTACTGGATGCGCGTCGCCAAGGTCACGCCCAGCGGTGACGCCAAGGACGCCGTCAAGCCCATCCTGATCACCTTGGTGGTCAGCTTCGTCAGCGCCCTGGTCCTGGCCGGCTCAGCCGCCATCTCCCAGCACTTCTACGGAGGAAACTTCCTGGTCAACACCCTGGTCACCGCCGTGATTCTCTGGGCCGGTTTCACGGCGGCCCGGTTCATCACCCACGATGCCTTCGAAGGCCGTCCTGCCGGGCTGACCGCGCTGAACTGCGCCCACGAACTGGTGACCCTGGCCGTCATGGGCCTCATCATCGGGCTGTTCGGCATCAGCGCGGCCTGACGGTCCGACCGGGCCGGGCAGGTCTGGCGCGGCCGGGCACTGCCCCTCCGGCTCAGCGGTGGGTGAAGTCCGGCTGGCGCTTCTCGGTGAACGCCGCCATGCCTTCCTTCTGGTCCTCGGTGGCGAACAGCGAGTGGAACACCCGGCGTTCAAACAGCACGCCCTGGGCCAGTCCGGTCTCGAAGGCGGCGTTGACAGCTTCCTTGGCCACCATCGCCACCGGCTTGGACTTGGACGCGATCACCTCAGCGGCTTTCAGGGCCTCCTCCACGACGTCGGCGGCCGGGACCACCCGGGACACGAGGCCGGCGCGTTCGGCTTCCCCGGCGTCCATGAAGCGTCCGGTCAGGATCATGTCCATCGCCTTGGACTTGCCGACGGCGCGGGTGAGGCGCTGCGAGCCGCCCATCCCGGGCAGCACGCCCAGGTTGATTTCCGGCTGGCCGAACTTGGCGTTGTCCCCGGCAATGATGAAATCGCACATCATCGCGAGCTCGCAGCCGCCGCCGAGGGCGAATCCGGATACTGCCGCGACCACGGGGATGCGCAGCCGGGTGAAGTCTTCCCAGCCCCGGAACCAGTCCGCCGCGTACATGTCCATGTAGCCCTTGGACTGCATCTCCTTGATGTCGGCGCCCGCGGCGAAGGCCTTCGCGGAGCCTGTCACCACCACCGCCCCCACCTCGGGGTCGGCGTCCATCGCGGACACCGCGGCCACGAGTTCGTCCATGGTGGCCTTGTTGAGGGCGTTCAGCGCCTCGGGCCGGTTGAGTGTCACGAGCCCCACCCGGCCGCGCCGCTCCACCAGAATGTTTGTGTACTGCTCCGTCATGCCTGTCCCCTCAGCTGCTGCTCGGAAATGGTTGGTGTTCGGCCGGTCAGTGGTCGGACTTGTCCCGGATGTCGGTGATGATGCCGGAGAAGTCCCGGCCCGCCCCGCCCTCCGCGGCAAAAGTATCGTAGATTTCGGAGGCGAGCGGACCCAGCCGGGCGGCGACGCCGGTACTTTCCAGTGCGTTGAGCGCCAGCTTGAGGTCCTTGGCCATGAGCGCTCCCGCGAAACCGGGCTGGTAGTCGCGGTTGGCGGGGCTCGTGGGGACCGGACCCGGAACGGGGCAGTTGGTGGTCAGCGCCCAGCACTGGCCCGAGGCCGCGGAGGCGACGTCGAACAGCGCCTGGTGCGTGAGGCCCAGCTTCTCGCCCAGCACGAAGGCCTCGCTGACGGCGATCATCGAGACACCGAGGATCATGTTGTTGCAGATCTTCGCCGCCTGCCCGGCGCCGTGTTCGCCGCAGTGGACCACGCGCTTGCCCATGACTTCGAGCATCGGCTTGACCGCTTCGAAGTCCTCGGGAAGTGCCCCCACCATGAACGTCAGCGTGCCGGCCTCGGCCCCGACGACGCCGCCGGAGACCGGCGCGTCAACGGCCCGATGGCCGGCTGCGAGGGCCAGTTCGGCGGCCTCGCGGGCCTCGTCCACGTTGATCGTGGAGCAGTCCAGGAAGAGGGTGCCCGGCGCGGCAACATCCAGCAGGCCCGGCTGACCGCCAGTGCCGCGGTAGGCATCGAGGAGGTGCGTGCCGCTGGGCAGCATGGTCAGCACGACGGCGGCGCCCGCCACCGCCTCGACGGCAGTCTCCGCGGTGGCGATGCCGTGCGCCCGGGCTGTCTCCAGTGCGGCCGGCACCACGTCGAAGCCGGTCACCGTGTAGCCGGCCTTGACCAGGTTGATGGCCATCGGCCCGCCCATGTGGCCGAGGCCCAGGAAGGCGATGGTGCCGGTCCGCGCCCCGGGCTGGCCCGATCCGGTCGGCGATGTTTCAGACCCCGATGTTTCAGACCGCGATGTTTCAGACATTGTCCCGCTCCTTCGACAGCTTCAGTTCACGGTCGCCCAGCGGCGCAAAATAGGATTCGACGTCGTCACGGCTGACGTCCGCCAGGCTGGCCGGCTGCCAGTGCGGGTCGCGGTCCTTGTCCACCACCTGCGCGCGGATGCCTTCGCGGAAGTCGGGGCCGGCCAGGAAGCGCAGCCCCACCCGGTATTCCTGCTCCAAAGCCTCCTCGAGGCTCAGGTCCTTGACCCGGCGCAGGGAT
>CALMVY010000317.1 GCA_937873245.1 uncultured Arthrobacter sp. | reverse complement strand
TCCAGGAAGCCCATGAAGCGCTGCTGCAGCGAATCACCCACGAGCAGCCTAAAAGTACCGAAAAACCTGAAGCCTGATCCTCTAGTCGCGGCCCCCTTTGCCGCCGGCTGGGGTCGGCGCCTGTCGGGCGGCGCCCGGAAGGTTTCCGTGATTTCACGGGCGGGCTCCGAGGACCGGTAGACCGTACAGGTCGGCTGCGCGGTGGAATTCAGGGTCCGGTCCGACATTTTCGGAGGTCAGCTGCAGCAGGCCGTTGCGGCTGGGGGAGAGGCCTTCGTCAGCCCGCCGGTCCCAGTAGGCCCAGCATCTTCCGGTCAGTGTTTTTGATGGGTAGCTGATACCCAGTGGTTCTGAGCCGTCGTCCAGCACGGTGCCGCGGATGACGTGGGCGAGCAGGGTTGTCAGGTCGCGGTCGTCACCGGTGAGGGAGCCGGCCGTGAGGAGTTGGAGGCGTTCGGTCAGCCCCGCCGTGGTTGGTGTGAGGGCTTCAAGGGCGCGGAGGGTGGAGGCGTCGTCTATCTGAATCCACCACCCCTGAGGCGGGAGCCGGATTTCGTAGATCGAACGGTCCATTTGCCAGTCCGCGGATATGGCCCATGGGACGTCAATCCCGTTCTCCTCGGCCTGGGCCCGGACACTGGTGATGTAGTCCTCGACCGTCCACCCGATGGATTCAGCGGCCTTGGCGACGGACGCGCGCTGCTGCCGGAAGCCGAGCAATACCTCGGCGTAGGCGCACTGGCGGGAGTCGGCGAGATAGATCGTTGAGCCGATGCTGTCGTATCGGCCCCGGGAATCGCTGCCGGAGGCGGTTCCGATAGGCATCGGGCCAACGACGGAATTCTTCCTGACCGATAACGCGCCGTAGCGGTCCTTCGCCACCCTGAACGAAATCTCGCCGGCAGCCCTAACAAGGGTTAGCCCCGTCACGTCGCACCGGCGCACCTTGGCGGTGGCGATCATGCGGCGAATGTGTCATTCACGAACGCTTCGGCAGCTCCCAAAACCTCGCGGGAACGCTGCTGCTGGATGTAAAGGACGGGAAGTTCCTCGTCCAGGCGCGGGTTGGCTCCCATCAGCCAGGCCAACGCAACATGCTTGCCTTCGGCCAGCTCGAGTGTCTTCCAGACGCGATGACCGAGGCGCAGGCGGGATTCGACCTCCGGGCGGGGCTCCGGGCCATCAGGCTTAGCCCACCTGAAGGGCGACGTGCGGTCCTTGACGCCGGCCATCGTCTGGACGACCGTCGTACCGAGATTCTCATTGAGTTCGCGGACAAGGTCGTGGATATTCATCCGGGTCGTACCCAAATGAATGTCATGCCGGGTCGTTGCTTCCATGTCTCCATTGTCCGCGCACTGCAAGGACAAAGCAACCGAAAAGCAACATAAAAAACATGGGCGCGTCCATCGCCCTGGGACTTTCACGTCCGGATCTGCGGGCCGGCGCCGTAAAGCCTTCGGGGGCGGGAAGCCAAAGGCGCGCCCCGGATGGAGCGTGGCTCAGCCCCGGAAACCGCACGGGTGCGTGTGATTGCCCCCGCTTGTTAGGACGCCGCCGAGGCGGACGCGGGACGCAGTTCGTGATGGCTGCGCCAGGCCTGCTCTCCGTCGTTGTACTCTACGGTCCATTCATCGACGCCGACCCGCTCGATAATGACGGCAGGGTCCCAGGTTGACTGATCGTGCCGCAGCACCTCCACCGGCGTCTCGTCCGGGAAAGGGTTGTGGCCGCCCAGGTACTCCCGGACGGTCTCATCAATCGGGGTTGGCCCGCCATGCGGGGCGGCATTGACCCACTGTTCCAATGGATCGGTGCTTGCCCACTCCGCTGCGAGTCCTGCCACATAATTGTCCTCGGTGCCGCTCATGAGAACCCGCTTCCTTAGTAATGGTGCTGCTCAATCATGTCTGAACCCTGCCATGCCCCGCCCTGCCTCCAGCGACCATTCCTGACTGTGGAACTGCCCGGAAAACCGGGACTCGCCACACGAGGCTTGTCGGCCCACGTTCCCGCCCATGACATCCAGGCGCCCAAGTTGGGGGAATGCCGCAAGTATTGCATCGAGCCACGACATGGGCGGCCGGATATTTGCTCCGAGGAAGGATTTGATACCATTGATTTAGGCCTCTGCTTTGTCCTGTCAAACTGACAACATGACATAATATCCATTATCGGCTCTTTCGAAATGGGCGGGGGAGTGCCTGCAGAAGGTGCTGTTCCTGCTGTCATTGTAGGGTTTTCTCCCCCGCAATCCCCTGATCAACCTCGGGCTCAGCGGTCAGAGCAATCCTGTTCACTAGTCCCCGCCCCGGACCGGATAACTGGTCATGCCGGGAAGAGCCGGGGCAGTTATGCACTTAGGATCAGCTGTCCTGCACGGCACGTCGCGCCAGGACCGGATGCAAGTTTTATCAGTGGCGTCCTTCCGGCGTCAGCGTACGGACTTGCGGCGACGAGCGACGCCCCTCAGCGACGCCGATCAAGGCGACGGCTGCGATGACAGCGACGAGGACGGGGAGATGCCCGATGACGTGGACAGCGGTGGTGGGATCATTTAACTCCGGGTGAGAGGGCACGTACGGCAAGATCGAGCAGCTGTCGGAATCCGAATTCCAAGTCCTAGACCTTGGTACGTTCAACCCCGGTGTCGACGGCCGAGTTTGCCCTGGCACTGAGTTCATCCAGGGCTGGGGCGCTAATCCTGCTCCCTCGCGTCAGCCCACGCAGTCGCGAAGGGGGCGCCCTCAACCAGGGAGGTGCATGCGGCGTTGAAGCGAGTGCCTCGCCTGAAGTTCGCCGGGACGTACCCCAAACGTTCGGCACGGAGGGGCTGTGGTTCCCGCTAACCTTCCAAACTCAGGATTCGCCGCGCTGTTACGAAGCCTCGCTGTCTGTTGGAGCTTTGACCGCGTCTACGGAGGCGGTGCTCCCGGCCGTCGCTTCGGACCGGGGCCGGGATCTCAGGACCAGGAAAAGTCCGAGGCCGGCAAGAAAGAGCAGCGCCGACACCCAGGTGTTCACCCGCAGCCCCATAATCGTGTTGGCAAAGTCAGAGCGCATGAGCTCGAAGGCAAAGCGGCCGGCTGTGTAGAAGACAATGTAGAGGGCAAACACCGAGCCGGCGCCGAGCGTGTACCGGCGGTCCAGGAACATCAGCAGCAGCGCGGCTGCAACGCACCACAAGGATTCGTAAAGGAACGTTGGCTGGAAATATCCGAGGATCTCCGGTGTGCCGTCACCGGCGGTGACTGCCTGGCCGGTGGCGGGGTTCATGGCGTGGATCTGAAGTTTCCACGGCAAATCCGTCGGTGCACCGTAGAGCTCGTTGTTGAACCAGTTGCCCCAGCGTCCCAGTCCCTGGGCCAGGAGCAGCCCCGGGGCGGCGGCGTCCACGAACGCTGCCAGGCTGGCCCCGGTCCGCCGTGCCCCGATGGCGGCGCCGACAAGGCCGAGGGCGACCGCGCCCCATATCCCGAGCCCGCCTTCCCAGATCCGGAAAGCTCCCCAAGGATCCTTGCCGGGCCCAAAATACAGCTGGTTGTCTGTGATGACGTGATAGAGCCTGCCGCCGATGATGCCGAACGGAACCGCCCACATGATGATGTCCAGGGCCTGCGCTGTTGTACCGCCCCTGGCCCGGAGACGGCGGGCAGTCAGCCAAGCGCCCAGAACGATGCCTGCCAGGATGCAGAGCGCGTAGAAGCGTACTGTCAGCGGCCCGAGCTCCAAGGCGCTGACCGTGGGCGAGGGTATGAACAAACCCGGCAGTACTGAAGCTCGCAACAAAACCGTCCCTTCATATAGGTGAGCGGGGCATCGTGCCCTTTTCGATGGTAGGCGCTATGACAGCGGCTCACTGACCTCGGGCTGGTTCTGGTCTTGGACTGCTGGCAGCGCAAGTCTTTCCTGAATGTGGGCCAGTAACGCCTTGGGCCGGAACGGCTTGGTCATCACCGCGTCCGCGCCGGCCGTTATCAGCAACCCCGCCATATCGACATGGCCGGTGAGCATGAGGATGTACACGTCACTGAAGCTTCTGATCCGGCGGATCACCTCAAGACCATCCATGTCAGGAAGGCCGTAATCCAAGAGCACGGCAGCAGGGCTATGATGATTCACCGCCGATACCCCGCCGGCTCCTGGGCGGGGCAGGAAGACGTTCATTCCTGCCCCGCCCAGTACCCCCCTTGGATCAGGCGGCCAATGTCTTCGTCGTCTTCAATCACAATGACCCTCTGCACACCCGGCATCACAAGGATCTCCTTTAGGCGGTCCTAACAACCGCCCCTTGAGCCGAACTGTATCAAGAGCACCGTTCACCCCGGTATTAGTCCAGTCGCTTCCCGCCCTCAGTAGCGGACCCGCAAGTCCCACTCGCCCACATCCCGGACAGCCTCAACATCTCGCTGGATGACCTGCC
>CALMVY010000316.1 GCA_937873245.1 uncultured Arthrobacter sp. | reverse complement strand
GGAAGGCGGCCATGGACTCGCGGAACTGCTCGAGCTGTTCCTTGCGTTCCCGCCTGGCCTGCTGCTTCTGGTCCACGTAATGGCCCACGATGAACAGCGGCATCATCAGCATAAAGACGACCGAGAGCACGTTCTGGGTGACGGCGAACAGGATGGCGCCCATCATGAGCGGCGCGAGCAGCATGATGTACGGGAACGCATGAGGCTCCTGGCGCTTGGGCCCGGCGGGGAGCATCCGTTTTTGCTGCTCGAAGCGCGGCACCACCCGCGGGGAGCGGTTGAAGTCGATCAGCGGGGAGCTCGGCGCGGCACTGTGCGCGGTGCCGAGCGACACCACGGAGACGGTCGTGTCGCCCAGGGCCACGGTGTCCGAGGAGTTCAGCGTGGCGCGGGTGACCGGCAGGCCGTCCATCAGCAGCCCGTTGGCGGAGTTCGTGTCCACGATCTCCACCGTCTCCCCGACCGTGATCCGGGCGTGCCGCTTGGAGGTGAGCGGGTCCGTGAGCCGGATGTCGGCGTCGCGGCCCCGGCCGATGTAGCTGGTGCCCGACGGCAGCGGGAATTCGCGTCCGACGTCGGGCCCGGACAGCACCCGCAGCGTCGCCGCCGCCGGCCCCCGGTTCGCGCCGGGCGTCCCGAACTGCCCGAACTGCTCGCTGAGCTGGGTCAGCGAGACGATGGAGCCGGGCCGGAGCCCGGATTCGAGCAGGTTGTCCTTGCGGTCCAGGACGCTGCCCTTCATGCCGCCGGCGGCGAAGGCCTCCTCGATGCTGAGGGAAAGGTTCGACGGCGGCGGGGTCCCCCGCCGTGCCGGGTCGGCGGCCCAGAGCTGCGTGGCGATGTCCGCTACGGTGGCGAGCCCGTCCACGGTGACGGCAAGGTCTTTTGCCTCGGCCGGGTCGCGGCGCAGCGTCAGTCGGATTCTCATGCTTCGCCGGCTCCAGTCACTTCGTTGGTCTTTTGCTCTTCGGTTTTGTGCTGGTCGAGCAGGTACAGGTCGGCCGGTGTCACGAGGTGCGAGGTGACGGCGTGTTCCACGAGCCGCGCGCGGCGGTTGGTGGCGAGTTTTCCGCCGCCGCCCCGCAGGCCGGCGACCCCCACTTTGTCCAGCTTGTCGCACACGTTGTCGAGTTTCCGGTTGAACCGGGTCAGGGCCCAGCCCAGGGTCCTGGCGGCGTCGGCGGAGGACGGTATGGCGCTGAGACCGGTTCCCTCGCGGCGCAGCAAGGGTTCGGCGAGGGCCACGATCAGGGCCTTCTGTGAGTCGGTGAAGAGCACCGGGCCGATCGTGGTGTCGCCGCCGCTGTCCTCCTCACGCGATTCCTGCCGGAACGCGGGCGTTCGCAGGTGCACTGCGAACTCGTAGGTGGTGGGTCCGGCGGTGAAGATGACGTTGGTATGGCTGAAGACCAGCGGAATCCGCGCCCCGGGCGAGAGCCACGCCTGCATCCCGCCGGAGGCATCGGCGATGGTCGCGGAGAGCATGCTGCCGACGTTGCTCAGCCACCAGATGCCGTCGTAGCGGGCGATTTGCAGGAACTGCCGGTGCAGGTACGGGTTGTCGTCCACCTCGAGGTCGCCTTCGCGGCCGATGCTGAAGATGTCCTCGTCCGAGGGCTCATGCCACTCGCCGCAGAAATCTATCGCCAGATCCCCCATGTGCCGTGCCTTTCTGGAAACTCGTTGGTGATGCTACTTCGGGACGCAGGCGATGGAATCCGGGCCGAGCGGCGAGGAGGCCCCGTCGCTGCGGACGATCATGACCTGGATACAGCTGGGTTCGGACGGGTTCGCCGCCATTTCGGCGGCCGGCCCGGCGGTGGACTGGTACTCCCCGCCGCCCTTGAGCGTGTGGACCCGCCACTTGTAGCTGTCCCCGGGTTTCGGCTGCGGGTTGGTCCAGGTGAAGCTGACCTTCCCGGCCGGCCCGGCCACACCGGCCAGCCCGGTGACGTCCGGCACGGTGCCGTTGTCCAGGGCGTCCGCGGGCGGCCTGCTGACCTGGTCCGTCGCTTTCGGCGCCGGTTCCGGCCGGGTGGTGCCCGCCACGATCCCCAGGACGACGGCGGCCACCAGGACAGTGCCGCCGACGATCGAGAGCAGCAGGTTCCGGCGGCCGTGGCCGGCCGGGTGCTCCCCCGCCCCGGCATCCGGGCTGCCGTCTCCCCTCTCCGAGGCGGCAGCGGTGCTGGAGCGGTTGACCGTGGCGGCGAGGTCGTCGTCGTCCGCAGTCCCGATTCCGGGCCTGTCGAAGCCGGGCAGCGCCGGGGGCCGCTGGATTGTTGCGTCGCGGGACGCAGCGTTGTTGAAGCCCCCGTTGCCCGCGTTGTTGAAGCCCGCCTTGTTGAACGTCGTGGCATTGTCGGCCGTGGTGCCGGTATCCCCGGCGGGGAACCTCGCCGGGAAAGTGGGAGTGTTGCCGGTGGCGTCCGGATCGATCGAGGCCACGCTGCGGACGCGGGTTTCCTCGAAGCCGTCGTCTGCATGGTTTTCCTCGGCGCGTGGCTCGTCCAGGACCTCAAAGGGCGTCACTGAGAGGTTCAGTTCGGCCTGGATCCGCTGCAGTGCCAGGGCGAAGGCGTGCGCCGAGGAATAGCGGGAGGACGCGGACTTCGCCATCGCCGTCGAGAGCGCCAGTTCCAGGGATTCCGGCACGTCGGCGCGGCCCAGTTTCGGCACCGGCAGGTTGGTGATGCGTGAGATCAGCTCGCGCTGGGAATTGTCGGCTCCCGGCAGCACGAACGGGGAACGGCCGGCCAACAGAGTGTAGAGCGTGGCGCCGAGCGCCCACACGTCCACCAGGACGCCGTCCACCTGGCGGCCGGTGAACTGTTCCGGCGGCGACCACGGGATGGACATGCCCGCGTCCTCGTCGGCGTCCCCGGAAAGGGTCCCGGAGATGCCGAAATCGGTCAGGGCGGGCCGGTTGTAGTCCGTGACCAGGATGTTGGCGGGCTTGATGTCCCGGTGCGCGATCCCGGCCCGGTGGGCGGTCTCGACGGCGGATGCCACCTGGATGCCGACGGCGAGGACCTCGTCCACGCTGAAGCGCTGCCGCCGGTACCGGACGTCCAGGCTGGGCCGCGAACAGTACTCCATGGCGAGGTAGGAATGCCCGGAGTCGGTGATCTCGGCTTCGAAGATGGTCACGATGTACGGGTGCGAGGACAGCTGCGCCATCAGGTTCGCTTCGGATTCGAAGCGGCGGCGGGCGCCCTCGGTCTTCAAATCGGAGAGCAGCACCTTGACGGCCACCTTGCGGCGCGGCCTGTCCTGCTCGTACAGGTAGACGTCGGAGAACCCGCCGGAGCCGAGCAGGCTGATGTAGGTGAAGCCCGGGATGACCGGCGGCGGGGCTACGGGCCGTTTTGAGCTCACGGGATCTCCTCAAAGCGCAGCGAGATGCCGTCGCCGAGTTCGGCGATGTCGCCGTCGAGCAGGATGGCCATCTCGCCCTGGGCCAGCCGCCGCGGAGGCTGGCCCTCACGGACCAGCACGGTGCCGTTGGTCGCTTTGAGATCGCACAGCATGACGTGCCAGCCTTCGAGCCGGACCTCCACGTGCGAGCGGGAGATGTCTCCGCTGGGGCTCGCCACCTGGATCAATTTGGGCATCACGGCGCCCTGGACGCGCGACACCGAGGGCTGGCGCCCCACGACCAGTGACTGGTCGAGGTCGATCAGCTCGCCGGTGGACAGGCGCATCCGTCCCAGCCGCGGGCGCCGGACCTGGACGCCGTCGCCGGGCAGCGGCTCTCCGCAGCGTCCGCAGTGGGAATAGGTGGAGGGATTCGCGTGGCCCTGAGGGCAGACCCGGGCCAGCACCATGGGTCCGGTGGACGGTCCTGTGTCCGGCCCTGTGGACGGGCGCTGTGCGCCGGCGGGGCGCTGACCGGCCCCGGCCAGGTCGCCCTTCATGATCGTCTGGCCGTCGTGGTCCGCATCGGCGTCGGGCTGCGCGGCTGGCAATTGCTGGGCGGGAGCCGGCGGGGCCGGTGCTTGCGGAACGGGTGCTTGCGGGGCCGTGGGCGGCAGCGGTGCGGCCGGCGCGGGTGAAGGCGCCGTCGGCCGGGACGGTTGGGACGGCTGGGACGGCGATGGCCGGGACGACAGGGACGACGACGGCCGGTCACCGCCGGTGCGCCAGGGCACCGAGTCGATCAGTCCGGCGGGGACCGCCGGGCGCGGCGCCGCGGGCGGTCCGGGAGCGGGCGCCGGCGCGGGAGCGGGTCCGGCCACCGCTGCGGCTGCTGCATCGTTGTCTGTTGACTCGTTCGCCGCAGCGGCCTCGTCTTTGGCGGAATCGTCTCGGGTG
>CALMVY010000315.1 GCA_937873245.1 uncultured Arthrobacter sp. | reverse complement strand
ATGGAACGCACGCACCGCCTACGCGGGCGGCGAGCGGATCGTCTGGCACTCCAATGGCTACGAGGCCAAGTGGTGGACCCGCGCCGACACTCCGGACGACCCGGTCCTCCAGGGCGCCGCAACGCCGTGGCGCATCATCGGCCCGGTCCTCCCCGGCGACAGGCCCACCCCGCAGCTCACCGCCCCGGCCGGCACCGCGCCGCAGTGGGAGCCGGCCAGGGTCGACCGCAAAGGCGAGCGGGTGCTCTTCGAGGGAAGGGTGTTCGAGGCGAAATGGTGGACCCAGACGGACAGCCCGGAGGCTGCCCTGCAGGGAGCGCCGGAATCGCCGTGGTCCAAGCTCCGCGACGAGGAGCTCTTGAAGCTGATCGCGACACCTACGCCGTCGCCGTAGGGGCCCGGATCGCCCCGCGGCCCCCAGCGGTCAGGCCGGGTTCATGCCTGCGGGGCACTGCGGGCCAGGGATGCCTTCCGCAGCGAGCGGTCCCGGCCCACCCGCTGGGCGACCACCAGGCCCACGGCGGCAGCGCCGATGGTGACGGGATACCCCATGAGCCGCTCCAGGGTGCCGGGCTCCGGCACGTCCATCCCCGTTACGCCGCCGGTGACGAGGGCGCCGAGGGACACGAGGCCGCAGGCCAGGATGAGCCAGCTCAGCGGTGTCTGTTTGAGCCAGACCCAGCCCAGCAGCACCAGAGCCAGTCCCCCGGCCGCGAAGTACAGGACGGCGCCCACCGCATGCCACACGGAGCCGGCGTCCTCCGGGACCAGCCCCACCAGGACGGTGCCGGCACCGGCGACGGCGGTGAGGGCGCGTGCCGAGATCGCGGCAGCCCACGGAACCCTGCTGGCCGGAACCAGCCTGAACTGCGCCCCGGGCCGCGCTGCCGTGCACAGCAGCGCCGAACCCAGCAGCAGCGCGCCGACCATCATCCCGATGCCCTGGACCACGAACGAGGCGTTCATGAGCACGTGCGCCGGCGAGCAGACGTCCCGGCCGTCGAAAACCCCGCAGCCCGCGGCGCCCAGATCGCTGATGTACCCGGTGCGGCGGCTGTACGGCTGCTGCCCCGCCCACGCGCCGATCACGGCTGCCTCCGCCACGAAATACTGCAGCACACTGAGCAGAGCCAGGGCGCCCGCGTAGAACCGCGTGGACGGCAGATCAGGGATGTAGACGATGTCCTTGGACGGCGTGTCAGCGGGTGCGGCCATGCCAAGAGCGTAGTACGGCCCCTCACCTTGTATGCTTATATCCGTGTCCGAACGGGCCGGCCCGCGGCCGTCCAGCCCGGATGCCCGCCCTCGTAGCTCAGTGGATAGAGCACGGCTCTCCTAAAGCCGGTGTCGTTGGTTCGATTCCAATCGAGGGCACTTGAACCCCCAGCCCCCGGACGCCGCCCAAGAAGTGGAACAGCACTTCGATCTCCGCGCCTACCTGCTGGGCTCCTGGACCGTGGAACGTACCCTCCTCGACAGGTCCACCGGCACCCGCGGGTCCTTCACCGGCGTCGTCCGCTTCACTGAAACGCCCGACGACGGCGGCCTCCGCTTCCGCGAAGAGGGCACCGTTTCCTGGGCGTCCGTCCCTGGCGGACCGGCGGGCACACCGTACTCCGGGCCGGCCAGCCGGGAATACCTGCTGCGGCCCACAGGCACACCGGACACGATGGACATGTTCTTCCCCGACGGCCGGCCGTTCCACCGCATGGGATTCGGTCCGCAGAACAGCCAAGACCAGCACTGGTGCGACCCGGACACCTACCGCGTGCACTACACGACGACCGGTCCGGACGAATTCCGCTACGTGTGGGATGTCACCGGGCCGGCCAAGGACCAGCTGCTCACGTCGGTGTTGCGCCGGCTCGCGGACACGGCCGCATGAACCCGCCGGGCATGAACCCTCTCATCGTGGTCTCGGCCGTCTGCGTCTTTGACGAGGCCGGGCGCCTCCTCACCGTCCGCAAACGCGGCACGGACAAGTTCATGCATCCCGGCGGCAAGCCCGAGGCGGGCGAAACAGCCGCCCAGACGGCAGCCCGGGAGCTGGCGGAAGAAGTCGGGATCGTTCTCGCGGCGGACGAGCTGGTGCTCCTGGGGACCTGGTTCGCCGACGCCGCCAACGAGGCGGCGACGCAGATCCAGGCCACCGTCTTCACCGCCCCCGGGGTCTGGCATGCCCAACCCTCCGCCGAGATCGCCGAAATCCGCTGGCTGGACCTGTCCGGAGAACTGCCGGCCGACCTCGCCCCGCTGCTCACCGACCATGTCCTGCCCGCACTCGGAGGCCAGCCGGGCTAGAGCCCGGATCACCAGAGCCCGGATGACTAGAGCCCGGGCACGGACTCCTCGGCCACGGCGCTGGCCTCGGCGAACTGGGTCCGGTACAGCTCCGCGTAACGGCCCTCGGCGGCCAGCAGCTCGGTGTGCGTGCCGCGCTCCACGATCCGGCCGTCTTCCACCACCAGGATGGCGTCGGCGGCCCGGATGGTCGACAGCCGGTGCGCAATCACGACGGCGGTGCGGCCCTCGAGCGCGGCGCCCAGCGCCTCCTGGACAGCGGCCTCGTTGGTGGAGTCCAGGGCCGCGGTGGCCTCGTCCAGGATGACGACGCGCGGCTGGGCAATGAGCAGGCGGGCGATGGTGAGGCGCTGGCGTTCGCCGCCGGAGAGCCGGTAGCCGCGCTCCCCCACCACCGTGTCCAGACCGTCCGGGAGGGACCGGATCATGTCTTCCAGCCGGGCCTGCCGCAGCACATCCCACATGAGCTCCTCGCTGGCGTCCGGGCGGGCCAGGCGCAGGTTGGAGGCGATGCTCTCGTGGAACAGGTGCCCGTCCTGGGTCACCATGCCGAGGGTGTGGCGCATGGAATCGAAGGACAGGTCCCGGACGTCCACGCCGGTGCCGGGAAGGGTGCCGCCGAAGCGCACGGCGCCGGAATCGACGTCGTACAGGCGCGAAAGCAGCTGCGCAATGGTGGACTTGCCGGCGCCCGAGGAGCCCACGAGGGCAACGGTCTGGCCGGGTTCCACCCGGAAGCTGATGCCGTGCAGCACCTCCTCGCCGCCGCGGGTGTCGAGCGTGGACACGTCCTCCAGCGAGGCGAGCGAGACTTTGTCCGCCGAGGGGTAGGAGAAGCGGACGTCGTCGAACTCCACGGACAGCGGCCCGGGCGGCGACGACACGGCGTCGGGCTTCTGCTCGATGAGCGGCT
>CALMVY010000314.1 GCA_937873245.1 uncultured Arthrobacter sp. | reverse complement strand
TGATCGAGGACGCTGCCGCCGAGTAACTGCTCGACGGCGGGGCGCGAGCGCGCCTCTGGCGCCCGCGCGTCCCGCCCGTGCAGACTTGGTCTGTGAAACCATTCCTGCTCCTCGCCTCCCGGGCCGAGGACGCCGCCGCGGAGAACGAGTACGAGGCCTACCTGCGCTACGGCGGGCTCGAACCCTCGCAGCTGAGGCGCATTCGGATGGAAGCCGGACCGCTGCCAGGGCTGGATCTCTCCGAGTACTCCGGCGTGATCGTGGGCGGAAGCCCGTTCACCTCCAGCGACCCCGCCGAACAGAAAAGTGATGTCCAGCACCGGGTGGAGCACGAGCTCGCGTCCCTGCTCGACCGGATCGTGGCCGAGGACTTCCCCTTCCTCGGCGCCTGCTACGGGGTCGGGACCTTGGGCCGGCACCAGGGCGCCGTGATCGACCGGACCTACGGCGAGGGGCTCGGCGGCGTGAGCATCAAGCTGACGGCCGAGGGGCTGGCGGATCCGCTGCTGCGGGGGCTGCCGGAGAGCTTTACGGCCTTCACCGGCCACAAGGAAGCCTGCACCACCCTCCCCTCCCACGCGGTGCTGCTGGCCAGCTCCGCCTCCTGCCCCGTGCACATGTTCCGGATCAAGACCAACCTGTACGCCACCCAGTTCCATCCCGAGCTGGATGCGGAAGGGCTGGTCACCAGGATCGACATCTACCGCCATGCAGGGTACTTCCCGCCGGAATCCGCCGAAATGCTGATGGAGGACGCCCGGCGGTTCACCGCCACGGAACCGATGAAGATCCTCCGGAACTTCGTGGAACTCTACGCGCGCTAAGCCCGACTCTCCTGCCCGGTTACTGCCCGGCAATCTTCTGCCGACACGGAAATGCCCGGCGTGTTCAGCGAACACACCGGGCATTTCCGTCAGCAACCGGGCAGGAGCGTCAGCCCCAACCGGGTACCGGCGTCAGGCGACGTTGTTGGTGTACTCCAGGTCGCGGGTTTCCTTGCTGACGAACAGGGCGATCAGCGTCAGCACCGCCATGGAGGCGAGGTAGATACCGACCAGCACGGGGCTGCCCTTGCCCATTTCCCAGAGCCAGACGGCGATGAACGGGGCAACCGCCGCGCCGAGGATGCTGGAGAAGTTGTAGCTGATGGCGGAGCCGGTGTACCGGACGTTCGTCGGGAACAGCTCCGGCAGCAGTGCGCCCATGGGTCCGAAGGTCAGCCCCATCAGGGAGAAGCCGAGGATCAGCAGGGCCATCGTGCCGACGAACCCGGCACTGAACAGCGGGACGAAGAGCAGGCCGAAGGCGAAGATGCCCAGGGTCACGGCGATCAGCATCTTGCGGCGGCCGTACTTCTCGGCCAGCGGGCCGGAAACCAGGGTGAAGATACCGAAGAAGACGACGCCGGCAATCAGCATCCAGAGGAAGTCGTTGCGGCTGTAGCCCAGGCCGGGGACGAACGCTGCGGCTGCGGCCTCGGTCATCGGCTTGCCGGCCTTCTCCGCCGCGGCCTTGGCGGCGTCCAGGCTGGAGGCCCGGGTGCCGTAGGTCAGCGTGAACGTGGTCATCAGGTAGAACAGCACGTACGTGGCGAGCATGATGAACGTGCCCAGGATCAGCTGGCGCCAGCTGGTCTTGAAGACCCGGGCCAGCGGCAGCTTGGCAACTTCGTTGGACTCCAGGACCTTGGTGAACGCCGGGGTCTCGATCAGCTTGAGCCTGACGTAGAGGCCGATGATGACCATGACCGCGCTGAGCAGGAACGGCACACGCCAGCCCCAGGCCATAAAGGCCTCCGGCGACAGGGCGTAGCTGAAGACCAGGAAGATCACGTTGGCGATGATGAAGCCGATCGGCGCGCCCAGCTGCGGGAACGTGCCGTAGATGGCGCGCTTGTTGGCCGGGGCGTTCTCCGTAGCCAGGAGGGCCGCGCCGCTCCATTCGCCGCCGAGGGCCAGGCCCTGGGCAAAGCGCATGACAACCAGCAGCGCCGGCGCCCAGAACTCCCAGCCCGGGACGAGCGCCGTCGGGAGGCAGCCAATGAGGAAGGTGGCGATACCCATGGTCAGCAACGAGGCCACCAGGGTGCCCTTGCGGCCGAACTTGTCACCGAAGTGCCCGAAGACGATGGACCCGAGCGGGCGGGCGATGAACGCGACGCCAAACACGGCGAACGAGCTCAGCAGCTGGGTGGTTTCGTTCTGTCCGGGGAAGAACAGGCGGGGGAAAACGAGCACAGCGGCGGTGGCGTACACGTAGAAGTCATAGAACTCAACGGTGGTGCCGACCAGGCTGGCGACGATAACGCGGCCGCGCGAGTTCACCTGTTTGGCGGACCCATGCTCCGTGGTTGTAGCAGTGGATGACATGTAGTAGCGCTTTCATGAAGACCGGACTGGTGCTGCTTAACGCCGCCCGGATGAGGATACGTATGCTTACATAATAGTTCCGGGCGTCCAGTCAATGGACAAATGTTCCACTATTTGGACACTGAGAGTTGTCTCACGTGGTGGTCATCACACTATGCCCCCTACCCGGCCCTCACCCCGTCACAAACGCGCCGATAGGCAAACGTCACAGCACGTTAACAAACGGCGACGGTCCCGGAAACGCGGCTTCCCTACCTTGGAGGGACAACACCCCCAAGGAGGTCCCCGTGACTGCTGAACGCACCGCAGATGCCCCAACCGGCATGTCCCCAGGCATTTCCCCCGCCGCACATGCCGGCACCACCCTCGGCGGTCCAGCCCTGGAATTCCGCCCCGGCCGCTGGATCGCCAACTGGGATGCCGAGAACAAGGAACAGTGGGAGACCCAGGGCCGCACCATCGCCCGCCGCAACCTGAACTGGTCCATCTTCGCCGAGTTCCTGGGCTTCGTGGTCTGGCAGCTGTGGTCCATCGTGGTGGTCCAGCTCCCCGCGGCCGGCTTCACCTTCACCACTTCGGAAATCTTCTGGCTGATCTCCATGCCCAGCCTGGTGGGCGCCACCCTCCGCATCCCCTACACGTTTATGGTCCCCCGCTTCGGCGGCCGCAACTGGACCATCGTCTCGGCCCTGCTGCTGCTCATCCCGTCCATCGGGCTGGCCCTGTGCGTCTCCAACCCGGAAACCCCGTTCGGGGTCATGCTGTTCGTGGCGGCCCTGGCGGGCTTCGGGGGCGGCAACTTCGCCAGCTCCATGGCCAACATCACCTTCTTCTACCCGGCCCGCGAAAAGGGCTGGGCGCTGGGCCTGAACGCTGCCGGCGGAAACCTCGGTGCCGCCGTCGCGCAGCTCGCCGTCCCGATCGCCATCACGCTCCTGGCCGCCGGCACCGTGAACCTGCCGATGGCCGGCTGGATGTGGGTCCCCTTCATCCTGATCGCCGCGTTCGGCGCCTGGAAGTACATGGACAACCTCACCAGCGCCAAGGGCGACGTCGCGGGCTCGCTCGCCGCGCTCAAGGAACCGCACCTGTGGATCATGGCGCTGCTGTACATCGGCACCTTCGGCTCGTTCATCGGGTTCGCCGGTGTGTTCCCCAAGCTCATCAAGGACTACTTCCCGGCCTTCTCCTCCATCGGCGTCGGCACCGTGGCCCTGTCCCTCGCCTTCCTGGGCCCGCTGGTCGGCTCGCTGGCCCGCCCCTACGGCGGACGCATGGCGGACCGCATGGGCGGCGCCCGGATGACCGTCGCAGCCTTCGCCGCGATGGCCGTCATCACCCTGACCATGGTCTGGACCCTGCCGCTGAAGAACTTCTGGCTCTTCCTGGGCCTGTTCCTGCTGCTCTTCACCGCCAGCGGCTTCGGCAACGGTGCAACGTACCGGATGATCCCCATCATCTTCGCCACCTCCAGCCGGGCCGCCAAGTCAGGCGCCAGCACCGTGACCACCCAGCGGCTCGCCTCTTCGGCCCTGCGCCTCATCTCGGCAATCGGCGCCTACGGAGGGTTCGTCATCCCGCAGGTCCTCAACGCCTCCAACAGCGCCAGCGGCTCCTACACCCCGGCGTTCTACGGCTTCGTCGGCGCGTACGTCGTCATGCTGGCCGTCTGCTGGTTCTGCTACATCCGCAACGCCAACCGAAACGCGATGGGACACGTCTAACATGACCAACGGCGCCGCCACGCACTGCCCCTACTGCGCCCTGCAGTGCGCCATGACGCTCACCCCAGCGGCTCTGGCCCCGGCTTCCCGGCCGGGGTCAGACCCCGTGCCGGAGCAGCCGGCCGCCGTTGCACAGCCGGCCGCCGGCCTTCCGGACGCGCCCCTCGCCGTGTCCGGCCGCGATTTCCCCACCAACCGCGGCGGGCTCTGCCGCAAGGGCTGGACCTCGGCGTCACTGCTGAACCACCCCGGCCGCGTCACCGAGCCGCTGCTCAAGGGCGCCGACGGCGTCCACCGCCCCATCGGCTGGGACGAAGCCCTGGCGCTCGTCACCACGGCGGTGAAGGCCACCCGCGCCCGGTACGGTGCGGACGCCGTCGGAGTCTTCGGCGGCGGCGGACTCACCAACGAGAAGGCCTACCAGCTGGGCAAGTTCGCCCGGCTGGCGCTGGGCACGTCGCGGATCGACTACAACGGCCGGTTCTGCATGTCCTCCGCCGCCGCAGCCGGGATGCGCGCCTTCGGGCTGGACCGCGGCCTGCCGTTCCCGCTGGAGGACCTCGACTCCGCCAGCACGATCCTGATGCTCGGCTCCAACGTCGCCGAGACCATGCCGCCGTTCGTCCAGCACCTGCAGGGCGCCCGCGACGCCGGCGGGCTGATTGTGGTGGATCCCCGCCGTTCCGCCACCGCCGCTTTCACGTCCGACGGCGGCGGCCTGCACCTGCAGCCGCTGCCCGGCACGGACCTCGCCCTGCTGCTGGGCATCTCCCACGTGGTGATCCACGAGGGCCTCGCCGACGCCGGCTTCATCGCGGCCCGCACCGCCGGGTACGACGCCGTGGTCCGCAGCGTCGCCTCCTACTGGCCCGAACGCGTGCAGTCCCTGACCGGCGTCCCGGCCGGGCTGATCCGTGACACCGCCCGGCGGCTGGCCGACGGCGCCGGCAAGGGCGGCAGCTACATCCTCACCGGCCGCGGCGTGGAACAGCATGTCGACGGCACGGACACCGCCACCGCCGCCATCAACCTCGCCCTGCTGCTGGGCCTGCCCGGTTCCGCCCGCAGCGGCTACGGCACGCTCACCGGCCAGGGCAACGGCCAGGGCGGCCGCGAACACGGCCAGAAAGCCGACCAGCTCCCGGGCTACCGCAAAATCACCGACCCCGCCGCCCGCGCCCACATGGCCGCCGTGTGGGGCGTTCCCGAGGCCCTGATCCCCGGCCCCGGCGTCCCCGCCGTTCAGCTCCTGAAGTCCCTGGGACAGCCCGACGGCGTCCGCTGCCTCTTCGTGCACGGCGCCAATGTGGCGGTCTCCGCGCCGGACGCCAACGCCGTGATCGCCGGCCTGCGGAGCCTGGACTTCCTGGTGGTCTGCGATTTCTTCCTCTCCGAGACCGCCGCCGAGGCGGACCTGATCCTTCCGGTCACCCAGTGGGCCGAGGAGGAAGGCACCCTGACCAACCTCGAGGGCCGGGTGCTCCGCCGCCGCCGGGCCCTCGCTCCCCCGCCCGGAGTGCGCAGCGAGTTGTGGATCATGACCCGGCTGGCCGAGGCCCTGGAGGCCCCATCGACGTTCAGCGAGGACCCGGAGACCGTCTTCGAGGAGCTCCGGCGCGCGTCCTCCGGCGGCCTGGCTGACTACTCCGGGATCGACTACGCCATGCTGGACCGCGGCGAGGCCGCCTACTGGCCCTACCCCGCCGGCAGCACCGGGACGCCGCGGCTGTTCCTCGACGGCTTTGCCCATGCGGACGGGCGGGCCGTGTTCACTGCGGTGACGCCCCGCCGTCGTGCTGTTGCTTCCGCTTCCGCCGGCGCTGCGGACCGGGCCGGCAAGCCGATGACCCTGATCACCGGGCGCCTCATGGAGCACTACCAGTCCGGTGCGCAGACGCGGCGGGTCGCCGCGCTGGCCGAGGCCCAGCCGGAAGCGAGGCTGCAGATCCACCCGGCAGCCGCCGCCGCGCAGGGCATCGCCGAGGGCGATCTTGTCTCGATTTCCAACGGGCGCGGCGAGGTGTCCTGCCGCGCCGAGCTGAGCACGGACATCCGGCCTGAAACGGTGTTCCTGCCGTTCCACTTCCCGGAGCTGGAGAGCGCCAACCGGCTCACCGAGGCGGCCACGGATCCGATCTCCGGGATGCCGGAGTTCAAGTTCAGTAAGGTCTGGGTCCGGCCCGTCGCCGCCAAGCTCCGCGCCCATGAACTGCCGGCCGATGAACTGCCGGCCGGTGAACTGCAGAAGGAAGGTGCGTCATGACTGAGCGCATTGTTGTTGTGGGCTTCGGTCCGGTGGCTGCGCGGCTGGTGGACGAGCTGCTGCCGGCGGTCCGCGGCGGACTCGCGCACCTGACGGTGGTCGGCGAGGAGGCGGAGGCTGCGTACAACCGCGTGCTCGTGGCGGACCTCGGGGTCGGCCGGACCACGGCGTCGGCACTGGCACTGTCCGACGCCGCGGCGCTGATCGCCGACGGCGTCGACGTCCGGCTGGGCGTCCGCGTCCGCCGGGTGGACCGCGCCCGCCAGCAGCTGGTCCTCAGCGACGGCACCACCCCCGGCTACGACCGGCTGGTCTTCGCCACCGGCTCCCGCCCGGTGATCCCCAACCTCACCGGGCTCAACCCGGACCCGGCCGCTCCGGTACTGCCGGCCGGCGTGACCGCGCTCCGGGACCTGCGCGACGCCTCGGTACTGCAGGCTGCGGTGGCCGGCGGCAAGCGCGTGGTGGTCCTCGGCGGCGGCGTGCTGGGCCTGGAGACGGCCCTCGCCGCGGCGGAGGAAGGCGCCACGGTCACCGTCGTGCACAACGGCCCGCACCCGCTGGGCCGCAACATCGACCGCGGCGGCGGCGCAGTGCTCGCCGCGTCGCTGCGAAACTGCGGCGTGCGGGTGGCCGGCAACGCCCGCTCCACCGGCGTCGAACACAACGCTTCCGACGGCGGCTTCTCGGCGCTGCTGCTCGACGACGGTTCCGCGATCGACGGCGACCTGCTGCTGCTC
>CALMVY010000313.1 GCA_937873245.1 uncultured Arthrobacter sp. | reverse complement strand
CCAGGGGGGGCGGGGAGCCGCACCCAGGCATGGAAGGGGCGTTTGCCGAGCTTAGTGGAATCCGCCAGGACGTAAACAGTGTTGCCGCGGCGTGCCATCAGTTCTTTGAGGCGGGTCTGAGCCTGGTCGGCCGCGCACAGACCGGCGTCCACCGTGACGGCGTCCGCGCCGAGGAACACCCGGTCAAAACTCATCCGCTCCAGGGCCGCCTCGGCGATGGGACCCACGAAGGTCTGGCTGAGCCCCCGGAGGCGCCCGCCCAAGCAGTCCACCTGGATGCCGGGCGAATCGGCGAGTTCCTGGAGGGTGTTGATTCCCGGCAGACACCGCCTTCTTCCTGGCCGGCCGCGTGGGCCCCGCGTCAGCCGTCGAACAGGCCCCGCACGTCCTCCGCCGACAGTGCCGAGGAAAACATTGCGTCATCGTCCAGTACTGCGGTAAACAGCTTGGCCTTCCGTTCCTTCAGCGCCATGACTTTCTCCTCGATGGTGTTCCTGGCCACCATCCGGTAGACCATGACATTCCGGGTCTGGCCGATGCGATGGGTGCGGTCAACGGCCTGCGCCTCGGCGGCGGGATTCCACCACGGGTCCAACAGGAAAACGTAGTCCGCCTCGGTCAGGTTCAGCCCGAATCCGCCGGCCTTCAACGAGATGAAGAACACCGGTGCGTTGCCGGACTTGAAGCGCTCGATCACCTCGGCACGCCGACGGGTCTTGCCGTCCAGGTAGGCGTATGGGATGCCTTCCGCGTCAAGCCGCGCCGCGGCCTTGCCCAGGAAGCCGGTGAACTGGCTGAAGATCAGGGCGCGGTGTCCCTCGGCCACGATGTCGCCGAGCTGCTCCAGCAGGGCATCGAGCTTGCTGGACGGGACGGACGCGTATTTTTCGTCCACCAGGGACGCGTCCAGGCTGAGTCTGCGCAGCATAGTGAGCGACTTGAAGATCGCGAAGCGGTTCTTGTCCATGTCATCCAGCAGCCCCAGCACCTTCTGTCGTTCGCGCTGCAGATGCCGCTGGTAAATCGTGCGGTGGCGCGGGGCCAGGTCCAGCTCCAGCACCTGTTCCTGTTTGGCGGGCAGATCCTTGGCGACGAGCTCCTTGGTGCGCCGCATCATCAGCGGCTTTATCCGCCGTCGTAATTGCGTCAGTTTCGCCGCGTCCCCCTCTTTCTCCACCGGCTTCTGGTAGTACTCGACGAAATTCTTCGACGACGGGAACAAACCGGGAGCGGTGATCGCGAACATGGACCACAACTCCATCAGGTTGTTCTCCATAGGCGTGCCCGTGATCGCGAGCTTGAACGGGGCGGGGAAGCGGCGCGCATTCTGGCTGGCCTTGGTAGCCGGATTCTTCACGAACTGTGCCTCGTCCAGGACCAGCCCGGCCCACTGCCGGGCGGCGTAGGCCTCATAGTCGAGCCGGAAAAGCGTATAGGAAACAACCACGACGTCGGACCCGGCGGTGAGTGCCGCCAGGTCAGTCCCGCTGCGCCGCAACGTGTCCGTGACGGCGGCGGTCCGCAACCCGGGGGCAAAACGCCCGATTTCTGCGGCCCAGTTGGGCACCACGGAGGTTGGGGCGACCACCAGGAAGGGGCGTCGCGCAGCTTCGTCCCGAAGCGGAACGCCGACGCCGTTCTTGGCGTGGCAGATCAGGGCGATGGTCTGCAGGGTTTTGCCCAGGCCCATATCGTCCGCGAGCACGCCGCCCAGGCCGTTCTCCCATAGGAAGGCCAGCCAGTTGAAGCCGTCCTGCTGGTAGGGGCGCAGCGATGCGTTGACGCCCGCCGGCAGCTGCACGTCATGCAGCTCTGCGAACTTCAGCAGCCCGCCGACGCTCCGCCGCCAGGATTCGGCTTGTTCGGCGGTGGCGGCCAACTCCTCGAGCTCGTCCCAGAGCCCGGCCTGGTACCGGCTGATCCGCAGGGGCCCTTCGTGGTCCTGCAGGGACCTGGCTTCCTCGATCAGCCTACGCAGCTGCAGGAACTCGGGCTGGTCGAGCCGGAAATAGTTGCCGCTGGACAGCATCAGGTGTTCTTCGCCCGCAGCGAGGGCATGGAAGAGGTGGGCGAAAGGAACATCTTCCCCGCCGAGGGTGACCGTGACGCCCAGATCAAACCAGTCGCCGTCGTCCGTTCCCTGCGTGCTGACGGCGATGAGCGGGGTCTCTGTCAGCTCGTTGTAGTCCGGCACCTGGCCGGTGCTGTCCACCCGGAGGTGTTCGAGCCGTTCCAGCGCGGGCAGTGCCTCGGTCGTGAACCGGGCGGCGGCGACGTTTTTGAGCACCGCCGGCCCGGTGCTGCCGGGGTGCCCCGACGATGTGTCCGGGAACTGTTCCTGCCAGGCGTCCGGAAACCGGGCCAGGATCGCGGCCACGCGGGCCAGGAGCTGCGCTTCCGCGGGGTGGTCGCGGTAGCCGGTGCCGGCGTCGGGCAGCGGCTGCCGGGTGATGGTGCCCGCCGACGTGTACTCCCAGTGCCATTGCAGCAGCAGCCGCGCGGCGGGATCCTGTGGCGCCCCGGCCTCGGGGCGGCGCTGCGTCCGGCCGGACGGCGCCCGGGCTGTGCCGGTGTCACGAGGAAGGTGGGCGGCCGTCAGCACCAGTTCCGGCGGAAGGATCTCCGGCAGCGCCACGGAGGCGTCGCTGCAGATGAGATCTGCTGCCTGTGCCAGCTGCGGGAAGCTGGCTCCGAGGAAGGCCTCGCGGGCCGCCGCGGGAATCAGCAGCTCCGTGCGGTGGCGGATCAGCGGCCGGATCGCATCGGGAACGGGAGCCGCGCTCGGGGCAAGATGGAGTTTAGGCGGTGCCGAAGAGGCGTCCGGCCCCGTGGCGGAGTCCCACCAGAACAGGCCGTGGCCCGGCTGGCCAATGACGCCCATCGCGGCGGGATCCACGGAAGGGCCGCCCGCGCCGACGTGCGGTGCCAGCCGCAGCCCGCCGTCGTGAGCCCGAATGTCCAGCGAAATGGCGACGGGCTCGTGAACGACGACGGCGTCGCCGGACGTTGCGGACACCAGCGCCACCCCGATTTCCTGGGCCTGGGCGAGGAGCTGCCAGAGCAGCGGGCTGTCGAAGCGTTCCAGCGGAAGGTGCGTGTACGGCAGTTGCATCCCGTCGACCGCGAAGAGCGTGGCAAAAAGGTGCATCCAACGGATCTGTTCCGGGCTGAAATCCTGGAGCTGGTATCCGTAGTATGTCCGCCCGAAGGTATCCCAGCGCAGGTTGCCCACCACCCACTTGCCTTTGGCATTCTGCCGCACCGGCCTGGCGGTCAGGCTGATCAGCGGGGCGGATTGGTTTCGCCACGGGTCAACGCGGGCGCGCTGGGACCAGGACGGCTCGCGGGCAACGGTTTCCTGCAGTTCCAGCTGCAGACCGAGCTTCTGGGTCAGCTTGCCGGCCCTTGGGATGGCCTGTCCGCCAGCGAAACCCGGCCGCTGCGCCGCCGCCTCCGGGTGCAGGAGGGAGTGGATCTGCTCCTGCCACGGAGCCGGAGGCGCCTGCATCTGGATAGCTTCCTGCGAGGCGGGCGCCGTTTGCTTCGACGCGTCAGCGCTCGCCGGGGCCCGCGGGACGTCCAGTAGTGCCGGCTGGTGCACGGGCCCGCTGCTGACATCCAGGAGCAGGGCGGCGACGTGTTTGCAGTTGAAACGCATGGGGCACGAGCAATCGCCCCAGTCAGGACGCAAACCGCCGGCGCCGTCCCTGAACGAGACTGTGGTCCGGTAGGGGGCGCCCCGGTTGCCTTGGACTTTGCCCTTTAGCTCCAAGTCCTTGGGATTCCACTCGACGCCCGACACCGCGCCCTTGCGAGCGTAGGTGCGGCCGCGGCTGAGGGAAGTGCTGCCCACGAGGGAAGAGATCGCAGGGGCGGCGAGCTGGGGAGGGCGAGCGAAAGTCACGGCTTAACGGTACCTGTTCGGGTCCAGTCCCGGTCTGGCCTGTCGCACCGGCATTGTCCACACCGAGGGAAACCGGCGGTGCGCACCTGCAAGGAGCCGGAAATGGCGGAAGGGACCGGATTGATCAAGAGGTTCTACACAGAGGTGATCGTGGACGGAAACCAGGAGGCGCTCTACGTGGTCCTGACCGGCACGCACCGGGGCGAACTGATGGCTGTCGAGCCCAAGACCGCCGTCGTGCGTCAGGGTTTACGCGTCGCGGCCCGCCTCGATCACGTCCAGGTCACGGACGGCGTACCGGTGGTGCTCCCATCCCTCATCAAGAATGGTGTGCAGGCACGACAGAATGGTCACCACATAGTCCGGACCCCAGGGATTCTTGCGCACGCTGGCCAGGTCAGCCGGAGTGACAGTCGCAAGGAAGTCGCGGACCATGGCCACGCGGCCGGCCCGGACTTCAAGCACTTCTGCATACGACGGGGCCGCCGTCGAGAAGCCCGACATGTCGTAACCGTCAGGCTCGTACTCTGCACTTGGCTGACCCACGGGGGGATACGGCTGATCTATC
>CALMVY010000312.1 GCA_937873245.1 uncultured Arthrobacter sp. | reverse complement strand
TCGGGGACCTTGTGGGCGGGGTCGTGGTCGCCCGCCGCAACCCAGACGCGAAACACCGGCTCAGTGGCGGAGGGGCGCAGGAGCACGCGGCCGGTGTCCCCGAGTTCGGCCTCGGCGAGGGCTACAGCCTCAGCCACGGTTTCATCACCCTTGACCCGGGTGCGGTCCACGCCCCTGACGTTGATCAGGACCTGCGGAAGTTTGGTCATCACTGCGGCCAGTTCCTTCAGCGGGCGGCCTGTGAGTGCCACCTGCGCTGCGATCTGCAGGCCGGTGAGAACGCCGTCACCCGTGGTGGCGTGGTCGGCGAAGATCACGTGGCCGGACTGCTCGCCGCCGAGGTTGAAGCCGCCCTCGCGCATCCCTTCCAGGACGTAACGGTCACCCACCCCGGTTTCGCGCAGGCTGATGCCGGCCTCGCGCAGGGCGATCTTCAGTCCGAGGTTGCTCATCACGGTCGCGACCAGGACGTCGTCCTTGAGCTTGCCCGAAGCCTTCAGCGCCACGGCGAGGATCGCCATGATCTCGTCGCCGTCGACTTCGCTTCCTTCGTGGTCCACCGCAAGGCAGCGGTCCGCGTCACCGTCGTGCGCGATGCCCAGATCGGCCCCATACTGCAGGACCGCCTGCTTCAGCGGCCCCAGGTGGGTGGATCCGACGCCGTCGTTGATGTTGAGGCCGTCCGGTTCGGCTCCGATGACAATGACATCGGCGCCGGCGTCCTTGAAGACCTGGGGGGAACAGCCGCTCGCCGCGCCGTGGGCGCAATCCAGCACCACCTTGAGTCCATCCAGGCGGTGCGGGAGGGTGCCGAGCAGGTGGACGATATAGCGGTCCTCGGCGTCGGAGAATCGCTGGATCCGGCCAACTTCTCCCCCGACCGGCCGGAATGGCTCCTTGCCGAGCTGTTCCTCGATGGCGTCTTCCACATCGTCCGGAAGCTTCTGGCCGCCGCGGGCAAAGAACTTGATGCCGTTGTCCGGTGCGGGGTTGTGCGAGGCGGAGATCATCACGCCGAAGTCCGCGTCCAGGTCGGCCACCAGATAGGCCGCGGCCGGGGTCGGAAGCACGCCGGCGTCGTAGACGTCGATCCCGGAGCTTGAGAGCCCTGCTTCCACCGCAGCCGCAATGAACTCACCGCTCGCGCGGGGGTCACGCGCCACCACGGCGCGCGGCCGCGTTCCGTTGGTATTGCGGTCGTGACCAAGCACGACGGCGGCGGCCTGGGCCAGCTGCAACGCCAGCTCGGCGGTCAGCAGGCCGTTCGCCAAGCCCCGGACACCATCTGTTCCAAATAATCTAGACATCGGGTCAAGTTTAGTCGATGGCCGGAGCAAGTCCGACTTAACGGCGAAAGCCCGCCCCGCAAACTGCGGGACGGGCTTACGGAAGCGGGATTAGCGCTTGGGGATCCGAGCGCTGAAAAGCGCCGCGGGTCCCAGCAGGAGGTCGCGTCAGCGGCCGCCTGCTGGGTAGGCGCTTTTTAGCGCTTGGAGTACTGCTGAGCCTTGCGGGCCTTCTTGAGACCAGCCTTCTTGCGCTCGATGACGCGGGCGTCACGACGCAGGTAGCCGGCCTTCTTCAGGGTGGCGCGGTTGTTCTCGGTGTCGATCTCGTTCAGTGAACGGGCGATGCCGAGGCGCAGTGCACCGGCCTGGCCGGAGATGCCGCCACCGTGGATGCGGGCAATGACGTCGTAGGCGCCATCAAGATCGAGGATCTTGAAGGGCTCGTTGACGTCCTGCTGGTGCAGCTTGTTCGGGAAGTAGTTGGCCAGCTCGCGGCCGTTGATGGTCCACTTGCCGGAACCCGGTACAACGCGAACGCGGGCAACAGCTTCCTTGCGACGGCCAACTGCAGCGCCGGCAACGGTCAGTGCCGGGCGTTCCTTCTTGGGCGCTTCTGCTTCCGCAGGACCGCTTTCCGAGGTGTAGCTGGTCAGGTTTTCCTCAGCCACAACGGCCTCGGTGGTCAGTTCTTCGTTCTGAGCCACGATTCTCCTTGATTAAAAGTTGGTTGGTGGCCAGGACTACTGGGCGACCTGGGTGATTTCGAAAGTCTTGGGCTGCTGGGCGGCGTGGGGGTGCTCGGCACCCTTGTAGACCTTCAGCTTGCCCAGCTGCTGTGCAGCGAGGGAGTTCTTCGGGAGCATGCCCTTGATGGCCTTCTCCACGGCGCGGACCGGGTTGGATTCCAGCAGCTCCGCGTAGTTGACGGAGGTCAGGCCGCCCGGGTAACCGGAGTGGCGGTATGCGCGCTTCTGCTCCAGCTTGGCGCCGGTGAGGGCAACCTTTTCAGCGTTAATGATGATGACGAAGTCGCCCATGTCCATGTGGGACGCAAAGGTGGCCTTGTGCTTGCCGCGCAGCAGGATTGCGGTCTGGCTGGCAAGACGACCAAGGACAACGTCGGTGGCGTCAATGACGTGCCACTGGCGGTTGATATCGCCGGGCTTCGGGGTGTACGTACGCACGGTGTTTGCCTCGTTCTTGTTCTGGCGTTCTTGTTTTAGGCGTCACTCGAAGGTGCACCTACTATCTATGCGCTACCGGAACAGAGGTGAGGGCTCCATGTAACCAGTCATCCTGAAGTCTCGAATGTGCACGCTGGGTAGTCATCCTGCAACCGGATTCCCAAGCGGGCACGCATCATCGAGAAGGACACGCACAACGACTACCAAGAATAGCGGAAGAGCAGTCACTGGGTCAAAATGGGGTGTCCGGATGCATTCTGCCCGCCCCCGGCCCGCCGCATCCCAGGAGGAACCGTGTTCGACACCGCCGCTGCCGGCTCCCCATCACTGCTGTTTATTGCCGGGATCGGACTGGCCGGCATGTGCCTTGGGCTGCTTGCCGACACCCTCGTCCGGCGCACCCTCCCCCAGCTGGCCGGCGACGCCTCCTGGCGCCAGAGGATTACGACGGCGGCGGCCACCTTTACCCTCTCGGCCCTGCTGGCGTGGCGATTCGGCAGCACAGCCGAACTTCCCGCCTACGTATTACTCGGCATATTCGCTGTTATTTTGGCGCGCATCGACATTGCGCACCATTTACTGCCCAACCGGCTCGTTGTGCCCCTACTGGGAGCCGGTTTCGTACTGCTGGCCTTCGCCGCACTGGCCTCCGGAGCTGCCGGCGACCTGCTTCGCGGAGCCGCCGGGTCCGCAATCTTGTTCTTTTTCTACTTAATTTTGGCCCTGACTAGCAAAAACGGCCTCGGAATGGGCGATGTGAAGCTCGCAGCACCACTTGGACTGTACTTAGGCTACCTAGGTTGGTCACAGGTGTTCTACGGCGGAGCCCTGGGCTTTGTGGCGGGGGGCCTCGCGTCCGTGTTCCTGGTGCTGAAAAACCGGAGAAACAAGCCACAGGAAGTCCCTCACGGCCCCTCCATGCTGGCTGCCGGACTCGCCGTCATACTGCTCCTTCGCTGACTCCTGTCACTCCCGTCACTTC
>CALMVY010000311.1 GCA_937873245.1 uncultured Arthrobacter sp. | reverse complement strand
GTGTGGCCGCCGAAGCGGCGCTGGTCGATCCGGCCTTCGGGGGTGCGGTTGAACGGCAGCCCCATCTTTTCCAGGTCCAGGACGGCGTCGATCGCTTCCTTCGCCATGACCTCGGCTGCGTCCTGGTCAACCAGGTAGTCGCCGCCCTTGATGGTGTCGAAGGTGTGCCACTCCCAGTTGTCTTCCTCCACGTTGGCCAGGGCTGCGCACATGCCGCCCTGTGCCGCGCCGGTGTGGGAGCGGGTGGGGTACAGCTTGGTCAGTACTGCTGTTCGGGCGCGCTGACCTGATTCGATCGCCGCGCGCATCCCGGCGCCACCGGCACCGACGATGACGACGTCGTACTTATGGACCTGCATACCAGACGCTCTTTCTCTCAAAATTCGCTAACAACACCGGCCGGCGGAGCCTGCCCAGTGAAATCTCGTGGAAATCCCTGGCCTGCACCGGGCAGGCAGGGATCGGTTGCCGCAAGGGCTGCGCCGTTACGGCGCGGGGCAGAACCCGCCCGGAAGCTGGACACCGTTGACGACGGGGCACGGGTCAAAGGTGAAGATGACCAGGGTGCCCAGGACGATGATGGCCGCGGTGGCCGCGTACAGCACGATCTTCAGCCACAGGCGCGTGGCGTCCTTTTCGGCGTAGTCGTTGATGATGGTGCGGACACCGTTGGTGCCGTGCAGCATGGCCAGCCACAGCATCGCCAGGTCCCAGATCTGCCAGAACGGGTCGGCCCACTTGCCGGCCACGAAACCGAAATCGATGGCCTTGATGCCGTCGCCCACCAGCAGGTTGACGGTCAGGTGTCCGAAGATGAGGACCACCAGGACGACGCCGGACAGCCGCATGAAGAGCCATGCGAGCATTTCGAAGTTTCCCTTGGAACTGCCGTTGCGGCGGTACTCCGGCGCAATCCGGTTGCTGCCTACCTTCGCACCCGGAGCTTTCGGACTGCGCGGGCTCTGAATCTCAGTGGCGCTCATGGCTTATTCGCCTCCAAAAGCGAGAGAAAGATGGCGGATGGAGAAGCCGATCATGATGACGGCCCACAGAATGAGCACTGTCCACAGCATCTGGCGCTGGTACTTCGCGCCCTTCTTCCAGAAGTCGACGGCGATGATCCGCAGGCCGTTAAAGGCGTGGAAGACGATCGCCGCGACAAGGCCCGTTTCACCCAGGGCCATCAGGGGGTTCTTGTAGGCACCGATCACGGCGGTGTAGGCCTCGGGGGACACACGCACCAATGAGGTGTCCAGCACATGGACCAACAAGAAGAAAAAGATCACTACACCGGTAATGCGGTGTCCAACCCAAGACCACATGCCTTCACGGCCGCGGTACAAGGTGCCAGCTGGTTTTGTCGGCACTGAATAAACCTCCCTGCAACACAGCGGCGCTGGCATGGGATCCACGCGGGGGGAACGCCTGCTGCGAGAGCACTCGTAAGCTCAAGCCTAAATCTAGGCTTCGCTCACAGCTTATTCAATTCAGCCACCCGTCGGTGACGGCGCCCGGCGGGGTTTTCCCCGGGTTTTGAGACGAACGCCACATTCTGGTGGCGGTGTCCGCCGCCGGATCAGGGATGGTTGAACCACGTTCGGCTAAAGTAGCCGTGATGACTACAGAAAAAGTGACAAGCCAGGACGCTTCGCCGGATTCGGCCCAAGGTTCGGCCCTGGGCCGGTTCATTGCGGTGATTCCGGCCGGCGGTGTGGGGACCCGCCTTTGGCCTCTGTCGCGGGCAGCAGCCCCCAAGTTCCTTCACGACCTCACGGGCTCCGGCAGTACCCTGCTGAGATCCACCTACGACCGGCTCGAGCCACTCGCCGGCAAGCACATGCTCGTAGTGACGGGTATGGCCCACCGCGACGCCGTCTGCCGCCAGCTCCCGGAGATTGACGAAGCGGACCTGGTGCTGGAGAGCGAGCCCAAGGACTCCGGTGCCGCCATCGGTTTGGCCGCAGCGATCCTGCACGAACGCGATCCGGACACCATCATGGGCTCCTTCGCGGCGGACCAGGTGATCAGTCCCGACGGCCTGTTCCATGACGCCGTCAAGGAGGCTATCCACGCTGCTGCCGCCGGCAAGATCGTCACGATCGGCATCAAGCCCACGCACCCCTCCACCGGCTTCGGCTACATCCGTGCAGGGAAGAACCTCGGCGTGGGCGGCGCCCCCAGTGCCCAGGCCGTCGTCGAATTCGTGGAGAAGCCCAGCGAGGAGGTCGCCCAGGAATATCTCGACAGCGGCGATTATGTCTGGAATGCCGGGATGTTCGTGGCTCCCGTCTCGCTGATGCTCAAGCACCTCGAAGCCAACCAGCCGGAGCTCTTCGCCGGGGTCCAGGAAATCGCACGGGCCTGGGACACCCCGCAGCGCGACGAGGTCAAGGCCCGCGTGTGGCCCACCCTGCCCAAGATCGCCATCGACTACGCCGTGGCCGAACCGGCCGCCGCCGCCGGCGACGTCGCCGTCGTTCCCGGAACCTTCCGCTGGGACGACGTCGGGGACTTTGCCTCGGTGGGCCGGCTCAACAGCGCCAAGGAAGTCAAGGACGTCACCGTAATCGGTGACGGCGCCCGCGTCTTCACCGAGGACGCGAGCGGCGTCGTGGTCTCCGATACCAAGCGCGTGATCGCACTGATCGGGATCAAGGACGTCGTTGTGGTCGACACTCCCGATGCGTTGCTCGTGATGCACAAGGAACACTCCCAGCGCGTGAAGCAGGCCGTTGACGCCCTCAAAGCCAGCGGCGACACTGACGTCCTGTAGTTCGGCGTTCCCCCGGGCCTTTCGGCCCTACCGGGGCGGGCGGAAGTGTTTGCCGATCCGTAACGCGCCGGACGCGATGCCGCTATTTATTGTGCGCTCGCTAGAGTTATTCCGTGCGCAACTACTCTACTGAAGCTGAGCCCACCACACTGGTGGGACCGTGGCTCGAGCCTCTGCTGCCGGAGCTGATCGCCTTCCGGCGGGACCTGCATGCGCACCCGGAGCTCTCCTTCAAGGAATTCCGCACCACGGACAAGCTCGTCAAGCGCCTCGAGGAAGCAGGCCTCAAGCCCCGGCGTCTCGAAGGGACGGGCCTGACGGTGGACATCGGGGACGGGCCGATCGCCACCGCCCTGCGCGGGGACATTGACGCCCTGCCCATCATCGAGGAAACCGGCCTGCCGTTCGCCTCGAAGAACCACGGTGTCACCCACGCCTGCGGCCACGACGTCCACACCGCGACCATGCTCGGCGCGGCGCTGGTCCTGCAGCGGATGCACGAGGTGTCGCCGCTGCGCGGTTCGGTCCGGATCATCTTCCAGCCGGCCGAGGAAACCATGCCCGGCGGAGCCCAGAGCTGCATCGAGCAGGGCGTCCTGGAGGGTGTTCCCCGGATCCTGGCGCTGCACTGCGATCCCCGGATCGACGTCGGCAGGATCGGCACCCGGATCGGCGCCATCACCTCCGCCTCGGACACCATCAAGATTGAACTGACCGGCCGCGGCGGCCACACCTCACGCCCGCACCTGACCGAAGAGCTCGTCTTCGCCCTGGCGCAGATCGCGGTCAACGTTCCGGCGGTGCTCTCCCGCCGCGTGGATGTCCGCAGCGGCGTCTCGGTGGTCTGGGGCCACATCTCCGCCGGCTCCGCCCCCAACGCGATCCCGGCCAGCGGTTACATGGCTGGCACCATGCGCTGCCTGGACCGCGACGCCTGGCACAGTGCCGGCAAGATCCTCGACGAGGTGGTGCAGCAGATCGCGGCACCGTACGGCGTCGACGTGCACCTGGAACACACCCGCGGCGTCCCTCCCGTGGTGAACTCGGAACATGAGACCGCCCTGATCGAGGCCGCGGCCCGCGCCGAAATCGGCGAGAGTTCCGTGGTCCTGACCCCGCAGTCCATGGGCGGCGAGGACTTCGCCTGGTTCCTCGCGGACCTCCCCGGCGCCATGATGCGCCTGGGCACCAAGACGCCCGGCGGCGAGGAGTACGACCTGCACCGCGGCGACTACGTCCTGGACGAACGCGCCCTGGGCCTGGGCATCAAGGTCCTCACCGCCGCAGCCCTGCGCACCATCCGCGACCTTTAATTCCTGCCGC
>CALMVY010000310.1 GCA_937873245.1 uncultured Arthrobacter sp. | reverse complement strand
AAGGTCGTGCGGGTCGGCAGCATCCTGGCCTGGATGTATCCGGAGAACGCGCTTGTCATCACCAACACCGGAGGCTTGCCCTCCTGCCCGTGACCCAGTGGCAGCGGCTCATGCGGGAACCACAAATCGCACTGCATCGCCTGGCCCGGTTCATGGACCAGCCGGTCCACCGGATCCGACGGCATATACTCGGGCCGGAGTCCACGGACCTTGTCCCGGAACAAGGACGCAGAGCCCACCCAGCCGACGCGTTCGGCCAGTACCGAGGCCGGCATCGTCGGCGTCGCAGCCAGCAACGCCCGCACCTGCGGCCCGTAAGCATCGAAGCTCGAACCGGCCGGCTTCCGCTCATACTTCGGCGGCCGCTCGGCCTCCAATGCCCGGTCCACCGTCCCCCGGGAAACCCCGAGCTGTTTAGCCAGCTCCCTCTTGGAGATTTTCTCCGTCGCGTATCGGTGGCGTATCTGCGCCCAAACATCCAATGTGATCACCTTCCATAATGGTCGGTGGCCCTGTTTTCAGTTGGCGTTCCTGGCCCTATTTTCGGTTGGCGTTAACAGACCGCGACAGCGGTACGAGGAAGCCACATCCGCAGCGCTTTGCGGAAGGCCGCGGAGGGGTCGATCGCGACGACCTGCACTCCCAAGCGCCACTCCAGGGGGCGGGCGAACAGCCAGTCCCCAACGCCTTTGTGGTCCCGGCCGTCGACCACGCCCAGGACCTGGCCGGTGTCCAGGTCCACGATGGTTGTCATCCAGGGTTCGAACCGGGTCCACGCCCTCGTGGCAGGGTCCTGAAAGTAGCGCACAGACCGGAATCGGTGTTCGTCAATGCCCAGCATCCGCGGCCTGAGCGCATCTACGTCGGGCAGCTTGAGCAGGCACGCTTCATTCAGTGCCGCTCGCACCATCCACCAGGACACGGCGAAGCCGGCAGCCGTCTCCGACACTGCCCTGCCCGAGCGGATGACCGCATCCACGAGGTGGTCCCGGAGCCGGCCGGTGGAGCGGGCCCGGCGCGGGACCTGAGGGGTGGATTCAAAGAACGACAGCCGGTCACAGGCCGGCTCTTCGCAGTACCAGCGGTACTTGGACCAGAGCACCTCCACCGGCCCGGCGACAGGAATATCCCTCAGCCGCTGGAGACGTCGTTCCTTACGCCGGGAGGAAATCACGCCGCAGCTCGGGCAGCCCGGTGGCTGGTTCGTTTCGACGATGACCTGCCGGCGGCCGGCAGTGTCGGTGGTGGAAACGACGTGGTAGTCGGGCAGGTTGAAAAGGATGGTGGCAGCGTCGGCTGCGACCCCGGTAGGCTCGTTCAAGGCTCGTGGTCCTGTTCCAGGTTGAATGCTTAGACACACTCATCCCAGCAGGGCCACGGGCCCTCTTGTCTTCAACGACACGAACTCAATTCCCCACGAACCTTGAAGAGCCTATTTATTGGCCGGTAACCGGGCTGGAAGGTACGGCGACCTGGACCGTACGGCGACCTCTCCAGCCACTGAGGGCACACATGACAATGCCCCCGCCCGAAGGCGGGGGCCAGTCATTGATATTGCGGCCTGACGCTGCGTCCACGGCCCAGCGTTCCTGGCTTGTGGGCTAGGAATTCGCCTTTTGGTAGGCTTCCTGAATTTCAGCCTGAATACGGCCGCGGCTGTTTACCGCATAGCCGTTATCGCGGGCCCACTGCCGGATCTGGGCCGAGTCCTGATTCCGGCCGGATGCAATCTTGGTGCGCGTTGCGCGGCCGCTTGAGGTCTTGCGTGCGTGGGTTACAAACCGCTCAACTGCCGAACGGAGTTCTGCAGCGTTGTCCGCTGAGAGGTCGATTTCGTAACTGACGCCGTCAAGGCCGAACCGGACGGTCTCGTCCGCGGATCCCCCATCCAGATCATCGACAAGGATGATTTTCACTTTCTGTGCCATTAAAGACTCTCTTTCCAAATGGATGAGTATTAAGGAAAAGCAGGATGTATCTGGTTAAAAGTATCCTCTGCTTTATGGCAACGAGTCAAAGCGAAAAAGAGTTTCCAAAGGAAAACCCAAGGCGGAATAGTCGGCTATTAGTTAGGGCCGTTGGAATGCCCGTCGTTGCGGAGGGTATCCGCCCCTTGGCCATTTCTTTCGGCTTCCGCCTGGGCGCGGGCTTCGGCCTGGCGCTCCGATTTATCGGCATTGAAAATCGATTTCATGGCAAACCAGAAGATCAGGCCGACCACCACGGACGGAAGCAATACGGCGACGTACTCCATGGTCAGTGTCCTTCGGGCTTCAGCAGGGGGAACAGAATCGTCTCGCGGATACCGGCGCCGGTGAAGAGCATCACCAGCCGGTCGATCCCCAGGCCGATCCCGCCCATCGGCGGGGCTCCGTACTCCAGCGCGCGAAGGAAGTCGTCGTCCAGCTGCATGGCCTCGACGTCGCCGGCGGCGGAACGGCGGGACTGCTCGGTGAGCCGTTCGCGCTGGATCACCGGGTCAATCAGTTCGGAGAACGCGGTGCCGCGCTCCATGCCGCCGATGATGAGGTCCCACGCTTCGATCAGCCGGTCATCCTCGCGGTGCTGGCGGGCCAGCGGCTGCGCGGACGGCGGGTAATCGTAGACAAAAGTCGGGTTCAGCAGCGTCGGCTCGACGAGCTCGCCGAAAAGCTCCACGACGAGCTTCTCGGCGTCCCAATTGGCGTCCACCTTCAC
>CALMVY010000309.1 GCA_937873245.1 uncultured Arthrobacter sp. | reverse complement strand
CTCCGGGCGGCCCGACGGGGCCCAGGCTCCCGGCGATCACCGCGTCGAGCTCGGCCGCGCGTCCCTGGGACCAAGCCCGCTCGAACGCGGCTTTGTCCAGCCGCGAGCGCGCCGCCGAGAATCCGCGCTCAAACGCGTTCTGCTCGACCGCCGGCACCGGGGAGCCGATGACGTCGCGCAGCGCCGAGGCGGCGCCGTACAGCTTCGCCGCCAGGTGCGGTTGGCTCACGGCCGCTGCCCCCAGGCCTTCCAACGAGGAGGCGATGCCCCGCTGGTCGCCCAGATCGCGGTAGATCCGTAGCCCCTCGCGATGCAGCGCCGCCGCGCCGTCGTGCCGGCCGGACTCGACCGCCACCACGGTGAGATTGGTCAGCGCGCGGGCCTCGGCCAGCGGATTCGGCAGCGCCCGACCCGCGGCCAGCGATTGCTCGTACAGCGCCTCGGCCCCGGTGTCGGCGAGGATCGCGTGGCTGGCGCGGAACTCGGTGCCGTCGGCGGTGCGCACGCCGGTCGCGCGCGAGCCGGAGGTGAGGATCGCGGTCACCTCGGTGCTCGTCATCACCTGGCCGCCGCGCGACTCGAGGCGGGCGACGAGCGCGTCGGTGATCTTCTGCGCGCCGCCGCGGGCGACCGGCCAGCCCAGCGACTGCCCGATGCCGCACAGCACCCAGCCGTAGAGCGCGCTGCCCATCGAGTCGGGCGTGACGTCGGCGTGCAGCGCGTTGCCGGCCAGCAGCCGCCCCGCGCCCGTGCCGCGGAACTCCTCCTCGGCGTGGCGGCGCAGCGGCATGACGCCCAGCCGGGCGAAGTCGAGGATCTCCTTGGCCGATCCGAGGCGGCGGAGCATCCGCAGCGTCGGGCGCACCGGCGGGAACGGGCGCATGAGGAAGTCGATGAACGCCGGCTGCACGTCGATCCACTGGCGGCTCAGCCGCGTCCACGCCTCGGCGTCCTCGGCGGCGAACCGGCCCACGGTGGCGGCGGTGCGCTCGACGTCGCGATACAGCGTCGCGCAGGTGCCGTCGCTCGCCGGGTGGGCGACCACGGCGGGGGCGTGGAGCCATTCGAGGCCGTGCTCCTCCAGACGCAGGGCCCGCAGGTGCGGGGACGCGATGCCCAGCGGATAGAACGCGCTGAACAGGTCGCTGACGAACCCGGGCTCGACCAGCTCGCCGCTGCGCACGGCGCCGCCGGGCGCCGGCTGGGCCTCCAGCACGAGCACGTCCAGGCCCGCGTCCGCGAGTCGGTTCGCGCCGACAAGGCCATTCGGTCCTGCTCCTATGACGATCGCATCGGGCATCGGGGTAGGTCGTCTACCCGTGGCGATCAACGAGATTCACATCAACACGCCGCCCGAACGTGTCTTCGAGGTTCTGGCCGACTACCGCTCGTACGGCCACTGGGTCGTCGGGTCGCGCAGGATGCGCGGCATGGACCCGGGCTTTCCGGCGGCGGGAACGCGCTTTCATCACCAGGTCGGCGTCGGGCCGCTGCACCTCAACGACCACACCCAGGTGCTCGAGGTCGACCAGCCGCGCAAGCTCATCCTCAAGGCCAAGGCGCGGCCGTTCCTCGGCACGGCGGTGGTCGACCTGACCCTGCTGCTGCTTTTCTACTTCATCACTTTCCGCCGGACGCGGTCCACCTACAGCGGCTCGTGGTGCCTGGCGCTCCTGTTTTTCCTGGCCGGCAATGCGGCGTACCTGCTGGACGGTTCGCCGCACCAGGTCTGGGCCAACCCGCTGGGGAACGTGTTTCTCGTGGCCGGCGCGTCCAGCATCTGGATGGGAGCTCGTTCGCTGCGGACCGCGGTCCCCAAGTTCTGGTATCTGGCAGCCGGGCCCGCCATTACTGCCGTGGTGTCGGCGCTGGACCAGCCCGCCACCAACGTGTGGTCCGGAGGCCCGGCCTATCTGGGTTTCATGAGCCTGCTGATTGGCCTCGCCTGCCGGGAACTGTTCCTGCTGGACCGGCACTTCTCGCGCGTGCACCGCACGCTGGCCGTGGGCGCCGGCTTCCTCGCGGCGTTCTATCTGGGGCGCCTGGTTACTTATGTTCTCGAGGGCCCCGACGGCGCCGTGTTTCTGACCGTCTTTGGATCCGTCCAGGCGACGGTCTGCTCGGCCGTGATCATGGTGGTGGCGTCCTTCACCATGGCGGAGTTGAGCTACGAGCAGCAGACCCAGGACCTCCGTTCCCGCGCCACCGTTGACGGGCTGACCGGGCTGCTGAACCGCACGGCGTTCCTGGACCTGGCTGAGGACGAACTGCGCCGCCTCAACCGGGCCAGGACCACGGCGTCACTGATCCTTGCGGATCTGGACCACTTCAAGGCCATCAATGATGAGTACGGCCATTCGGCCGGCGACACCGCCCTGCAGGCGTTCGCGGATGCCTGCACGGCAACCGTCCGTTCCACCGACCTGGTGGGCCGCTACGGGGGCGAGGAATTCATCATCCTCCTGCCGGGGGTGACGCAGGACCGGGCCGGCCAGATCGCCGCGGACATCAGTGCCCGGCTGCAGGGGTCGGCGTCGCCGGTCATCCCCCGCCTGCCTACCTCCAGCTACGGCATTGCGTCGGCCCCGCCCGGCCGCGCGGATCTGGACGCGATGATCGCCTCCGCGGACGCCGCGCTCTATCGTGCCAAGACCTTGGGCCGGAACCGCTCGGTGCTCGCCTGCAGCCTCGAGGCAGAACCGGCCTGACCGGGCCGGCTGTGCGCGGCGGCCCGCGCAGGGTCGGTCCGACGGGGCCCGCCCTTAGGAGATGACCCCGTCCACCAGCGCCTTTGCCTCGGCCTGGACCTGCTTGAGGTGTTCGGCTCCCTTGAAGGACTCGGCGTAGATCTTGTAGACATCCTCGGTGCCGGAGGGGCGGGCCGCGAACCAGGCGTTCTCGGTGACCACCTTGAGGCCGCCGATAGCAGCCCCGTTGCCCGGCGCTTCGGTCAGCTTGGCCGTGATGGTTTCCCCCGCGAGTTCGGTCGCGGTCACGTCCGCCGGTGAGAGTTTGCCGAGGGCCGACTTCTGCTCCCGGGTGGCTGCCGCGTCGATCCGCGCGTAGACCGGGTCGCCGAACTGGTCGGTGAGGCCCTTGTACAGCTGCGACGGCGACTTGCCCGTTACCGCCGTGATCTCCGACGCCAGCAGGGCCAGCAGGATGCCGTCCTTGTCGGTGGTCCAGACGCTGCCGTCCATTTTGTTGAAGGATGCGCCGGCGGATTCCTCGCCGCCGAACGCGCCTTCGCCGGAGAGCAGCCCCGGGACGAACCACTTGAAACCCACCGGAACTTCGACCAGTTTGCGGCCCAGGCTTTCGGCCACGCGGTCGATGATCGAGGAGGAAACCAGGGTCTTTCCAATCACGGACTGCGGGTTCCAGCCGGTCCGGTGGCGGTAGAGGTAGTCAATCGCCACCGCGAGGTAGTGGTTCGGGTTCATCAGACCGCCGTCTGCTGTGACGATCCCGTGCCGGTCGGCGTCGGCGTCATTGCCGGTGGCGACGTCGAAGGCTGCGGACCCGTCCGCACCAACAGCCATCCGGTTGATCAGCGAGGCCATCGCCGACGGCGAGGAGCAGTCCATCCGGATCTTCTCGTCCCAGTCGAGCGTCATGAAGGCCCACTGCGGATCGACGGTGGGGTTGACCACCGTGAGGTTCAGGTGGTGGCGCTCGCCGATCTCACCCCAGTAGTCCACCGACGCCCCGCCCATCGGGTCGGCGCCGATCCGGACGCCGGCCTCGCGGATTGCATTGAGGTCCAGGACGGAGGGGAGATCGTCCACATAGCTGCTGAGGAAGTCGAACTTGCCCGTGGTGCCTGCGTTGAGGGCGTCGGCGATGGGGATCCGTTTGACCCCGCGGAGGCCGTTTTCGAGCAGTTCGTTGGCGCGGTTGGCGATCCAGCCGGTGGCGTCCGAGTCGGCAGGCCCGCCGTGCGGGGGGTTGTACTTGAAGCCTCCGTCGCCGGGCGGGTTGTGGCTTGGCGTCACCACGATGCCGTCTGCCTGCGGGGCCCCGGCGGGGGAGTTGTTGTTGTGTGTCAGGATGGCGTGGCTCAGTGACGGGGTGGGGGTGTAGCCGTGGCGGGCGTCGATCAGCACGTTGACGCCGTTGGCTGCGAGGACTTCCAAGGCGGAATTCTGGGCCGGCTCGCTCAGCGCATGGGTGTCCTTGGCGAGGTACAGGGGCCCGGTGACCCCCTGGCCTGCCCGGTACTCGACGATCGCCTGGGTGATGGCGAGGATGTGGGGTTCGTTGAAGGAGGCTTTCAGGCTCGAGCCCCGGTGCCCGGACGTGCCGAAGACCACCCGTTGGCCGGGGTCGCCCATATCCGGTGAAACGTCGTAGTACGCATCCAGGAGCGCAGTGAGATCAACAAGGTCTTGGGGTTGGGCAACAGTGCCCGCGCGGCTAGCCATGGCACCAGCATGCCAGACCGGCACGTTAGGGGACATGATTTCCGCGCATTACGGCCCCTGTGACGTAAGAAATGTCCTGCCCCTTGAAGCGGCGCGGCGGTAGGCTGAATCCAGAGACTTCACGAGGGGAAAACCATGACTGACCAGCCGAAACCGGACAAAGACGAGACTCCTGAGGGCTACCGGCCGCCGTCCTATCTTCCGGCGCAGGAGTCCGGCGTTCCTGCCCCGCCTGCCCCGCCGGCGCCGTCGAAGTTCGAGCAGCAGGGCTATGGTGACCAGCCGTACGGAACACCGGACCACGCAGGTGAGCAGTACGGGCAGTCCGCGCCGGACTACAGCCAGCGCGCGGACCCGTACGGCACGCCCGCGCAGTACGGCCAGCAGCCATACAGCCAGCAGCCATACAGCCAGCAGCCTTATGGGCAGCAGCCGTACGGCCAGCAGCCTCACTACGGCCAGCCGGGCACCCCGTTCAACGCCTACGGCCAGCCGGCCTATTACGGCGTGCCGCCGGAACCCAAGGGCCTGAGCATCGCAAGCCTGTGCTGCGGCATCGCCGCCTTCGTGGGGCTGGGCTTTTTCCTCCTGCCGCAGCTCGCGGCGGTCATCCTGGGGCACATGGCCCTCAAGCGTGAGCCGTCGGGCAAAGGCATGGCGATTGCCGGCCTGGTGATGGGCTACGTGGGGATCGCGCTGACCGTCCTGGTGATCGTGCTCATCGTGGTGGGCCTGGCCATCGGTTCGTCAACGTACCGGGCGTACGGGGCCTAGGCTCCTCCGGACGAGGTAAGCGCCGCGACCAGCCGTCCCGCGTTGGCCTCGAGCCAGCTGCCGCGGCGGCGGATCACGTCGCCCACGCCGTCGTCCCACATCCGCGCCCAGCCGCCGCCGAGCGTCCTGGCGTTGTGCCGCATCCGCTCGTGGCTCAGCGCCGTGGCCTCGATGCCGAACCCGGGCAGGCGCCGTCGTTCCCCGTCGTCCCAGCCGAAGGCGTCAGCGAAAATCCGGAGCCGCCGGAACGGGTCCGTCGCCTCCCAGCCGGGCCAGGCGTCGGCGGGGTCCCGGAGCGGAACCCAGTGCATCGCGGTGTTGAAGGAATCCTTGAAAGCCGTCGTCGGGCCCGCGAGGTCGAAGTCCACCAGGCCGGCGGCACGGCCGTTCCGGACCACCACGTTCTGGGGGGTGACGTCGAGATGGCAGACCAGCTCGGCGGGATCCTGGCGGACCGGGCGGCGCGGGAACGGGTGGGCGCCCGGCACGAACCCGGCCGAGGCCCCGTGCAGCCGGCGCAGCAGCTGCGCGACGGAGACCAGGAGATCCTCGGACTGGACCCAGGCTTCCGGGAGGGCCCCGGCGCACTGTCCGGGCAGGAAGGTCAGTGCGTCCCGGCCCTCCGCATCCCGGCCCAGGAACCGCGGGGCCCCGTCGAAACAAGCGTCTTCCAGCCAGTCGAGGTACGCGGCGACCGCGAAAGACTGCGGCTGGTGCGGGCGGCGGATGGTTCCGCCGACCCGCACCACACCGTTGGTGACATCGCCCGCCGGCATGAGTTCGACGTCGGACGCCTCGCCTGGGGCGGGGATGTAAACGCGGGACTCAAGCGGTGCGCGGTGCCTGGAGCTCATCGGCTCAGCGTACGCCGCCCATGAGCTTCTTGATCGCCGGCGAGGCCGCGGCCAGGCCAACGGCCAGCAGCATGGCCGTGCCGCCGATGCCGATGAAGTAGGGCAGCTCGTCCTCCGGGTTGTACAAGCCGGTGAGCATGCCGGCCAGGGTGGTGCCCAGCGACACCGAGAGGAAGAACAGCGCCACCATCTGGGTCTGGAACGCCTTCGGCGCCAGTTTGGTGGTCACGGACAGGCCGATGGGGGACAGGAAGAGTTCCGCGAGCGTGAACAGCAACAGGATTCCCACCAGCGCGAGCAGCGGGGTTTTGCCGTCGCCGGCCAGCGGGATGAAGGCCAGGAAGGCCAGTCCCATCACAAAGAGGCCGATCGAGAACTTCAGCGCCGAGCCGGGCTGTTTGCGGCCCAGCCGGGTCCAGAGGGCAGCCATCACGCCGGCGAAGATGATGATGAACACCGGGTTGATGGACTGGACCCAGGCTGCCGGCATTTCCCAGCCGAACAGGTTCCGGTCCAGCTTCTCCTCCGAGTACACGGCGATGAAGGTGAACTGCTGCTGGAACAGGGCCCAGAATGCGGCCGAGGCGATGTACAGGGGGATGAATGCCCCGACGCGCCGGCGTTCGGCGCCGTCGACCTTCTTGCTGCTGAAGATCAGGGCGAAGTAGAGCACGGACGCGCCGATGGCCGCGTAGGCCATGGACATGGCCAGGTTCTCGGCGTTCACGATGCCGGTGGCCAGCAGCACGGCGATCACGGCGGCGATGGCGGCGAAGCGCAGGCCGTACTTGGTGCGCTCGGCGGCGGGCAGCGGGTTGTGCACCCGGTGCGCCTCTTCGGGCAGCTTTTTGCGGCCCACCGCGTAGATGCCCAGGCCTATGCCCATGCCGATGGCGGCGGCGCCGAAGCCCCAGTGGAAGCCCTGGCTTTCCTGCAGCCAGCCGGTCACCAGCGGGCCGATCAGCGCGCCGGCGTTGATGCCCATGTAGAAGATGGAGAATCCGGCGTCGCGGCGTTCGTCTTTCTCCCGGTAGAGGCTTCCCACCAGGGCCGTCGCGTTGGCCTTCAGGCCGCCGGAGCCGACGCCGACGAGCACCAGGCCGGTGATCAGGCCGGGAATTCCCGGCACAAAGGCGAGGCCGATGTGGCCGGCCATGATCAGGATGGCGGAGCCGAACAGCACCTTTTCGGAACCGAAGAGCCGGTCCGCGAGCCACGCACCCAGGATGGTGGAGAGGTAAACTCCGCCGCCGTACGCGCCGACGAGGCCGGCGGCCAGGGCCTTGTCGATCCCGAGGCCGCCCTCAGCGGCCGTGAAGTACATGTAGTAGAGCAGGATGCCCTGCATGCCGTAGAAGGAGAAGCGCTCCCACATTTCTACGGAGAAGAGGCTGGCCAGCATCTTCGGGTGGCCAAAAAAGGACGTATCGCCCGGCGTTGTAGCGGGGGGACGGGATAAATGAGTTGTGCTCATTTACTTAATGCTGACAGTGTGACGCGTGATTGTCACATTCGCGGTGCCCCGGGGCAAGTCATTCGCCCGGCGTTTCGCCCTCGTTTTCCGCCCGGTTGCGCTGTCAGTTAATGCTGCTATTGGGCCGGAATGGCAGCTGTAAGTGACAGCGCAACCGGGTTCCGGCTACCCGGCGTCGAACATGATGACCTGGCGCACGGCCTTGCCGTCGGCCAGCTGGTCCATGGCCTGGTTGATGTCCGCCAGCGCGATCCGCGAGGAGATCAGCTCCTCGACCGGCAGCTTCCCTTCCCGCCAGAGCTGGGCGTATTTGGGAATGTCCCGCGAGGGCACCGCGGAGCCGAGGTAGCTGCCGACGATTGTGCGGGCTTCGGCCGTGACGGTCAGCGGCGAG
>CALMVY010000308.1 GCA_937873245.1 uncultured Arthrobacter sp. | reverse complement strand
GGGCCCATGATCCCCCGGAGGTGGAAGCGGTCTTCCACGGGGTCGAAGTCCGCCATCGACGCGAACAGCCGTGCGACGTCGACAATGATTTCCGCGCCGTGCCCGGTCAGCCAGCCGCGGTCCTGGGTGGCCTCGAAGTACTGCCAGGCGTTGTAGGCGACGGCGAGGCCAACATGGCGCTGGAGCCGGGAGTAGTCCGGCATCCAGTGCCCGGACAGCCGGTTGAACAGCAGCTTCGGCGTCTGTTCGGTGCCGTCCCCGCCGCTTTGCCACGGGAACAGTGCACCCTTCAGCCCGGCCGCCCGCGCCGCGTCGCGCGCTGCGCCGAGCCGCCGCCACCGGTAGTCGATCAGCTCCCGCGCCAGGGACGGGAGCCGGGAGTTCAGCAGCGGAAGGACGAAGAGTTCGTCCCAGAAGACGTGTCCCCGGTATCCCTCGCCGTGCAGCCCGCGGGCCGGGACGCCGGCGTCCAGTTCGGCGGTGTGGGTAGTGAGCGTCTGCAGCAGGTGGAAGACATGCAGGTTGAGGATGAGCTGCGGCTGCGAACTCGCGTCGAACTCGATGACGAAGGGCTGGAGCAGGACCTCCCATGCGGCCTCGTGTTCGGCCTGCAGGGCGGCGAAAGTGCCCGGCGCGCGGGCCAGGGCCGCCCGGGCGGCCGTCAGTGGCGATGCGATGGCGTGGTCGCGGGAGGAGGCGACGGCGACGGTTTTCAGCACCGTCAGCGGCTCGCCCTCGGCGAGGGAAACGTCGAAGCGGTGGGTGTGCAGCCCGCCCAGCTGTTCCGGAATCCCGGCCCCGGCCGGTCCGCCGGGCACGGAAACCTCCGTCCGGAGTGCGAGGGCGATCCCGATCCCGCTGGTGACGGTCCGGACTTCCACGGTGAGGCCGGTGGCGCCGGGCCCGGGCCCGGCGGCGGTGACCTTGACGGACCCCAAATGCCGGCTGGACAGTCCCGCGTCCTCGGGAACATTGGAGTTGGTGACGTCCGTGTCGCACCCGCTGCGGATGCCGACGCCGCCGCTCCAGCCGACCGCCGTGATAACGGTCTCCAGCGCTGCGAGGTTCGGTGTGGCCATGGACACGAGGCGGCGCTGCAGCAGCCGGAGCTGCCGGCCGGCGTCGTCCTCCAGGAGCGCCTCCCGGGTCAGCACCGCACGCTTCAGGTCCAGCGTGCGCCGCTCGCTGCGGAGCGAGAGCCCGCCCTCGGACCACCACTTGCCGTCCCCGATCCGGATATCCAGCGGCAGCCAGTCGGGGATGTTGACCATGTGCTCGTCGACCGTTTCCTGGCCCATGACCACGCTGGGCAGGCTGTTGTAGACGCCGGCAAGGTACGTGCCGGGATAGTGCACGGCCCCGGCACGGTGCTCGGGCGCGGCGCCGCGGGTGGCCAGATAGCCGTTGCCCAGGGTGGTGAGCGCTTCGCGGTGGCCTTCGTGCGCCGGGTCGAAGCCTTCGTAGACCAGCAGCCACGGGTGGGTGATGACGAGGCCGATGTCCAGCTGGCTGACGTCCTCGACGACGACGTCGGCGCCCGCTTCTTCGAGCGGTTCCCGGCGCCCGTCCCGGTCGATGCCGACCACCAGACCGAAGCCGCCGCGCCGGCCTGCTTCCACCCCGGAGACTGATTCCTCGACGACCATGGCCCGGCCGGGCGGGATCTGCAGCCGTCGCACCGCTTCCAGCTGCAGCGCGGGGGCCGGTTTGCCCGCGACGTCGCGGTCCAGGGCGGTCTGCCCGTCGATGATGTGGTCGAAGACGTCCGTGAGCCCTGCGGCAGCCAGCAGCGGGCCCGCGCCCCGGGCGGAGGTGGCCAGCACCACGGGGATCCGGCCCGCTTTCAGCCTGGCCAGCAGGTCCACGGTCCCGGGAAAGGCCCGGACGGGGTTGTTGCCGAGCAGCTTTTCGAACAGTTCGTTCTGGCGTGCCGCGAGGCCGAAGGCTGTCCACTGCCCGGAGTCATCTGCGGGGGAGCCGCCGGGGATGGTGCCCCCGCGGGAGCCGAGGACGGCGGTCACCGCGTCCTCCCAGGTCCGGCCCGCCACCAGGTCACCGTAGTCGTCGGCGCTGAACGGGTCCCGGCGGGTTCCGGCGGGAAGCCGAGGGTCCTGGAGGACGTCGTCGAAGAGCTGCTTCCAGGCCGCCGCGCGAAGCTCCGCGGTGTCCGTGACCACTCCGTCAAGATCGAAGATCACGGCATCCACGGGCGCCAGCGCCGCGGCAACGGTGGGCGACTCCGTCATGCCGCAGTCGAATCTGTCATCCGGACGCTGCGGCAGGGGTGTCCCGCCGAACCGTCCCGCCTGCCCCGGGCTTCCCACACGGCCATCAGCCCAGCAGCGCGTCGAGCGTCGTGAATGCGTAACCGGCCTGCCGGATCCGCCCGATCATCCCGGGCAGGGCGTCGGCGTCGAGCGTGGTTCCGTCGTCGGGGTTGGAGCCGATGTGCATGAGCACGATCTCCCCGGGCTGCAACCGGGCCAGGACGCGGTCCGCCACGATCTGCGCCGTGATCCCTCCGCTGCTGCCCTTCCAGCCCAGGGTGTCCACGGTCCAGCGGACAGGGAGGTAGCCGCGGGCGTTGACCGTGGCCATGGTCCGGGCGTCGCGCTCGCCCAGGGGGAAGCGGAACAGCGGCCGGGGGTCCCCGCCGGCGGTCCGGATTGCCTGCTCGGCTCCCGCCAGTTGCTGCCCGATCGCGGCGTCGGTGAGCCCGGTGAAGCCCGGGTGGGTCATGGAGTGGTTGCCCAGCCGGTGGCCGCCGGCCACGATCGCGGCGACTCCCGCAGGGTTGGCGGCGGCCCAGTTGCCGGTGAGGAAGAAGGTGCTGCGCACGCCGGTGGCGGCCAGGGTCTGCAGGATGCTTGGCAGCCCGGCGGAGTTGGCGCCGGCGTCGAAAGTCAGCGCCACCACCGCACCGGCCCCGGGAATCACTTCGAGGTCGCGGCCGGCGAGCGCGGCGGGGAACGGGGCGGGCGGCGGGGCCGGCGCCGGCGGCCCCGGGGGTGCGGGCGGGGCGGGAGCCTGCGGCGGGGCGGGCTCGGGCGGCG
>CALMVY010000307.1 GCA_937873245.1 uncultured Arthrobacter sp. | reverse complement strand
TTGCCGTGTGCAGGACCGGCCGGCGCGGAGGGTCTTTTTCATCCACCGAGCCGGGGTCGCCGCCGAAGGCTTCCAAGGACGACAACAGCGCGTTCAGGGCTTCGTCGCGATGCGCCGCGGGGAGGCCGAGCACACTGTCCATCTCGGCAGCCGTCGCGCCGGATGCGCCAGCCCGCAACATGGCCAGGGCAACCAGCAGGCTGCCCGGCGACGCAACCACGTTTCCGCTGCCGGCGTCCCCGCCGTCTGCCAGAAGCGCGGCGCCCAGCTTCCGCGTCGACGCCCGGAGCTGGGCAACCTCGGCCGGATAGGCGGACCATTCCGCCGAAACACGTTCGACGCCGTCGGCCTTCACCATCGCAGGAGGCGAGGCGGAACAGGCCGTCAAGGCCAGCGCCATGGCCGCACCCGCGGCAACAAACCGCGCGGTGGTCTTCTGTTTCATCGCGCCCCCAAGGCCCGCACAACAGCGATAGTGGAAGGCGAGGATCCGCCTACGGCCAGTCAACCAGCGGGCCCGGCAAAGAGCGACCGCGCCCGGGTCACGATTTGACGCCGTTTTTATTGAGGCCGCCACCGGCCGATCCGACGGTTCCCTGCCCGCTCGACGCATCCCCGCCGTCGAGCACGCATGGAACCGTCGAATCGGAGGCGGACCGGGCGAGGTCCGTGGGTCCGGCTGTCAGCCCCGCGGGATGTTGCGCAGGTTGCTCCGCGCCATGCTGACGGCCTCGCCGGCGCCACGGTTGAGAACCACTTTCGACATCGCCGTGGCGAAGCCCAGGACCTGCGCGCCCTTGATCTTCGGGGGGAGGGACAGCGCCTTGGGGTCCGTGATGAGCTCCACGAGCGACGGTCCGGGGTGGGCGAAGGCTTCCCGGTACGCGGCCTCGATGCGGGACGGGTCGGTGACGCGGACGGCGTGGAACCCCAGGGCGCGGGCCACCGCGGCGTAGTTGGCGTCGGGCACGTCCACACCGAAGTCCGGGAGCCCGTCCACCAGCATCTCCAACTTGACCATGCCCAACGTGGAGTTGTTGAACACCACCACGTTGACCGGAAGCCGGTGCGCCGCGACCGTGATCAGCTCCCCCAGCAGCATCGACAGGCCGCCGTCACCCGAAACCGACACCACCTGGCGCCCGGGGTAGGCCAACTGGGCGCCGATCGCATGGGGAAGCGCGTTCGCCATGGAACCATGCAGGTAGGACCCGATCAGCCGGCGGGTTCCCAGCGGATTGATGTACCGCGCGGTCCAGACATTGCACATGCCAGTGTCCGCGGTGAAGACCGCGTCCTTGGCGGCCACCTGGTCCAGCACCGACGCCGCGTATTCGGGGTGGATCGGCTCTTTGGTCTCCACTTTGCGCGTGTAGGCGCCGACGGCCTTGTTCATCAGCCGGTCGTGCTTTTTGAGCATCGCATCGAGGAAGCGGCGGCTCTTCTTCGGCTGGATTAACGGCATCAGGGCCGCAAGGGTAGGCAGCACGTCGCCGTGGACCGCGACGTCGACGTCGGTCCGGCGGCCCAGTTTGTGCGCGGCCCGGTCCACCTGCGCCGTGCGGGTTCCGGGCAGGAACTGGTCGTAGGGGAAGTCCGTGCCGAGCAGGATCAGCAGATCGGCGTCCTCGATCCCCTCGGCTGCTGCGCCGTAGCCCAGCAGCCCCGTCATGCCGATGTCGTAGGGGTTGTTGTACTGCATAAAATCCTTGCCGCGGAGCGAGTGCCCGATCGGCGCGTTCACGGCTTCCGCGAGGGCGATGACCTCGCCGTGCGCGCCCTCGACGCCGGCGCCGGCGAAGATCGCCACCTTGGCCGCAGCGTTGATGGCGTCGGCCAGCTCCCGGACGCTGACGGGGTCCGGCACCAGCGCCGCCGGGCGGAACGCTGCGGGGGCAGGGGTTGGAGCTGCCGCCTCCAGATCCGCGATGTCACCGGGAAGGGTCACGACGGCGACGCCCCGGAGGGCTACCGCGTGCTGGATGGCACTGTGCATGACCCTCGGGGCTTGTTCGGCGGTGCTGATGAGTTCGGAGTACACCGAGCACTCGTTGAAGAGGCGGTCCGGGTGGGTTTCCTGAAAGAAGCTGCTGCCGATTTGTTTGCTGGGTATGTGCGAGGCGATGGCCAATACCGGGGCTCCGGAGCGGTTGGCGTCATACAGCCCGTTGATCAGGTGCAGGTTTCCCGGCCCGCAGGAGCCGGCGCACACCGCGAGACGGCCGGTCAGCTGTGCCTCCGCCGCGGCTGCGAACGCCGCGGCCTCCTCATGCCGGACGTGAATCCAGTCGATTCCGCCTTTGGCGGCACCACCCGTCTTCCGGACGGCGTCGACAATCGGGTTGAGGCTGTCGCCGACAATCCCGTAGATCCGCTGCACGCCGGCGGCTTGGAGTTGTTCGATGAGCTGGGTCGCAAGTTCCTTGGCCATGGGTGCACGCTCCCGCGAGGTGGGTCGATGAGCTGACACAGGCCAATATAGTCCGCCCGCCTTGGAGCGGGTTCCGGGTGAACTGGTGGCGGCGTTCGGTATGCGGTCTGGTGGGGCCAGTTTTCAACATACGGCTAGCCACCGTTGAGGCGCTGTGTTCTCCACTCATAGCGTTGTCGTAGGCAGTCCGCCTCTTGACTCTTCCACCGTAAGGATCGATTGTGGCCAAAAAACCCCGGCGTCGGCCGGCCAGTCGAAGCACTCGAGGGCACCGGGCCGGGAAACCGGCCGGCCGGCCAGGTTCCCGTGCGTCGCGCCACGACCAAGCAGTGGGTTCCCTGATCGCATTTGTGGGTTGGCATCGCGAGCACGGGATCCTGCCAGAACCTACCGTGATGGTGCAGTTGGCCGCATTCCTCCCGATTTATACCAATACCTCCGGCGGCCAAGTAACCGCAATGGACCCCGTACGCATAGCCAGGTTCGTCGAGGCGCTCGATAAGGGCGATGACGGCCTTGCACCGTTCTTCTGCGCCTCCCTTCATGAATACCTGCATTTCCTGAGGGATCCACCGGCAGCTGCGCTCGAGCCTGCAACGGCTCGGCCTCCAGCGGGTGCCGC
>CALMVY010000306.1 GCA_937873245.1 uncultured Arthrobacter sp. | reverse complement strand
CCGGCGGCGGCGAAACGCAGCCCGGCCTCGGTGCCCAGATCGCCGCAACCGGCCATGAGTACAGTCATAGGGCAAGTCTGCCAGCAAGAGGGGCGCTGCCACGCTCCGAGGGGCGCGCCGCTACCTTCCGGGGAGCATCTGGCTGACGCTCGGAGATGGACGCGGGGCCGGGGGCGCTACCGGGCGGTAATTCGCAGCGAAGTTCATTAGCAGCATGACGCCGACGAACAACGACATCACTTGGACCAGGAACTTGCCGCAGCTTGGATTTCTTGACCTGCGTCGAGCATGGGACGGGGGAGCGGCTTTGCCTGCTGCCACCCGCGTTCGGTCCCGCACTTGCCGCAGGGAGGCAGCCGGGCCGTCGTGTTGGTTCAACTGTGCCGTGGTCATAAGCCGAGGACTTGTGGCGCCGCCCAGCAGCCCCTGCAAGTAGCCGTGGATGGTGGGAACGAGGGCCGGATCGAGAACGGATGGCAGCTCAGTCACCGCCCCACGGAGAGTGTCCAGGCCTTCAATTCGTATTCCACTGGCCGTGGTGCCTTGAAGCCGCGGTTGTCCGACCAAGCAGATCCACCCTTGGACCAGACGCCGGTGGTCCGGTTCCAAGAGGGCTGACAAGGCGGAGCTCTGCTGGAGAATTCCCGAGACCTCTGCTTCCCTGGAGTACCCGTTTTGGCGGAGGACTCCGTCCTTCAAGTGGACGTCGCCGCTCCAGTTCTTGGCATCAACGATCAAGATACCGCCGGGACCGACCAAGATGTGGTCGAGGTTGGCTTTCTGCCTTCCCGGCCAATGAACGTCATGAAGCGCGAGCCAACCATGAGCCTCCAGCTCGGTCATTCGTTCCGCGACTCTGGCCTCGCCTGCTGCGCCGATAGACCATGCATGTGCATTGCGCTCCGCCTGTTCGAGTTCCCGTCGCAGACGCTGTACGCGTTCTGCGGCCAGCCGCGACTGCTCGGCAGCCCTGTCTCCTGCAGCCATGTTGTCCCCCAACTAGCGATGGTCTGCCGTGCTGCAGCAATTGGTGCAGACGTGCGGCAGCCAGCCTAATCCAGCCGACGGGGGATTTCCCAGTCAAGCCGGGTGCCGATTCATCTATCTAACCGACCGTCCGGCCCGACGGAGCGGATTACCGGGCCGGGATCGGGAAGAAGACGCGCGGATCCTGCAGCAGCGCCGGGTAGTCAAAGTCCGAGCGGCTCAGGATCTCATCCACCTTGAAGTTGCGCGCGAAGCGGCCCTCCACGGTGATCGGACGGCCCAGGACCTTGCCGACGGCGAAGGACGCACCGCCGTCGAACGGGACGGCAATGGTCGAGTTGCCGGGAAGCGTGGTGAACGCATCTTCCTGCTTCTGGCGCTTGCGAGTGGGCTTTTTGACGAGCTGCTTCGGCGGGAGCTTGCGCACCTTGGGCCGGCGGGAACCGGAGTCGGCGTACACGAACTGGTACTCGTCGTCGTCGGCGGGGGCGGCTTTGGCCTTGCCCACGGGCGGCAGGCTGACGGTCTCCAGCTTCTCCGGCCCGGTGTCACCGAGCGGCAGGCGGAGCACCCACATGCGGTCACCGGACGGATCCTCCGGCACCAGCTCATGCTTGGGCTCGGGCCAGACGTACTCCAGGTCAGGGTCCGTGTCAGGGAACAGCTCCGTGTAGAACCGCGGGTCCTTGGCGATCAGCCGGGAGCGGTGGCTGAGGTGAAGTTCGGGGGCGCCGAGCCACGGCGGCATCGGGATCTTGGCGGCATAATCCGGGTGTGCGGCCTGGGGCGCGAATTCCATGATCTTCTCGCGGGTGGTGTCCTCGCCGCCGCGGGCCGTCCACTCGTCGACCATGGTCAGGCCGTAGAGGGTCAGTGCGGGAACGTACCCCATCCACATCCGGATGGCCGGGTGCGACTGCCAGCCGTACTCCGGGATCACCAGCGCACGCAGGGTCTGCAGGGCTTCAACGCGCTGCTTGCCGAGCCGTGCGCTGTCCAAAGCCGCGGCGCTCTGCTGGAAATCGGGGAAGGGGAGAAAAGTCTGCATCTCTCCAGTTTGAGGCCACGGAGCCAATGCACCAATTGCGGGCGGCCGCGGGTGAGCGTGTTCACATTTTGAAATGGGACAGACAGTCCTCTCGATCGGCGCGTAAACTAGCACAAAATACCCCCGCGCGCACGGAGGACTCTCCAATGTCGAAGAATCCAAAAACTTCATCTGAGGCGCCGCCCGCGCCCCTGCAACTGCCCAAGTACGGACGAATGTTGAGTCCCGAAGCAAACGGGATTCTGGTCCTGGAAGAGTTCACCATCGATCCGGCGGCGGCCCGCAAGGAGCAGAACGGTTTTCGGACGGCGTTGGCCTCCGCGGCGCTGACGATGCAGCGCCTGCTGGCACTCCGGTTGTTCATCGCGGTTGTGGCGATCGCCAACCTTCCCCTGTTCCTGCTCTCCAGCGGCTGGGAGATTTACGTTTTCTCGTTAGGCGTTGTGGTGGCCGTCCACGCCGCGGTGTCCTGGCTGAACCGCCATGAGCCGAAGATCCGTCAGCGGCGGATGCTGGAACTGCACCTCCACCGCGAGAAGAGCGACAACTACCGCAAAGTCCGCGACGCCGTGAAGTACGTCATCGACGCCCCGGCCCGCATGAACGAGAACCTCTACCTCGAACTGCTCGCCGCCAAGCGCGTGGCCCTGCACCTGGCCATGGGCACCGTGGCCCTGCTGGACACCAGCGACGACACCGCCTGGAAAGTACAGATTGTCCGGGAGATTCCGCTGGCCGCGTAGGTTCTAACGGATAGCCGCACAGCACGACGCCGGAGGGTCCCCCTGAGGGAACGCTCCGGCGTCGTGGTTTAACCGCCTGCTGCGAGCAGGGCAGCCGGGCTAACCAACCGGGCCGACCAGCCCGGCTGACCAGCCGGGCCGATTAGGCCGGCAGCTGCAGCACCTGGCCCGGGAACACCAGATCAGGATTGCTGATGGTGGCCGCGTTGGCGTCGGCCAGCAGTTGCCAGCCGCCGGCGATGTTGAGCTTCTCGGCAACCTTGCTCAGGGTGTCTCCGCTCTGGATGGTGTAGCTCTGGCCGCTCAGGGCGACAGCCGCCTTGTGGCGCGGTGCCTTGGCGGCGGCCTTCGGAGCCACCGCCTTGGCGGCGGCCTTCGGGACGGCCTTGGGGACCGTCGTTTTGGCGGGCACCTTGGCCGGCGCCGGAACGGAAGCAGGCGCCAGCGATTTCGGCGTGCTTTGCGGAGCGATTGCGCCGCCGGTCAGGCCCAGTTTCGCGGCGCAAGCCGGCCACGCTCCCCAACCCTGGCCGGCCTGGACCTTCTCGGCAACGGCGATCTGCTGCTCACGGCTGGCGTTGGCCGCAGACCCCGTTCCGCCATAAGCGGCCCACGTGCTGGGGCTGAACTGCAGCCCGCCCGCATACCCGTTGCCCGTGTTGATGCCCCAGTTGCCGCCGCTTTCGCATTGGGCCAGGGAATCCCAGGTGGAGGCGGGGGCTGTTGCGGGGACGGCCGCGTTGGCGGCCGAGGCGGACAAAGCGACGCCAGCGATCGAGACGGCCGCAAGAGTGACGCCGCGGCGCGCGGCAGTGCTGTAGGTTGATTTTTTCATGGGACAGATGCTCCTGAGGGCCACCGGTGCTCGGTCCGTCCCCGGACGTTGTCGCACTACTGCCCGCCCCTGACAATAGAGGTCATTACGGTGTCTACCGGTCGGGCAGTATCTGGTGGTGGCAGCACCGGGCACTCAATACCCGGTGTCCGGGCATGCACCCAAGGCTAAGACAGGGTCCCGCCGTTATCAAGGTGTTATTTTTCCGCGGCGTCCCGGGTAAAATCATCCGGCAGCTTTCCTCTGCGTTCCCTGCGCGCCCGTACCCCGCCTCAGCCGAGGACCGCGGCGAGGTACGGCGCGGTCCGGCTTTTCTTGGAACGCGCGACGGCGGCCGGCGTCCCCACCGCGGTGATCTTGCCGCCGGCGTCGCCCCCGGCGGGTCCCAGGTCGATAACCCAGTCCGCTGCGGCCACCACGTCCATCTCGTGTTCCACCACGATCACCGTGTTGCCCGCGTCCACCAGCCGGTGCAGCTGCGCCATGAGGAGTTCGACGTCGGCCGGGTGCAGGCCGGTGGTGGGCTCATCCAGCAGGTAGAGCGAGTGCCCGCGCTGGGCGCGCTGCAGTTCCGTGGCGAGCTTGATGCGCTGGGCTTCGCCGCCGGAGAGTTCGGTGGCGGGCTGGCCGAGCCGGAGGTAGCCCAGGCCCACCTCGCGGAGGGTCTGCAGGCTGCGGGCGGCGGCGGGGACCCCCTCCAGGAACTCGGCGGCGGCATTGACCGTCATGCCGAGGACCTCCGCGACGTTCTTGCCGCGGTAGGTGACCTCGAGGGTTTCGGGGTTGTAGCGCGAGCCGTGGCATTCCGGGCAGGGGCCGTAGCTGCCGGGCAGGAACAAGAGTTCCACGGCGACGAAGCCCTCGCCCTGGCAGATCTCGCAGCGGCCGCCCGCGACGTTGAAGGAGAAACGGCCGGCGCCGAAACCGCGGGCCTTGGCCTCGTCCGTGGCCGCGAATTCCTTGCGGACGGCGTCGAACAGTCCGGTGTACGTGGCGAGGTTGGAGCGCGGGGTGCGGCCGATCGGCTTCTGGTCCACCTTGACCAGGCGGTCCAGCTGGTCCAGCCCGGAGACCGGGCCCACGCTGACAGGGCCGGTGGTGAGCTGGCCGGCGGAGTCGGCGTCGGGGCTTTCCAGGTCATCTGCGGCTTTCGCCGCGGCGCCGTCCGCGTCCGGGTGCAGCCGGGCGCCCACCACCTCGGCGAGGACCTGGCTGACCAGGGTCGACTTGCCGGAGCCGGAGACGCCGGTGACCGCGGTCAGCACGCCGAGCGGGAAGTCGGCGTCGAGTTCGCGCAGGTTGTGGCGGCTGATGTCGCGCAGCTCCAGCCAACCGGCAGCGTCCCGCCGGGTACCGGCTGTGGATGCGGCTTTGTCCGCCTTACCTGACCCGTTCGGGAACAGGAACGGCCGGGTCACGGACGCGTCCACCTCGGCGAGTCCGGCGACGGGGCCGCTGTAGAGCACCTCGCCGCCGCCTTCTCCGGCGCGCGGGCCGACGTCCACCAGCCAGTCGGCGTGGCGGACGATGTCCATGTTGTGCTCCACCACGAACACCGAATTGCCGGAGGACTTGAGCTGGTCCAGGACCGCGAGGAGGGGCTCGGCGTCGGCCGGGTGCAGGCCGGCGGAGGGCTCGTCCAGCACGTAGATCACGCCGAAGAGGCCGGAGCGCAGCTGGGTGGCGATCCGCAGCCGCTGCATCTCGCCGGGGGAGAGCGTGGGGGTGGACCGGCCCAGCGCGAGGTAGCCCAGGCCGAGGTCCAGCAGCACGGTGACCCGCTGGAGCAGGTCCCGGGTGATGGCGACGGCCACCTCGTTGCCCTCGCCGGAGCGCTGTTTGCGCGAGGCGGTCCCCGCGGCTGCCAGTTCGGTGGTGGGGCGGATAATCTCCGCCAGTTCGCTCATGGGCAAGGCGTTGAGCTCCGCGATGGTGCGGCCGGCGAACGTCACGGCAAGCGCGGCGGGGGTCAGGCCGCTGCCGCCGCAGACCGGGCAAGGGCCGGTTTCCATGAAGCGCAGCACCCGATCGCGCATGGTGGTGCTCTTGGAATCGGCGAGGGTGTGCAGCACGTAGCTTTTGGCGCTCCAGAAGCGGCCCTTGTACGGCTTGGCGACCCGGTCGCGCTGCGGGGTCACTTCCACCACGGGCTGTTCCTCGGTGAAGAGGATCCAGTCGCGGTCTTTTTTGGGCAGCTTCCGCCAGGGGGTGTCGACGTCGTGGCCCAGGTGGGTGAGGATGTCGCGCAGGTTCTTGCCCTGCCAGGCGCCGGGCCAGGCGGCGATCGCGCCGTCGCGGATGCTCAGTGAGGCATCCGGGACCAGCGAGGACTCGGTGACGGTGTGCGCGATGCCCAGGCCGTGGCACTCCGGGCAGGCGCCGGCGGCGGTGTTGGGCGAGAACGCGTCTGAGTCGAGCTGGCTGGCGCCGTCGGGGTAGCTGCCGGCGCGGGAGAAGAGCATGCGCAGCGAATTCGACAGGGTGGTGAGCGTGCCCACGGTGGACCGCGAACTCGGCGTCCCGCGGCGCTGTTGCAGCGCGACGGCGGGCGGCAGCCCGGTGATCATTTCCACCTTGGGGTTGTGGCCGTGCTGGATCAGCCGGCGGGCGTAGGGCGCCACGGACTCGAAGTAGCGGCGCTGGGCCTCGGCGTAGATGGTGCCGAAGGCCAGCGAGGACTTGCCGGAGCCGGAGACTCCGGTGAACGCGACGATCGCGTCGCGGGGTACATCCACATCCACGTTCCGCAGGTTGTTCTCCCGGGCGCCGCGCACCCGGACAAAGCCGTCCGTGGGGTGGCTGGTTTCCAGCCCTGGAATGGCCGGGCCGGCGGGATTGGAAGCATGCTGATCACTGTGCATCCCATCGACTCTATCCGGGTCGGCCGCCTGCGGGCATATCCTTACCGAATGGAAACTAACGACGGCGCCGCTGCCACCGGGGGCGCGGCCCACGACAGCCCAGCCCACGACAGCACAGCCCAGGACAGCCCAGCAACCGCCACCCCCGAGGTTCCCGAATTCGCCGAGGTCCCCGAGGAGGTGCATGGTCCGCTGCCTGTCGCGGAACTCCACCTGCACATCGAGGGAACCCTGGAGCCTGAGCTGATCTTCGCCCTCGCGGAACGCAACGGCATCCGGCTGCCCTATGCGGACCTGGAAGAGTTGCGCTCCCGCTATGAGTTCACGGACCTGCAGTCGTTCCTGGACCTGTACTACGCCAACATGGCCGTGCTGCGCACCGAGCAGGACTTCGCGGACATGACCCGGGCGTACCTGTCCCGGGCCGCGCTCGCCGGGGTGCGGCATGCCGAGATCATGCTGGATCCCCAGGCGCACGTGTCCCGCGGGGTGGCCCTTGAGACCTGCGTGAACGGCGTGGCGTCGGTGCTGGCGAACTCCCGCGAGGAGTTCGGCATCTCCACCCTGCTGATCGCGGCGTTCCTGCGTGACCTGTCCGAGGATTCCGCGCTGGAGGTGCTGGAACAGCTGCTGGCCATGGACGCGCCGATCGCGGGCATCGGCCTCGACTCGGCCGAGGTGGGCAACCCGCCGGCCAAGTTCCAGCGGCTGTTCGCCCGGGCCAAGGACGCCGGGCTGCGCCGGATCGCGCACGCCGGCGAGGAGGGCCCGCCGTCGTACATCATCGACGCGCTGGACCTCTTGGAGGTGGAGCGCATCGACCACGGCATCCGCTGCATGGAGGACCCGGAACTGGTGGAGCGGCTGGTGCACGAGCTCATGCCGCTGACCGTGTGCCCGCTGTCCAACGTCCGGCTCCGGGCCGTGGACACCCTGAAGGAGCACCCGCTGCCGGCGATGCTCGCGGCCGGGCTGAACGTGAGCGTGAACTCGGACGATCCGGCGTATTTCGGCGGGTATGTGGACGACAATTTCGCGCAGCTGAAATCGGTGATCGGCCTGTCCGAGTTCGACTGCGTGCGGATGGCGGCAAATTCCATCCGTTCCTCGTTCGCGAGCGAGGAGCGCAAGGCGGAGCTGCTGGCCGATCTGGCCGCGTCCGGGCACTAACGCCCGCACCTTGCCCGGATTGCCCCCGGTTGCCCTATCACTTCTGGTTGCTAAAACCGGCGGTTGGGGACCAAAACTGATAGGGCATCGGCGACGACGGTTCCCGGCCGGACCGGGTCACCCGCGACGGAGGATGCACTGGGCGCCACTGCCCGGCAGAGTGCAGGTATGACCGAGACCCGACAGCCGCGGACGGGTTGGCTGCGCCAGCTGATGCCAGGCCTCGACGTCGCCGCGACGTACCGGAAAGACTGGTTCGGCAAGGACGTCGTCGCCGGAATTGTCCTATCGACACTGCTGGTACCGCAGGGCATGGCCTACGCGGAGCTCGCAGGACTGCCCCCGATCACCGGGCTGTACACCACCGTGCTTTGCCTGCTCGCCTATGCGGTCTTCGGCCCGTCCCGCATCCTCGTCCTGGGGCCGGACTCCTCGCTCGGCCCGATGATCGCGGCGACGGTCCTGCCGCTCGTGGCGTCCGACGGCGACCCGCAGAAAGCGGTGGTTCTCGCGTCGATGCTCGCGCTCATGGTCGGCGTCATCATGGTCCTCGCGTCCGTAGCGAAACTCGGCTTCATCGCGGACCTCATCTCCAAACCCACGATGATCGGCTACATGAACGGCCTCGCGATCACCATCCTGGTCGGCCAGCTCCCGAAGCTCTTCGGCTTCTCGGTGAGCGGCGAGGGCTTCATCGGGGACCTCGTCGGCTTCCTCCAGGGAGTGGCTAACGGCGAGACGGTGGTGGCCGCGGCCGCCGTCGGGATCTCCGGGATTGTGCTGATCCTGGCGCTGCAACGGTGGCTGCCCAAGGTCCCGTCGGTGCTGGTCATGGTGGTGCTCGCGATCGCGGCGACGTCGCTGTTTGACCTGGCGGACCGCGGCGTCTCGCTCGTCGGGGAACTGCCGCAGGGCTTCCCCCCGTTCACCATCCCGTATCTGGAATTCTCGGACTTTGCCCTGATGTTCGCCGGCGCCCTCGGAATCGCCCTGGTGTCCTTGACGGACACGATCTCGACGGCGTCGTCGTTCGCCGCGCGCTCCGGCGACGAGATCCGGGGCAACCAGGAAATGATCGGCATCGGCGCCGCGAACCTCGCCGCGGGCCTGTTTCAAGGATTCCCGGTGAGCACCAGCGGTTCCCGGACGGCGGTCGCGGAACGCTCCGGCTCGAAGACCCAGCTCACGGGCGTGACGGGTGCCGTGCTGATCCTCCTGATGCTGGTGCTGCTGCCGGGGCTCTTCCGGAACCTGCCGCAGCCGGCGCTGGCGGCCATTGTGATCACCGCGTCAATTTCCCTCGCCGACATCCCGGGCACCGGTCGGCTCTGGCGCCAGCGCAAGACCGAGTTCAATCTCTCGATCGCGGCTTTCCTTGGGGTGACGCTCCTGGGGGTTTTGCCCGGTATCGCCATCGCAGTGGGGCTGTCCGTCCTCAACATCTTCCGCCGGGCCTGGTGGCCCTACGAGACCGTGATCGGGCGGGTGCCCGGCGTCGAAGGGTTCCATGACGTGCACTTCCACCCGGACGCGAAGCACCTGCCCGGCCTGGTGATCTACCGGTTCGACGCGCCGCTGTTCTTCGCGAACGTCAGGCCCTTCCGCGAAAATATCCGGCGGCTGGCCCGGACCGAACCCAAACCGCGGTGGATCGTCATCGCGGCCGAACCCATCACGGACGTGGACACCACGGCCTCGGACGTGCTGCTCGAACTGGACGAGGAACTGAACGCGCAGGGGACCTCGCTGGTGTTTGCGGAGCTCAAACATGGGGTCCGGGAGAAGATCGAGCGCTACGAACTCACCCGGCAAATCGATCCCCGCCACTTCTACCGCACCGTCGATGCCGCCGTGGCCGCCTACATGGCCGAGACCGGCGCCGAATGGAGCACCGGGGAGTAGGGCCACACCAACGCGGGCGCTACTTCGAGGTGCCGGCCCGCGCGAACATGCGCCGCAGCAGGGTGGCCGTGAGCCACGTGACAAGGCTGCACACCGCGACGCCCCACGCGATATCGGTCAGGGCCACGACGGCGGGGAAGTCCTTGAGGACGGCGAGCGCGGTCAGGGCCCACGTGGCGTAGGTGAAGAAGCCGAAGAGGGCGGCACCCGTCACCCGCTCCCGCATGGTGGCGTCCGGGTGGTTGGGCCGGATGCCGTAGTGCACGATCCCGACGACATAGATCAGGTAGAAGGCCACGGCTCCGGCGATGTTGGCGCTGGGCGCCAGCAGCTCGCCGATTTGGCTTCTGTACTGGTTGCTCGCCACGGTACCGATCCAGACGACGTCGACGGCGGCGAAGATCACCGCGGCGACCGCGTAGGAAAGCAACCATCTCTTGGCGCGGACGTTCATGTTTGGCTCCTCGGGTCGGCGTAAAGGCTATCGACGATATGGCGGGTGCGTTCGGTGAAGGCGCCGCGCCCGAGTCTATCGTCGCCTCCAGCGCTGGAGGGGTGGCCGCGGTGGCCCTGACGTCACCGGTGTTTGTGACCTGTTCTGGTCCCCAAGTTCGTGCAGCAGCCCATGGCGTGGCAGGGCCGGGGATTCGACGCCGAAAAAACTACTCACGAGTACGGCTGCCTTGGACCCCTCGCGCCCGCCGGAATGGGGTGTAATAGTGGGTCACGACACACAGAGTTAACAGTTTCTACTCGCGGAAACGCATCCATCCTTGGCAAAATGCAGGTGGATCAATTGCTTCTAGAGGAGACCCATGGGCGCGAACACTGCCGAAAACACCAACCGACGACTGAAGGCTGTGCTGGACGTTCTGACCGAGGGGGTGTGGACGGACGAGAAGCTGAACGCCGGAGCGGTGCTCGGCGAGGCGATCGCCCGCGTTCCGCTCAACGAGTTTGAGCGTGAACTGCTGAGCGGCGGCATTCCCCGCGGCCACAAGACGCTGACCACCGCCACCGCGAAGCTGGTCAAGGCCGGCTGGCTGGTCAAGGGCCGTTCGGGCTGGACCATCACGGAAGACGGCCAGCGCGCCACTGTGGCGTTCGCTGATCCCGCCGCTTTCGCCGCAGCGCTCGACGCCGGAACTCCCGTTCCCGCTGACACCCCGCTGCCGACGGCGCCCGCCGGAAAGCCGGCCAAGAAGGCCGCTCCGAGGGCCGCCAAGGTTGCGGAAAAGGTCGCCGACAAGGCTGCCAAGCTGGTCGAGGAGGCGGTTGCTCCGGTCGCCAAGGCGGTCCGCAAGCGCAAGGCCTCCGACAAGGGTCAAGCCGCTGAGGCGCCAGTCGCCGCAACTCCGGCCGCGGGTGCAACTGATGCAATGGAAGCGCCCGCCGTCAGTGTCGAGACCATTGAGCAGCCGGAAGCAGTTGCCGTGGCAGGCGACTTCAACGTCCTGCTGGGCGCACCGGCCAACTGGGCTCCGCAGTACGACGAATCCCAGATGGAACTGGACCTCGTAGACCAGCTCTGGAAGCTGGCGGCGGATCTCCCTGCCGGTACCTACAGCTTCAAGATCGCGCTCAACCGCTCCTGGGATGTGAACTTCGGTGCCTTCGGTGCGTTCGACGGCGCCAACCACGAGGTGCACCACTCCGGCGGCCAGCTGGTCATCCACTACGACCACCGGACCCGCGACATCGTCTTCGCGTAGGGCGCCGACACCCCGCCCGGCCGACGCGCAAAAGACCCCTCGATACCCGAATTCGGGTGTCGAGGGGTCTTTTGCGCGTCGGGTTTCTTGCGCGTCGTGAACGTGCGTGCGGGCCCGCCTGACCGCCGCTAGAACCGTGTCGGGTCCGGCCGGGGCGGGACCGGGCCGGGGTCGGGAATCGGCAGCGGACCCGGCGTGGGGAACGGGCCGGGGGTTGGGGCGGGGCCAGGCTCCGGAATCGGCGCCGGGGGCGGGACCGGGCCCGGCTCCGGGGGAAACGGGTCCCCGGGCTGCGGCTCAGGCGTGGTGGGCCCGGGTTCCGGCGGAAACGGCTCAGGTTCGTGCGGCGGCGGAATGGTCATGCCAGACTCCCTCACTCTTCTTGTGGATCGCAGGATTTTCCGGATTATTCTGCCGGCAGGCTACCCGTCAGACCGCGCCGCTCCGGCGCGGAAGACCTTCAGTTCCCACGGCCGGAGGTGCAGCCGGGGCACCACGGCATCGGCAGGATAGTTGCCCAGCACCAGTTCAGCGCTGCCCCACGCGACCGGAACGTCGGCGTCGTCGAGCATTACCTCCTGGTCCTGGCCGGAAAAGTTGCCCAGCACCAGCAGCTGGGTGCCCGGCACCGAGCGGACGAAGGCGTACACGTGCTCGTCCCGCGGCAGGAGCATCGTGAAGTCCCCGTGCGAGACCACATGTTCGGTGTGCCGCAGCCCGATCACCTTCCGGTAGAAGGTGTACACGGAGTCCGGGTCGTCCACCTGCGCGGCGGCGTTGATGTGGTTGGCGTTCGGGTTGACCGCGATCCAGGGCGAACCTGTGGTGAAGCCGGCGTGCCGCGAGGCGTCCCACTGGACCGGCGTGCGCGCGTTGTCGCGGTTCAGCGGCGCCAGCGCCGCGAGGACATCGGCGTCGGTGTGGCCCAGATGGGTGGTGGCTTCGCGGTGGTGGTTGAGGACCTCGATGTCGCGGTAGTCGCTGATGGCCCCGAAGGTCATGTTCGTCATGCCGAGTTCCTCGCCCTGGTAGACGTAGGGCGTGCCGCGGTGCAGGTGCAGGACCCCGGCGAGCATCTTCGCGGAGAGCTCACGGTACCGGCCGTCGTCGCCGAAGCGGGACACCGCCCGGGCCTGGTCGTGGTTGCCCCAGTAGAGGCTGTTCCAGCCGCGCTCCGCCAGGCCGGTCTGCCAGTGTCCCAGGGTCTGCTTGAGGTCCGTGAGCTTGAGCTTCTTGGGCCGCCATTTATTGCCGTCCTCCTGGTCCAGGGCCACGTGCTCGAACTGGAACACCATGTCCACCTCCGCCCGCTCAGGGTCGGTGAACAGGACGGCCTCGTCCACGGTGACGCCGGGCATTTCGCCGACGGTGAGCAGCGGGCCAGTGCGCCCGGCAAAGACCTCCCGGTGCATTTCCTGCAGGAACTCGTGGATCCGCGGGCCGCCGATGTAGAACGGGGTGCCGTCGCCGTAGAGCTTGCCGGCGGCGATGGGCCCGTCCGGCAGGGCCGTGTCCTTGGAGATGAAATTGATGACGTCCATCCGGAAGCCGTCCACGCCGCGGTCCAGCCACCAGTTCATCATCTCGTAGACCGCCGCCCTGACCTGCGGGTTTTCCCAGTTCAGGTCCGGCTGCTTCCTGGAGAAGATGTGGAGGTAGTACTCGCCGGTGGCCTGGTCGAACTCCCAGGCCGGGCCGGAGAACGCCGAACCCCAGTTGTTCGGCGCAGCACCCGGGCCATCAGCGGAGCCGTCGGCGGCGGAGCCGGCATCCTCGCGCGGCGGCCGCCACCAGTACCAGTCCCGCTTGGGGTTGTCCTTCGAGGAACGTGACTCGATGAACCAGGGGTGCTCGTCCGAGGTGTGGTTGACCACCAGGTCCATGACCAGCTTCATGCCCCGGGAGTGCAGCCCGTCCGTCAGTTCCCGCAGATCCTCGAGCGTGCCGAAAATCGGGTCCACGTTGCGGTAATCGCTGATGTCGTAGCCGTTGTCGTCCTGCGGGGACGTGTAGATCGGGGACAGCCACACGACGTCGACGCCCAGCCGGTGCAGGTAGTCGAGCTTGCTGATGATGCCCCGCAGGTCCCCGATGCCGTCCCCGTTGGAATCGGCGAAGCTGCGCGGATAGATCTGATAGACGACGGCGCTTTGGAACCAGTCGCGGGCAGGAGCCTCAACGGATTCTTCAGTGGGCTGTTCTACCGTCATCGGGTCTCCTCAGCTGGTCCAGCAGGCTCGGCGGCCAGCGCCGACGCTGACTCACCAACGTCTGATTATTGAACAGTTCCCGCAGGCAGGGAAGACCCCGGCCGGGGATCACTAGTTCTGCGCGGCGATGCTCTTGTCCCGGTCCTCGAACACTTCCGCGCCCGGGCCGGTGAACGCCTTGGAACGCTGGATCGCCTCGATCGATCCGGTGAACAGCTGGGAGTCGTGCGGATCCGCCGGGTGCCGGCTGGGCTCGTCCGCGGCGCTGACCTTGCCGGGCCGTTCGGAGGTAGACGTCCCGGCCGCACCGGCCGTCCCGGAACCCAGCGAAACAGCGCCGAGCGATTCGAGCCGGACGTGGGGGAGCGCCGTCGGGTGTTCCTGCTGCAGGAACAGCACCAACTCTTCGCGGATCAGGCAGCGCAGGTCAAAGAGCTGGGCACTGTCCGCGGCGCTGACCAGGATGCGGACCCGGACGAAGCCGGCGGTCGCGTCCGTGATCTGCAGGATGCCCACCCGCTCGTCCCAGAGCTCGGTGGTGGCCAGGACCTTCTTGAGTTCGGCGCGCATGTCCTCTACCGGGGCGCGCCAGTCGAGATCGAACTCAACCGTGCCCATGACCTCGGACTGCCGCCGGGTCCAGTTCTCGAACGGGGTGGTGGTGAAGTACGTGGAGGGGAGGATCAGCCGCCGGTCGTCCCAGATGTGGACCACCACGTAGGTCAGGGTGATCTCCTCGATCCGGCCCCATTCCTTCTGCACCACCACCACGTCGTCCACCCGGATCGCGTCCGTGAAGGCGAGCTGGATGCCGGCGAAGACGTTCACCAGGGATGTCTGCGCGGCGAGGCCGGCCAC
>CALMVY010000305.1 GCA_937873245.1 uncultured Arthrobacter sp. | reverse complement strand
GGACAAGGACTTCTACATTGTGGGGATGAAGTCCTACGGCCGGGCCCCGACGTTCCTGCTGGCCACCGGCTACGAACAGGTCCGCTCCGTCGCAGCAGCCCTTGCCGGTGACCACGAAGCAGCCGACACCGTCCAGCTCGAACTTCCCGAAACAGGAGTTTGCTCCTCAGACTCCGGTACCAGCTGCGATGTCCCCGCCGCCGCCGCGGCACCGGCAGAGTCCTCGTGCTGCTCGGCTCCGGAACCGGTCCTGGTCGGTTTCCCCACCGGACTCTCCCACGGCCGCTCCGGCCAGTCCTGATCCAGCGACCCACACCGGAACCGAACCACACCGAACCCGCGAAGATGGAGGCACTGGCATGACCGACCACAAAATCACGCTGGGGCTGCAGGACAACACCGAACTCCTGCACCGAATCAGCAAACGGCTCTCCGTGCGCTTCGCAGGAATCTTCGCCGCAGAAACAGTCGAGCGATACGTCTTTGAGTCATACACCGATCTGGCCCGCACCGCCCGCGTCACGGCCTATTTGCCGGTTATCACTGAGCATTTCGCCAGTGAACGGCGGCGCGCCCTCGCCAAGTCCAAGGCAGACGTTGCCTCGGAGACCCCGGAGGTCCTGTTCGTCTGTGTGCAGAACGCCGGCCGCTCCCAGATGGCCGCCGCCTTGCTGAACGTGGAGGCCAAGGGCAGAATTCATGTCCGGTCGGCTGGATCCATGCCGGCCGCCGAATTGGACTCCAACGTGGTCACCGCAATGTCGGAGATGGGACTGGACCTTTCAAAGGACTACCCCAAGCCGCTCACCGATGATGTTGTGCGCGCCTCGGACGTTGTCATCACCATGGGCTGCGGCGATTCCTGCCCCATCTATCCCGGCAAAACACTATGAGGACTGGGAACTTCCCGACCCAGCAGACCAGTCCCTGGACACGGTACGGGCCATCCGGGACGACATCCACGACCGGGTCCGGATTCTCGCCGCGTCCCTGCTGAAGAAGGAAGAATCAAACACATGACCGAAACCACGAAAACCCCGTCCGTTCTGTTCGTCTGTAGCAAGAACGGCGGAAAATCCCAGCTCGCTGCCGGGCTCATGAACCACCTCGCGGACGGTGCGGTCACTGTGTACTCGGCGGGGACCAAGCCGGGGGAATCGCTTAATCCCCAGTCCGTTGAGTCACTGGCCGAACTTGGCATCGACATCACCTCGGAGCACCCGAAGCCGGTGAGCGACGAAGTCCTTGACGCCGTCGATGTCGTGATCGTCCTGGGTAACGAAGCCAAGCTCGAGCCGCGGGAAGGCAAACGGTTCGAGATCTGGGAGACGGATGAACCGTCCGCGCGGGGCATTGAAGGCATGGAACGCATGCGCCTGGTCCGGGACGACATCAAGTCCCGCGTCGAGAAGCTGCACGCAGAGCTCACCGGGAACTGATCCGCTGTGGCCGCCCCGGCTCCCTCCCGGATCCTGGCTGCCGAAGGCGCTCCACGCGGCGGGCTGATCGCGCTGTGCATCACGCAGACCACCGCGTGGGGCGTGCTCTACTACGCCCTGCCGACAGCGGTTCAACCCATCAGCGCCGACACCGGCTGGGACCCGGCCCTGATCACCGGGGCCTTCTCCCTCGGGCTCCTCGTGTCAGCGGTTGCCGGGATCGCCGTAGGCAGGACCCTGGACAGGACCGGGCCGCGCACGCTCATGATCGCCGGGTCCCTCACCGGTACCCTGGCCTTCATCCTCGTTGCGCTCTCCCCCAGCCTGCCCCTGTTCGCTGCCGCCTGGCTGCTCGCCGGGACCGCGCAGGCAGCAATCCTGTACCAGCCGGCGTTCACGACTATCAGCCGCTGGTACGGACAGGCGAGGGTCCGGCCGCTGACAACACTGACCCTCGTGGCCGGGTTCGCCTCCACCATCTTCGCCCCGCTCACCTCAACCCTGAGTACCGCGGTGGGATGGCGGTCCGCGTTTATCATCCTTGCCCTCCTCATGGCACTGATCACCATTCCACTGCACGCCCGCTACCTGAACCGCACATGGAGCAAGGCGACCCCGGGAGAAAAAAGCGAAGCAGATCCGAAGGAAGCGGTGCGGAAGATCCGGCGGAGCCCGGAGTTCCTTCGCCTGCAGGCCCTCATGGTCCTGCTCTGCCTCGGTCTCTACACCGTGACGCTGAACATCATCCCCCTGCTGACCGAAAAGGGCAGCAG
>CALMVY010000304.1 GCA_937873245.1 uncultured Arthrobacter sp. | reverse complement strand
CCCAGCGCCTGCCAGACGGAGTCGCGCAGGCTCACGCCTGCCCCGCTCCCGCCGCGGCCGATTCGGTGAGCAGCTGCTCGCCGGGCTGCTGCTGCGGGATGTTCGGCTCCTCCGGCAGCCGGCACTCGGCCGGGACGTCGATGCCGTAGAGCTTGGCGGCGTTGAGGCCGAGGATCTTCTTCTTCGTAGCCGTGGTCAGCCGCGGGTAGTCGGCAAACGCCTCGTCGTCGGGCATCTGCCAGTCGACGAAGCCCTCCACCTGCCACTTCGGCGTCCAGATGTTGTAGTCGCTGCCGAACGTCAGCCGGTCCTCGCCGACCCAGAACAGCAGCTCACCGATCACCTTGGCGAAGAACTTCGGCCGGGCGTGCATGAGCCCGCCGATCACCACCGACAGCCCGGCATACACGTTGGGTTCCTGGACGGCCATGTAGGCGAAGTCGTCGATGCGCGGGATGCCGGCGTGCTCGATGACGAAGTTCAGGTCCGGGAAGTCCGTGGCGGCCTGGTCGACGTCCTCCATCGAGAAGGCGTCCTTGTTCAGCGGCCAGATCGTCGGGCCCTTGTGGGCGTGGATGTTCCGGATGCCCAGTTCCCGGCACTTCTCCAGGAACGGGTAGGACTCCTCGTCGGAGAGCTTCCAGCCCCGCGAGCCGTTCTCGTGCCATTCGGCCGTGTAGACCTTGACGCCCTTGAGGTTCCAGCGGCTCGCGTCCTCCTCGAGCTGCCGGAGCCCGGCCTCGCCGTCACGCGGGTCGAAACGGCCGTTGACGATGAACTTGTCGGGGTGGGCTTCGAGCATCGCGCCGTTCTGCTCGACGGTGTTGAAGCCGTTCTTGTACCAGTACTTCAGGTAGGTCGACTGGAAGATGGCCTTGTCGACGTAGCCCTCCTCGAAGACGTCCCGCATCAGGTCGTCCGCGGACACCTTGAGGTACTTGTCCCACTCCCAGTGCGTGGTGGGCGGGGCGAGCTGGTGGTAGCCGAAGAAGCAGTCGATCCAGCCCTTGGCGTACTGCTCCCGGCCTTCCACCCAGTTGTCACGGCTGGCGTCCCAGAAGTGCATGTGGCTGTCGACGATGAAGTACTTCTCGCCATCCTTCTCGTACATGAACGTGCACCTCTCGCGTCGATGGATGCGGCAGTTCCAGGGCGAAAACTGAGATCAGGGAACGAGAATGGCGCGACCGCGCACCTTGCCCGCGTCGAGGTCGTGGAGTGCGTCCACGGCCCGGTCGAGGGGGTACTGCTGGGTGTGCAGCGTGACCTTGCCGGCCTGGGCGAGGACCATCAGCTCGGCGAGGTCGTTGTAGGTGCCGACGATGTTGCCGACGATGCTGCGCTCGGTCGCGATGATGTCCAGCGTCGGGATGTGCAGCTCCCCGCCGTAGCCGATGACGTAGTACGAGCCGTCGGGCGCGGTCATGTTCCAGCCGTCCATCTCGGCGCCCTGCTCGGCGACGAAGTCGAAGACGACCTGGGCCCCTCCGCCGGTGAGGTCCTGGACGGCGGCCACGTGCCCGCCGTCGGCGAGCACCGTCTGGTCCGCGCCGATCTGCCCGGCGAGCGCCAGTGCATCCGGGTTCTTGTCGACGACGACGACGCGGGTCCCGCTCAGCGCGGCCAGGCACTGGATGCCGATGTGGCCCAGCCCGCCCGCGCCCTGCACGACGGCGGTCGTGCCCGGGTGCAGCAGGGGCAGCGCCTTGCGGACGGCGTGGTAGGCGGTGATGCCGGCGTCGGCGAGCGCGGCGACGTCGGCCGGGTTGGTCGACGGGTCGAGCTTCACGCAGGCCCGCGCCGTCGTGCGCAGGTACTCGGCCATGCCGCCGTCGTTGTTGGACAGGCCGGGGAAGAACGCGTTCGCGCACTGCATGTCCTTGCCGGCCCGGCACGCCTGGCACAGGCCGCAGCTGGGCTGCGGATGCAGGATCACCGTGTCGCCGACCGCCACGTTGGTGACGCCGTCGCCCACCTCGTGCACCCAGCCGGCGTTCTCGTGCCCGATCACGTACGGCAGGTCCGGGTTCTGCACCTCGGCCCACTGCCCCTCGAGGATGTGCAGGTCGGTGCGGCAGACCCCGGCGCCACCGATCTTGACGATGACGTCGAGCGGGCCGGTGAGCTTCGGTTCGGCGATGTCGTCGACGGTGGGGTCCTCGTGGTACCGGTGCACTCGGACGGCGCGCATGCCCAGGCCTCCTCGGAGGTCGACGCTGGCCGCCGACCACAGGGTGTGCTGCGGCGGCGGGGTATGACGCGGAAGTTACGGACCACCGGCCACGGCGAACGTCTCACTTTGAGACGGTCGCCGTGGCCGGCATTTGCTCAGCCCATGGAGGGGCCGAGACCGAGCGACTGGGGCGTGCTCGCGTCCGGCGAGGGCTGGGGGATCCCCTCGTCGAGCTGCCCGAACTCGGTCATCAGCGACTTGTTCCACGGGGTCTGTTCCTCGGCGACGAGCGAGTCCGTCGTCAGGACCAGGCCCGCGACCGATGCGCCGTTCTGCAGCGCCGAGCGCACCACCCGCAGCGGGTCGATGACGCCGAGCTCGAGCATGTTGCCGAAGCGGCCCTCGAGCGCGTCGAAGCCCTCGTCCACCGCCATCGTCCCGACCTGCTTGACGACGTCCTCCGCGTCGTACCCGGCGTTGGCCGCGATCAGGTGCAGCGGTTCGGTGAGCGCGCCACGCACGATCTCCACGCCGACGCGGTAGTCGCCGTGGACGTCGAGGTCGTTCAGCGCCGGCTCTGCGTGCAGCAGCGCCGCGCCGCCGCCGGCCAGGATCCCCTCGGCCATCGCGGCCCGGGTGGCCTGCAGCGAGTCGTCGACGCGGTGCCGGACCTCCTTGGCCTCGGCGTTGGTCGGCATCCCCACCCGGATGACCGCGGCCTTCCCGGAGAGCCGGGCGATCCGCTCGGACAGGAAGTCCTGGTCGGTGCCGATCGTCGCCCGCCCCAACTCGGCCCGCAGCTGGCTCAGCCGGCGTTCGCGGGCGGCGGCGTCGCCGTGCCCTCCGATGATCGTCGTGTGGTCGCTGGTCACCCGGACCTGCTCGGCCTGGCCCAGGAGCGCCGTGGTCATCTGCTCGAGGGCGAACGACGACGCCCGGGAGTGCACCTGGCCGCCGGTCAGCGCGGCGATGTCCTCCAGCATGTGGATGCGCTTCTCGCCGAAGCCGGGGGCCTGGATCGCGACGCACCGGAAGAGCCCGTTCACGTGGTTGTGCACGAGCATCTGCAGCGCCGTGCCCTCGACGCCCTCGGCGATGATCACCAGCGGCTTGGGCTGGCGCATGATGCTGTCGAGCACCGGCATCAGCACCTTGATGTCGGTGATCTTGTGCGCGGTCAGCAGGACGTAGCAGTCCTCGAGGACCGCCTCCAGCCGGCCCACGTCGGTGACCATGTAGGGCGAGACGTACCCGTTGTCGAACTCGAAGTCCTCGACGAAGTCGACGTCGATGCCGAGGACGGGGGAGTCCTCGACGGTGACGACGCCGCCCTCGCCGACGGTGTACAGGGCGCGGGCCACCGCGGCGCCGATCGTGTCGTCGTCGTTGGCCGAGATGGCGGCCACCCGGCGGAAGTCGTCCTCGTCGCGCAGCGGGTGGGCCGCCGCGGACAGGTGCTCGACGAGCCGGCCGACGGCGGTGTCGATACCGCGCTTGACCAGGACGGGGTTGCCGCCGCCGGCGATCGCGGCCATGCCCTGCCGGACGATGGCCTCGGCCAGCACGATGGCCGTGGTGGTGCCGTCGCCCACGGTGTCGTTGGTCTTGATCGCGGCTTCCTTGACCAGCTGGGCGCCCATGTTCTCGAACTGGTCGCGCAGGTAGATCTCGCGGGCGATGGTCACGCCGTCGTTGGTGACCTCGGGCGAGCCGGTGATGCGCTCGAGGATCACGTTGCGGCCCTTGGGGCCGAGGGTCGGTTTGACGGAGGCGGCGAGTTGCTCCACGCCTGCCTGGAGCAGGCGCCGGGCTTCAGCGCCGAATCGAAGTTCCTTGGCCATGGGGTCCTCCTGGTGCGCGGGGTGTGGGGGACGGTCGGTTGCGCGGGTCGGACCGGTCGGGACCGCCGGGCCGAGGAGGGCCGCCGGGCGGGTGTGCACCCGCTCGGCGGCCCGTGGGTGGATCAGTCGGCCGAGGTCCTGGCGGCGGGCACGTCGGCGGTGACCGACGCAGGCAGGTCGAAACCGATGTACTCGGCCGCGTCCTCGGGGTTGGCGAACATGATCGTCCGGTCGTCCTCGTGGACCATCCGGCCGTAGTGGGTCGACATGCTCTCCTCGAGGTTCGACGCGTCGAAGTAGCCCTGTTCCTCGCCGAGGGCCTCGGAGAGCTCGTCGTAGTCGAAGTCCATCCGCTGCACGGCGTCCAGGCGGATCATCGACGGCAGGTACGTGACCTTCACGCCCGCCTTCTCCTTCATGACGTCGGCGATGACCTCCCCCACCTGGTCGTTCATGAGCGTGATGCCGCACATGCCGGACGAGGTGGCGTTGACGGCGCCGAACGCGGTCGATGCGGTGGTGGTCACTGGGCCAGCTCCTTCGGGACGTCGAGGCCGAGGTCGGTCACGATGACGGCGAAGCGCTTCTTCGCGTGGTCGAGGGAGTCCTCGAACCGGGGTGGCCGGTGATCGGGCTGCGACCACAGCGGCTGCATCGTCCGGGCCGCGCGCAGCGCCCGGGGCACCCACGTCGACAGCCAGCCCTGCATGAGCTGCTTGTTGTGGTCGGCGAACTCCCGGTCGTGCACGAGCGGCCCGAAGCAGGCCTTCGTCCAGCGCAGGTCGCGCTGCGCGTAGTCGGACTCCCCCGCCCCCATGACGGTGGGCGTGACGAAGTCGCCGTTGCCGGGTGCGGCCTGCATGACCAGGCCGCTGCGGAACAGCTCGCCGACCAGCGGCTCGAACACGACGTTCGTGGCGAACATGGCCTCGCCCCAGTCGTCCTCGACCGCCGTCAGCGACTCGACGAGCTCGCGGACGCCCTGCATGTCGGCGTCGTTGTTCCAGGCGTCCACGTGCGCGGCGCCGTCGAAGGCCTCGATCTCCTCGCTGAGCGTGAGGTTGTAGAGCGCCAGGTCCTGGGCGAACCGGATCTTGTGGGCGCTGTTCACGGCCAGCACGGTGTTGTGCATGTTCGTCGGGCACGACCGCTCGTTGGCCGCGAACACGTACAGGCCGAGGATGTGCTCGACGTGCATCCATGCCCCGACGCTGCGCTCGACGAACCGGACCCAGTTGGGGGTCCACTGGTCGAAGGACTTCGTGTCGCGCGCGTTGTCGATGTTCTGGTTGATCTGCCGGACGATGTTCGCGTTGTTCCGGTAGATCGTCTGTTCCCACTCCTCGTTGGGGTCCCGGAACTCGTGCCAGCCGTGGGCCGGCCACTGCAGGTCCTTGCCGCCACCGCCGGTCCCGATGCCGCGCGTGGGTTCGGGGTCGTCCACCCCCCAGGCCTTCAACTTCGTCCAGGTCAGCGGGTAGCCGGCCTGGCCGTCGGCGAAGCCGTAGATCCAGCCCTGCATGAGGTAGTGCCGCGGGTCGGGCTGCACCTCGACCGTGACGTCCTCGTAGTGGGTCTGCTTGCGCTTCGCCGGGACGTAGTAGTTGTAGCGCCGGGCACTCGCGCCGGAGTCGGGGAACTCCTTCGCCCCGGCCTCGGCGTCGGTGAAGTTGACCCGTGGGACGCTGCGGGGCGGCCGCTCGGGGGCTTCGGGGCGCTCGGTGGTAGCGGTCATGGTCAGTCCTCGCCTTCCGGCTCACCGGTGGTGGTGAACTTGTCGTAGAAGATGTGGTCCTCGCTGCGTCCGAGCCGGGTGAGCATCGCGATGGCGGCCTCGACCATGGGCGGTGGCCCGCAGACGTAGGCGTCCACCTTCGTGAGGTCGGTCTCCCGGCGTTCGACGACGTCGGTGATCAGGCCCGTCTCCCCCTCCCAGCCGTCGTCGCCGGTCGGCTCGGACAGCGCCGGGACGAAGGTCAGGCCGGGTAGTTGATCTGCCAGCTTCGCGATCTCCTCCTCGAAGCACAGATCGCGCCGGGTCCGTGCGCCGTAGTAGAAGGTGACTTTCCGGTCGAGGCCGCGTTCGGCCATCGAGCGCAGCAGGGCCAGCAGTGGCGCGAGGCCGGCCCCTCCGCCGAGGAACAACAGGTCCGCGGGGCTGCTCTCCCGGAACCGGAAGGCGCCGAAGGGCCCCTCCACGCTCAGCCGGTCACCGACGGCGATCTCGTCGGCCAGGTGCCCGGAGAACAGCCCCCCGGGATAGATCCTGATGACGAACTCGAAGACGCCCTCCCGGTTCGGGGTGTTCGCCATCGAGAACGAGCGCGTCGCGTGGTGGCCGGGCACCTGGAAGTCCAGGTACTGGCCCGGGAAGTACTTGATCTCCTCGGGCTCCACGAGCTTGACCACGAGGTGCCGCATGTCGTGGGTCACCGGCTCGTTCGCGATGACCTCGACGGTGCCCTGCCGGAGGGGGAGCCCGGACTGGATCATCTCCTCGTCGTAGTTGAGGAGCTCGATCACCAGGTCCTCGAACGGGTGCGCCCGGCACAGCAGCGTCGAGCCCTCGTCCCGCTCGAAATCGGGCAGGGCGAACGTGGAGTAGCTGTCCAGCTCGATGTCCTCTCCTTCCAGGACGAAGGACTTGCAGGCCGCGCACTGGCCCTCCTTGCACCCGTGCATGAGCTGGACGCCCTGCTCGGCCGCGGCACGCAGGATCGTCTGGTCCTCGTCGACCTCGATCTCGATGCCGACCGGCTCGAACCGGACACGGTGTTTCTCTCCCACGGACCCGCCTTCCCGTCGGTGGTGACCGGACCTGGGCGTGCGTGTCTGGCGGGGGAGGGCCGGGCGCGCCGACCCTCCCCCTCGCCTGACCCGCGCTCAGGCGTTCTGGGGTGCCGGCCGTCCGGCCGGGCCCTGACGCCGGTAGTCCTCGATGAACGCCGTCCGTTCGGCGTCGCTCATCTCGTTGAACAGGACGTTCGGGCTCAGGAGTGGGCCGAGCCGCTTGAGGTGGTCGGTGGTCCACATCTTGCTGGGGTCGAGGTTCAGGTGCGGCTGCGCCGTCATCGTCTTCCCGTCGTCCCGGACGTAGCCCATGTCCTCGACGACCTTGTCCCACGTCCAGCCGTGGTAGAGGGTCTCCCACTCGCGGTGGCCCACCAGGCGACCCATGTTCGGCGTCTCGCGGCCCTGGTACACCGGCCGGAAGGCCTCCACGTCGGTCCACCTGCAGGTCTCGCTGCAGTAGGTGCGGTGCACGCCGTCGATCTCGGCGGTCTGGACGTCCTCGCGGATCAGGCAGGGGACCATGCACACCCAGCAACGCTGGGGGTACACGTAGTCGACGTCCTCACCGACGATCGGCTTGTGCCCGTTCGGGATGGCGAGCCGGCTGTAGTTCTCCCACCACTTGCCGTACTTGTCGTACCAGCCCGGGTACTTGTACTCGAACCACTCGAAGTCCTCGTCGGTCATGCCGTCGATCCGCCAGTAGTTCGCCAGCCAGCCGGTGGCGAAGAACTGGGCGACCTCGTGGACGTAGCCCTTGTTCCAGATCCGGTTCCAGGCCTCCTCGACCAGGTCGTGCGGAACGGTGAGGCCGTACTTCTCCAGCGGGACCAGGTAGCTGCGGTAGTAGTCGTCGTAGATCCACCGGCGCCACATCTCGGCGTAGGACTCCCGGTCCTTGCGGCGGTCCTTGGTGCCGTACTCGATGAAGGTGCCGATGGCGGCGTCGACCACGGCGTGGTTGTTCCACCACGCGTAGCGCAGGTCGCGCTCGAGCAGCTGGCGGTTGCCCTCGTCGGACAGCGCCATCAGCAGGGTCGCGTACCCGTTGGAGATGTGCCGGGACTCGTCGGACTGGACCGAGTGGAAGACCGTCGGCAGCAGGTAGTCGCCGTTGGCCGCCGCCTCGGCCGGCATGGCCACGAACAGCGTGTTCGTGAAGGCCGTCTCCGCGACGATGGTCAGGTAGATGCTGGCCGCGGTGATGGCGTCCCCGGTGATGAACCCCTCGGCGAACTGCCGGCCGATGGTGCCGGCGTAGTCGTTGTGGAAGTTCCGCAGGCTGTTGTTGAAGCCCGCCGGGTCGATGTAGTTGTTCATGTACAGGCGCTTGAGGTTCTGCTGGATCGTCGAGTGCCGGACCTCGTCGATCATCTGGATCGCCTGGCCGTTGTGCAGTTCCGGGTTCGGTACCGCGTGGAACAGCATCGGCATCGAGCGGGCGGCCGAGATCTCCGGCAGCGGGATGATCGACAGGAACAGCTTCTGCCACTCCAGCCAGCGTTCCTGCACCTGGCGGAACATGTTCCCGCGGATCGCGCCGTCCTCGGCGCCGTAGACGCGGTTGTCCTTCTCCTCCTCCATCGGGAAGTACGAGCGCAGGATCTGCTTGAGCGGGTCCTTCTTCTGCGCCTTCCGGAAGGTGTAGTCGGTGCCGTACTTCATGTACGGCTCGTGGTACTGGGGCTCCCAGGCCAGTTCCTGGATCTTCTGGTGGGCCTTCGCCAGGCTTTGCCGACTCACGTCGTCTCCTCACGGTTGTGGTCGGGCGGACTCGTCGGTGCCGCAGCCCCCCGGGTGCACGGAAGCTCCGAGGGGCGGGTACGGCGACCCGTTCTCGTCGTCCGAAGCCGCGACGGGCGCGGGCGCCGCGGGCCCCGGAGGTACGCGAGGCGGCGGCGGGGATGGTTGTCGCTGCCGTTCACCTCGTGGCAGGAATCACACTCGTCCACGGAGGCCTCGGTGGTCTCAATATGAGACGTCCCCCGGTCCGCCCGTTCCTAGAGTGGGTCGCACCGGGGGCGTCCGCGCAGCGGCGGGCGCCAGCTCCTCCGAGCAGAGGGAGGCGACGGGTTGTCCATCGGGTCGCAGCCGCCGTCGCACGGGAGCGTCGCGGGCCTGCGCCCGGGGACGGGCGTGCTGCCCACGGCCGCGACGGCCGGCAGCGACGAGCTCGCCCGCGCGCGCACGTCGTTCCTCGACGAGGAGCAGGTCCTGGCCGGCGTCGTCCGGGAGCCGATCCTCGCCTCGTGGACCCGCTCCCGGGTCTTCCAGGTGCGCCCGGACCACCTGGAGCTGCCCTTCGAAGCGGGCCCGGACGGCGAGACGAGGCTGACCCTCGCCGCCGAGCCGGTGCTCCGCGACATCGCCGACCTGTTCGCCACCGAGCCGGTGAGCGTGATCCTCTGCGACGCCGACGGCGTGGTGCTCAGCCGGCGCACCGGCGACCACACCCTCGAGCAGCACCTCAACCGGGTCTGGCTGGCCCCCGGCTTCAGCTACGCCGAGCGCTTCGTGGGCACCAACGGCATCGGCACCGCCCTGGAGGCGCGCGGCCCGGCACAGGTCTTCGGCCACGAGCACTACGTCGACCGGCTCGAGGACCTCGCGTGCGCAGGGGCACCGATCCGCAGTCCGGTGACGGGCAAGGTGCTCGGGGTCGTCGACCTGACCTGCTGGCGGCGCGACGCCGGTCCGTTGCTGGTCGCCACCGCCGCGACGCTCACCCGCCGGATCGAGACGATGCTGCTCGAGCAGTCGGGCCAGCGGGAGGTCGCCGTGCTCAGCGACTACCTGGCGGCCTGCCGGCGCAACCGCGGTCCGGTGCTGGCCATCGGCGACGACCTGCTGATGATGAACGACCGGGCCCGCGAGCTGCTCGACCCGGCCGATCTCGAGCCACTGATCGCGGAGGCCGGCGAGGCGCTGGCCGCCGGACGGCGGCATCCCCTGGTCATCGACCTGCCCAGCGGCCGCACCGCCCGGGTGCACTGCCGGCCCACGCTCAGCGGGGCGGCCGTCGTCGGCGGCGTCCTGGACGTCGGGCTGATCACCCCGGCGCCCGCCACCGACCTGCACCTGGTCCCCACGCCACGCGGCCCGCTGGCGTCGGCCGTCGGCTCCGGCGCGGCCTGGTCGAAGTGCTGCTCGGCGGTCTTGGGCCGATGAGGATCCTGCACCGCGTATGCGCGGTGATCACGCTGATCTACGTTGTCGTCCATCTTTACTACGTAGTCCGAAAAGCGGCTTTCGAAAGAAACCTCTGGATCCTCTACGGACCGGATTCGATGATGATCCGAAAACAAGACTTTATCGACGTGTTTAATATGCTCCGATGGATTCTTTACCTCGGTCCGAGACCCAAGCTTGATCGGTGGACGTATTGGGAAAAGTTTGACTACTTCGCCGTGTTCTGGGGTGTGCCGGTCATCGGACTGTCAGGTCTTATGCTCTGGTTTCCAGAGGTTGTTACGATGCTACTGCCCGGAGTTGTGCTGAATCTGGCGATGATCGTACATGGCGAGGAGGCCCTGCTTGCCACCGCCTTCATATTCGCATTCCATTTCTTTCACAATCACCTCCGGCCGGAGAATTTCCCGATGGATATCTCGATCTTTACCGGAAAGATAACCCTGGCCCGATTCAAGGAAGAGCGTGCGGCCGAGTACGAACGGCTGGTCGAAGAGGGCAAGCTCGACACGGTACTGACCGATCCGCCGACCCCTCGGGTTCGCCTGGTCTCAACCATTTTCGGAGCCACGGCATACATCGCCGGTTTGATCATGATAGTCGCCCTGCTGGCTACGGTGCTGGTTTACAGGCATTGACGCTTATGTAAAAAGGATGAGCCGGTTCGCTGCTCAGGCGGACCGGCTCTTTTTCGTTAATTAAGTTTGACCTAAAACCTACTTGACCTTGTGACACTCGGCACACTGAAACTTGGATATGTCGCCCAAATTGACAGGATGCTTGAATGCCTTATTCGGAGCGTGGCACGATGCACATTGCCTGTCGGCCAGAGACCCGAGGTCGACGGGGTGCTAGTATGTCCCAAGCTTGATGTTAGCCTCAGCCGGGGCTTCCGAATCGTAGATCGTCGTATGGCAGATGTTGCAGTCATTGGAGATGACCTTCCCGGTCTTGCTTACATGATTGCCGTCATGGCATCGGAAGCAGCCTGCGGACGTCAAATGTCCGATATTGTTCGGGTGGGTCGACCAGTCGGTCTTCATCTCAGGGAAGAAATAGGTTTGGTAAATGCGTTGGACCTCGGTAACCGCCTGCCTGATCGATTCACCTTTTTGTGAGTGAACGACCACATAATTCTCTCGGTAAAAGTCCGTCAGTCCTTTATCGATCGCCTGCAGTGCCTGCTCGGTCGTTTCGTAGGGAGCGCTTAGCACCGCCACAGACTGCCGTTTCAGGAACGGAAGGCCCTGATCGAGTTTACCGGACGTAAACGCCTGGTCGACTGACACATCGGGCGGCTGATACACATGAGCCGGACGGTTGTGGCAATCGACGCAATCCATAGTTCGGACCGGTCTCTGCCTCTCCGCGTCTGACATCGGACGGGTGCGGTCGAAATACTCCGTAAGGTTCCCTTGCGCGTCCTTTATCTTGACCCACGGGATCTCCTGTCTCTGCTCATCGGTCGAGATATATGAGACCTCGTTCGCGATATTCATATGCCAGTGTATCCCCTGGACCTGGCCGGAGCTCGCCGCTCCGCCGCCGACGTTTATGAGCATCCTCTGTTGACGCAGGGTGTTTGCTTCATCATTACCGTATCGATTGAACACCTTAAGCTGGGCCCCAAAAAACTTCTCCGGCCAGTGGCACTGTTCACACGTGTCAGGTGCCGGCCGAAGGTTGTGCACGGGCGTGGTTATCGGCCTCGAATACTTATTGAATGTCACGGAATACAGCTGATAGGCTCCCGAGAGTTTCGACCTTACATACCAGTCTGCACCTGAACCAACATGACAGTCCACGCAGCGGACGCGCGAGTGGGCACCAGCCTTGTAAGTCGTGAATTCCGGGCTCATGACGGTATGGCAGGTCTCTCCGCAAAAGGAGACGGACTCCGTATATTCAAACGCTCGGTAACTGCCGAACGCACTCACGGAAACGAACAAGAAGGTCAAAATGAGAAACGCCATCAGCCGCCGTCGTGTTGATGGGTCGTTAAGATCGAGTTTAGGAAAAGCGAGGATGGCGTCCGGTGCCATTTTTCGGCGCCTTTGTCTCTCGATGATCATCCCGGTGATCACGACAACAATGCCGAATATCAGAATCGACGGGAGTATGATGTAAGTGATGATCCCCATGTAGGCATTTTCCACAGGAGATGTCGCCTCTATCAGAACCAGCAAAACGATACTCGTAAAGACGGCTATGATTATGGCCATGCCAACGAAACTAATGTAGTTACGAAGAAGGCTGGGGACAAGAGGTTTGGTCTTTCCCGGTTCCGGAGGCTGGCTAAGATTGATATCTTCGTTCATACACTTGTCCTATAAGATCGTCGATAAATGAATTAAGAAAGCCATGGCTGCACCGTGTTCGTTTTGTAGAACGATCCCGAAAAACGCTGCAGCCAGGACTTCTTTTACTGCCCGCTGGTGCCTGCAGCTTATTCAGCGGGTTGACGGAGAGAACGCATGTAAACAGCTAGAGCTTTCGCTTCGTCCGCCGTCATTCCCTTTGCCTCAAAGCTGGGCATGAACGGCGGCTTGGCGCCCTTCACTCCTTTTAAAATTGCTTCAACGTGTTGTTCGTCAGACTTTGCTGGGTCGTACGATTTCTCGGCTTTGGGGCTATGGCACATAGCACACTTTGCTTTGTAGACTGCGGCTGGTTCCTCAGCGGCCGCGACGCCCGTGACAGCTGGCGAACCACTGTAAAATGCTGTGACAACAGCGATTAATAAAATGAATATGATCGCGATTAGCTTGATACGATTTGTAGTCATTGATGTACTCCTAAGTAATTGTTGTAGAAGTACCGATCTATCAGCACCCCTGCGTCTATTACTATGGCAAAGCTCGTGCCAAGCCTCGAGCATGTAAACACCAAGAAATACAGTGGTTTTGCGGCTATTCTAAGCGTTTGAGTGTGTTCAAAGAAGACTTTGTACGCGGGCAGCTGCGAAAAACTTCGCGGAATGTCAGAAGCCGAAATTGCTTCCCTCGTGACACCTTTTGCAATTAGCAAAGTCTTCGGCACCGAAGGCTCGCTTGTCGTTGTGGCAGGTGCCGCAGCTCTGGGACCGTCCGGATGCAAGATGCATAACAGCTTGAGGGGCAGTAACCTGATTGCCGCGGGAAGCACCGGCCTGAATTGAGTGGCAAGTGGAGCAATTAAGATTTCTCCGGCTATGATCGGCATGGCTAAACCCAAAGTTGAATGACTTAGCCCAATCTGAAACTGACGGCGGCCTTCCGGGTTGATGGCATGTATTGCATGAACCTATATTAACGTCTCCGCTCGTCGCCTGCGGCCCATGGCAGGCAAAGCACGTAGCGTGGGCGTTGCTTCCGGCAGGTATCGACAAAGCCACGCCTCGCCGAGAGGGTTTGTGGCAGGTTGCACAATTGGTCTCCCGCAGATGACGGCCGTGATCGAAGCGAGCATTAAAGCTTCTCAGCGGAGGGAAGGACTTTAGAACGCCTTTCTGAGAATCAGTATGACAGATCGAGCACATTGTGCTTTGAGGTTTTTCAAATTCCACTGCATGACAGCCCGCACACGGAAGGTGTCCGTCTCCTCCCGGGAAACTCACTCGGGTCGCACCTTCCTCACGGGTATGGCATAAAAGGCACGGCAAAGCGTCATGGGCGGCGTTGGAATGCGTGAATTTAGAATAGTCACTGGCCGTCGGAACCGGCGACGGGGCTACGGTCGCGGCAACCTCGATCGGGGGGGCCTCTGTCGGCCCCTGCTCCGTTGGCGCGTCCGAGCATGCGAATGCTGAGAACAAAACCGCCGCCAGTATCACAGCACACTTTATAGAAGTGGAAGTGGTGCCGTGATGCGATGAGGTTCGCAGTTTGCTCATATTATTTTCCTGCCGCCGCTGCGATCGCCTTGAGATGCGACTCGGGTATCGCTGATTTGCCGAAGACCACATGACACTTGACGCATTGGAACGCAGCATCCTTCTTCTTCATATCGGCCTCGTAATTCAACGCACCGCCTTCGTCACTTGTTGCTGTGGCATGACAGGTCGCGCAGGATGCAACCTGGACACGCGTCGATGCCGGATCGGCCGTGTTCATCGCCGTCACGTTATGACAGGTAGAGCAGCTTAACTCAACATGGGCAAAATGCTCGTGCCGGAAGACGCCGGTCGAGTTTCGGCGGGCCCACAGGTCGACCATCATCTTATTGTCCCCCGTCATGACCCGGGCATTTCCGGGCATGTCAGCCGCCGGCTGAGCCTGTTTGAGCTGGTGGCACGTCGCACAGCTCGAAGGAGCCGGATTCATGCCCGAATCGGCCGAATGGCAAGTAAAGCAGGTCGCGTGAGACGTCGGGATCGACTTAAAGGTACCCTTTTTAAGCCAGAAAGCGTCCCCCAGCTTTTCCGGCGGCTTGGTCAGGTATTCCTGGTCCGAGTCACCTTGCGGCTCCATGGTCTTGTGACATACCGCACAACTCTGTTCGGATGCCTGGCGTCGGTCAGAAGTGACGAAGGACGCGTTCACAAAGCTGGCTCTGCTCGACCTGATCGACGAAACTATCTCGATGTGTGTTTCGTGAGGGAACCGTATAGCGAAATCCGACACGGCCGTTTTGCCCTTGGCGGATCTGTCGAAAATTTCACGCGGGTTCGGGAACGGATGCCGAGGAGCCCCACGGGGCGATGCCGCCGTATGGCAGATCGAGCAGATCATTGGCCGGGCACCGCGAAAGAACTGCTGCGCGTGGCACTTCACACAGGAATTATGAGAGGGGTACTCGGTGATGTCAGGAAAAGCGGCATCGCCTGTCCTTACCTTATTCCAGTTTTTCGAAGGAAATTTGTGACAGGATGCGCAATCGGCCCGGTGCTGTTTGGTGGAATGGTCAAACTGTGAATACTTCGCGGGCCG